>JBAVYO010000333.1:0-8240 GCA_049698855.1 Terriglobales bacterium
CCCACCGAGAGCGCCACTGTGGACAGTGCCGTGACCCCCTTCCCGTTTGAGAAGGAATTGGACGTTGCCACACTCTCGGATTCGCTTTTTGCCACGCCCGAGCTTCTGGAGGAATACGAGATCGGCGTCGGTGATGAAGTTTACGCGGCAGGCTTATTCCCGAAGATCACGGACACAAGCAAAAATCAGCCGGTAGTGCGAACCGGCCACTTCGCGATGATGCCGGATGAGAAAATCCCTTTCGCGGAATTTGGCATGATCGAAGCCTATCTAATCGAGACGAAATCTTTCGGTGGTTTAAGCGGTTGTCCCGTCTTTGTTCGGCACACGGTCAGCTTGCCGCTCACTGAGGAATCAGATAGCCCCCCGGTCGAGAGGCTCAAGAGGTTGTATGGCGGCGGCTCATCTTATCTGTTAGGTTCCATGATCGGACATTGGAGGGTTCCTGACGAATCAGATCCCGCACTGAAGGATGCGCTGAACTTAGGTTTTGCAGCCGTGGTTCCGATGTACAAAATTATCGAGGTGCTTCATCACCCGGAGTTGGTTGCGATGAGAAAAACCGTAATCGAAGAAGAGAGAAAAAAAAGGGCCGCGACTACCGTTCTGGATACGGCCTTTGGGGAAACTGACGTGCAGAAAACTCCCAAAGGCGCTGAAATCCCCGTCCCCACCGAAGATCAATTTATTGGTGATCTAAAAAAGGCCAGCCGCAAGAAAAACTAGCAACTCAGTCTTTTTCGCAGCTAGGGCGTCGGCACAGCCCGCGTGCTCCGCTTGCGCACAACGTCAACGGTTTCGGCGTCTAAGTCGCAGCTACGCATTTCGGCGACGCTTACGCTCAGCACCAACTCGCTGCCGTTCCCGGTCCGCCACGTGTACATGTCGCCATTCCAGCGGGCACCGTAGCCATTTTGCATGGGCACAACTTGATGGACAGGCTTGCCGAACTTCGCATTGAACGCCTGTAGCACGTCATCACACACATAGATAGAGAAATCCGTAAAGAATTTCTGCACGCGGCCATCCTCGTCAAGTGTCAGATCGACGGTGCGTTGTGCATGTATTTCGTTCGGAATCAGGTTGTAAACAGCGCCAAACGACCCTATGCAAGCCGGATCTCTCTCCGCCGCGTCCCCATGCGAGCCTGAGCACTTTGGCCACTGAGGCGGAGCGGTGCCAAGAGTGACGCCCCAAAGGATCATGACAGCGGGCGGCGGTTTTTCAGGGAGAGGGGCATTCTGAGCGGCGCAGACTGCGTACAGCATTTGGATTAGCAGAATCGCGGCGATGACCGTCTTGTTCATGGGATGAAGTGTATGTCTCAATCCTATTGGCTGCGGTGACTGGGATCACCGGGATTGGAGTGCGGGAGAACTAATGAAGCTACAATTGTAATTTGGAATGAGTTTCGAGCGGGCGTAATCCAGCCCGCTCTGAAAGTAAAGGCCGCATCCCCAGCATTCTTGCCGGAAGGTTTGGGGCAAGCCAGCAGATTCTCCGTAAGGAGAGGATGCCGTGTCTCGCCCGCAATGTCAAACGGCTTATGGAGTTCGAGGGTCGGTGCTCTCCTATTCCGGCCCGATTTTACTGGATTCACGCATGACTGCGATACCGCTGTGCTACACGAAATTTGGCTATGTGATGGGTGCAGACGGAAGGGGCGGGAACGACCCAACCAAGGCAGATTACAGCACAAGCAACGATGCTCAGAAGATTTTCGAGATCGCGGCTCCCGACAAAACGCTCGCCCTTGGCCTCATGGGTGAGATCATAAAACTTCCGGATGGCTCCTTTGATCTAGTCGCTGAAATCGCAAAACAGAAAACTCGGCTCGCCTCCCGAAGTTTCAACAGTCTTAGACATTATGTGGAAAAATTTGGCGAGGTTCTAAAGCCCTTTTTTGATCAGGCATGGCAGGATGGCACGCTCGACCCTTGGGAAGAGGTCGACCCCAATGACGAAAACGATGATCTCGTAGCGAGGGTGATTTTCGCTGGCTACTTCAATCAGCGGCCATCCTCGGCATACCTAGAGTTTCGCCATAAAAACAAGAAGGCCGAACCGCAAGTCACAGCCATTATTCTCAGTCCCGGCCAATCTCTACTAGCAGGTCCGGGTACAGGACTGATCCAAAACGATCCCCGCTTTTCCGAGTACAGGAAGCCAACTGGGCCGCACCTCTCAATAGAAGGTGCGCGGGATTTAGTTACAAGCCGGATCGAAGCCTACAACAGCCCGCTGGCGGCGAAGCTCATCCCCAACTGCGAAAGCGTCGGCGCCCACATTCACGTTGCGGCGATAACCCCTTCCGAGGGTTTCAAATGGCTAACGCGACCATTGGTTTTTGATAAAAGCTGGCCCCAGACGGGATCGGCTTAGATCGCGCGTACGCCCGTGACGGCCAAACCCGAGTCAGAATGGCTCGGTTAGCGGGATCGCACTGCGCACGACTGCATCGCGCTTTTCAACTTGCTGCAAGAAGCTCCAGAACATCGGCTGTTCATCGAAGCGCCGGTTGTAGCGGAAGCTATATTCGTCGAAGTACGTTTGCAAATAGTTGCGCCCGACCTGATGATAGACGCCGCTGATGCCGCGCTTTACGAGGCTCCAGAATCCCTCAATCGTGTTTGTGTGAACCTCGCCAACTACGTAGACTCCCTCGCTGTGGTTGATTCGTTCGTGGGTGTAACCGCGTGCGCTCAGCCCATTGTAGGAACGGAAAGTATCCGTAAATACTGTGGACTTCGGAAGCACGTGTTCCTTGATGAGTCCGTTCAGCGTATCGGCTTTCACGTCGGCAGCGACAAATGCGCGAACCTGTCCTTTGCGCTGCACCATGCCGACAACGGGAGCCTTGGTAGTCCCACGGCCCCGCGTGCCTTTGGCTTCGCTGCCGTAGTACGTTTCGTCCATTTCGACTTGCCGGTTTCGTCCGCCAATCGGGCCGCTCTTTTCGTCGCCAAGCATAGAGCGAATCTGTTTGAACATGCGCCACGCGGTTTTGTAGGTCACGCCGGTTTCGCGCTCGATCTGTTTCGCGGAGATTCCACAGCGAGTCGCAGACATGAGGTACATGGCGTAGAACCAAGTCGTGAGCGGGGTGGGCGATTTGTGGAAGATCGTCCCAGCCGTCGGGTGAACGTGGTTGCCGCAGTGCTCGCAGCAATACGATGGGCGGCTCGCTATGCGGTAATGTTTCGTGACCTCACCGCAGTTCTTACAAAGGATGCCGTCGGGATAGAAATAGTTTTTGAGCCATTCGAGGCAGGCAGCGTCATTGGGGAACTGTGCTTGGAAGGCCTTTAAGGGGAATCGCTGCATCTTGGGCTTGCGGTTCATGGCTTTTACCTACAACCAAAATAGCAGAATACTTACATACTGTCAAGGGATAATTACCTTTATGAATACTTTGCCTCTAACTCATTACGAATCAAGACTTTGAAAAATTCTGCCGCCAAAGTCTTGATTCCAATAGACCGGGTAGGGGGGAGTCCCCTAAATTACAATCCTGAAAGGACCATTACAAGAAGGAATACCCACGGAGTAGCACGAGACATCATTGAAAAATAAGCCCAACCTACTGCAAGCGAAATCGTTCGTTGATCAATCGCTGAAGGCGCGGACGATAGATAAGATCGTAGGCGAGTTCTTTGTCGGGAAACATAATCAGAGCGGCGCGGCGCGCATTGGCAGCCATGTCGGCCGCTTCTTCCACCGTGAGATCGGGATCCTGGCTGAGGACGGACATCACCATGCTCATCATGAGCTGCAAGCGCCGCAGTCTCCGGCCTTCCTCGTCCTGCTCCCCAGATTCCCCGGCCCGATGAACTTCCATGCCACCCCCTGAGCCCGCACCCACGCGTCGTACTTATTGGATGTGGCCCCACCCGCATCCGTTGCGTTACTCGCCATTGTGCCATCATGGGCAGGCGAAGCAAGGTCCCATGGGCCATGAACTTTCGCGGCGACAAGACAGCGCGACACTAAGTGCCGTAATCTAATAGCAGTGGTTTCAATGGAGGATGCATGCCAGACTCAACTTCCGCCGCGCCCCAACCTCAGCCCGTTCCCAACGAAGAACTCGTGAAGGTTTTCGACACGGAACAGGAAACCGAAGCCATGGTAGTGAAAGGCCTGCTGGACTCGGCGGGCATTGACGCCGACTTGCGATCGATCGACGCCACGCAGGAGACGTTTCCCGGCGTGGGTGGTTCGATGATTCTGGTGCGCAAGGACAACGCCGCCGAGGCCGAGAAGCTGATCGAAGACTACCGCAAGCAGCCGCCGCTCGACGATGACGAGACCGCTGAGATCACTGGATGAGCGCGACATTCGGCGTGACGGACTTTCCGTCGAGATAGAAACTGACTGCTCCGTCTTCGTCTGTACGAAAGGTTGCGACTCCCGCTTGTTGCAGGCGGTCAAGCACCTCGCGCCGCGGATGTCCGTAAACATTTCTAGCGCCTACGGAAATGACCGCAAAGCGCGGATGGACGGTCGAAAGCAGATCGGCTGAAGTTGAGGTCGCGCTGCCGTGATGGGCCACTTTGAGCAGCACGGCTTCTGGGCGCTCCTCGATCACTCGGCGCTCCGCTGGCCGTTCGGCGTCGCCTTCCAGCAAAGCCGTGGTCAAGCCAAACGCGGCTGTGAACACGAGGCAGTCATCATTCGGCCGCATGGAGCCGGTAATCTGGTCGCGGCCCGGCGCAAGCATTCGGATGTGCGCTCCGCCGTAGTCGAGTTCGTCTCCTTCTTTCTTGACGGATACATCCATGCCCGCGCGCAGAGCCTGAGCGACAATGGGCGCGAGTTCACCCTTAGGGTGGTCGATGCTCATCCAGAGTTGCCGGGGATGGAAATTAGCAATCACAGCAGGCATGCCTCCAAGGTGATCGGCATGCGGATGCGTGATGACGACTGCGTCGAGGCGGTCGAAGCCCCGATTCCATAAATAAGAAGAAACGACTTGCTCGCCAATGTCGAAATCGGAGTGCATCCATTGTGGCAGGCCACCGGCGTCAATGAGCAAGGAACGGCCTTGCGGCGTGATCAGCAGGATGGAGTCACCCTGGCCGACGTCGATGGCAGTCATCTCCATGACTCCAGGCCGAATGTGCGGGTGCGACGGGACGAACGCAATCCAGGAAGCGACGGCTGCTAGCAGTGCAAGCGAGGCAGCGGCCACGATGCGGGTTCGGCGCGCCGCAATCATGGCCAATGCGAGGGCGGCGATTGCAATCAGGATTGTGGCCGTGGATGGCACGGCCACCCGCAGGTCGGCGAAGGACGAGCCAATATTCCGCGCACCGCCCAGCCAGTGAACGGTGCCTGTGATCGCGTCAAGCGCAAGGCCTGAAATCCACACCACGGGCTTGGCCAAGGTGGCCGATATGTAGCCGACCCCGACGGCTGCGGCGGCAGCCGGCATCAGCACTTGCGTCAGTGGAATGACAGAGAAGTTGGCGGGCATGCCCATAGTAGTGGCACGGTGAAAGTGATACGCCATCAGCAAAGCCAGCCCCGCCTGCATAAGCGTGGAAATGAAAATCAGCTCGCCCACGCGGATGGTGATGCGGATGAGCAGTGCGGGCACTACGAGGGCCGCGCGGTCGCCGATCAGGCGCGATAGCCTACCGGCGATTAGCCGCAAGTCGAGACGAAGCTGCGCGGCGGCGGGGGTGACGTGCAGATCGTAACTGGTGGACGTCAGCAGCTTCAGGCCGCGGATATAGGGCAGCGTGGTGCGCTCCAGCAGCGGCTCGCCGATGCCGCCGATGATCGCCACCGCCAGAAAAGTAAGCTGGAAGCTGGCACCGAAGACGGCATCCGGGGAAACAATGAGCACTCCAATCGCGGAAGCTCCGATCGCGTTGAGCATGTTCCGCTCGCGATACAGCAGGCGCGCACCGAGATAAGTTGCGAGCATAAGCGCGGCGCGCCAAACCGGCGGCCCAACCCCGACCACAAACGCATAGGCAAAGGAGACGATCACAGTGGTCAGGGCGGCGATCGCTGGATCGAGATGAAGCCGCCGCAGCGTCCAAAAGATGGCAAACGCCAAAATGCTCAAGTTCATGCCGGAAACGACGAGGAGATGGTAAGTGCCGGAGCGCTGGAATTCGGTGCGCGTGGCATTGCGCAGGAAAGACTCTTCGCCGAGCACCATGGCATCCATCAGGATGGCTTGCGGGGCGGGCCACAGTTCGTGAATCTTGCGGATGATGCTGGCGTGAATGCGGGCGCGCCAACGGGCGACTCGGCTGCCGGAGAATCCGGGGAGAAGTTCGACGTCGGCTATTTGCGCCGAGCCGAGCATGCTGATGCCGTTCTCGCGCAGGTATCCCTCGTAGTCGAATGCTCCAGGATTGCGGAAATTGCGGGCGGTATGCAGCTTGACACGAATGCGAAGGCGCGTGCCATAAGAAAACGCCGGAGCGGGCAAAGCAGGCGCGGGCTCGTTCGCGGCTGCTGGACCGCCACCTTTATTCTTATCTCGAGCGTCCTGCGGCGCAGACGCATCGTCCGTCTCCTGGACCGAACTCGCGTTCGAATTTTCAACTTTCTCGTAAAGCGACAGCCGGACTCCGGCGCGCCCCGGACACGTCTTGCCCTCGTTCTCGATCGTCTCTGTCTCTACGTCTATGGACTGCCGGATTGAGCGCGGCCCGCTCGCGTGCGCGTAGCCCTCGCGAATTACATGCGCGGTCAGTATTACGGGACGGCCATCGGAAAGCGCAAGAAGGGTAGGATCGTCGGGCGGGCGTCCGCGAATCTGAATCAGAAATGCGCCGAACAGGAACCAGACAGCAAGCGCCAGCCTCCGGGCAACCCATGCGCGCCGGGAAAGAAACCAGAGCGCGGCGAAACTGAAGGCCAGGATGGCGATCATCCACCAGACAGGAGGACGCCATGCGCGAACACCCATCCAGAGGCCGAGGGAAAAAACAATCGCCGCCCAAAAGAGCGGCTGGCGAGGCGGCTTCGATTCGCGAATCAAGGTTGTGAGAAGTCCCAGATACTAATTTCGCCCCTCGACAAAAATGGGCGGGGAACGCGGAGTACGGCACCCTTGCGAGCGTCGGAACTCCGGCTACCCACCCTTCCAGGAGAAACCCTCGCAGCATGAAAGCGGTCAGCGCGCTAGCAGGATCACCGATTCGATATGAAACGTTTGAGGAAACAAATCGAACAGGTGCGCCTCCTCGATGCGATAACCAGCCGTCAGTAGGGGGGCGAGATCCCTGGCCAGCGTGGCTGGATCGCACGAAACATAACGGATGCGCTGCACGCCGAGTTCTATCAAAGAGCGCGTCACCGCTTTGCCAGCGCCTGTGCGTGGAGGATCCAAGACGACCAGTTCCGGACGTCTTCGTACATGCCGGCTTCTCAGATAATCTTCGGCGAGCGTGCCAACCGCTTTCACACTCGCAGGTACATTCTGCCTTAGATCCTCGAAAGAAGTCTGTGACGACTCTACAGCAAAAATGTGATGAATACTGCGTGAAAGTGGTATTGAGAACAATCCTACTCCCGCGTATAAGTCGAGCGCTGTCTCTCCATTTATATTGGCGGTAACAACCGAAACGAGTTCATCCACTAAGTGGCGATTGACCTGGAAGAACGAGCCTGGACTCACTTGATACTCGGCGCTTCCGGTTCGATATCGAATTGCTTTTGCGCCAACGCCCGCTAGCGCCTTCAACATTGGTGGTGCTTCGTCCTCCAAGCGGCGCCGCGAAGTAAAAAAATGCAAGCCAACCAGATCGGGGAATTCGCGCTGAACGGCCTCTGCCCAGGCGATAAGATCTTTCTCGATCGCGCCGTGCTCGCAGAAGGACCAGCCGAGCAAGTGTTCGTCCCCTGCATCGGCGAATAGCTCCAGCTCTTCAATTGCCGCCGGACAATTTAATCCTTCAAGCTCGGTCAGCCGCGCGACCGCACGATTGATGAGCGGCGAACTGATGGGACATTCGACCACCGGAAGAAACTCCCGTGAGCCGAACTTGTAGTAGCCGAGCGCGAAACCCGGAAGCGTCCGCACTTGCAGCCGCGTGCGATTGCGGTAATTCCACGGCGGCGAAGGATGGACGCGAATTTCGCTGGGCAGCGCAATTTTCCCGATACGCTCGAAAGTCTCGCGCAGGATCTGCACTTTGAATTGAAGCTGCCGCTCGTAGGGAATGTGCTGGTAGTGGCAGCCTCCACAGTGCTGGAAATAAGGGCAGAGAGGAGCAATG
>JBAVYO010000334.1:0-5059 GCA_049698855.1 Terriglobales bacterium
GGTAACCAGTGGCGATGCACTAGTGCGGAGGGATTTGGTGGACCTTTCAGGCCAAGTTCCCGCAAAAAAGCATAAACCGCAGGGTACACAGAGGGGCACAGAGGCCCATATGCTGAATCAGAACTTACTTGACGCAGTTAGGGTCCGGGGATACGCGCGTTACTTTCGTAAGCGTGCGGCTCTGGATTTTTCAACCATAGCAGATTAGATCTCGGCCCAATGGCCCGAGACCTTCTGATGCATGTCCTCTTGGCTGTGGATCATTTCCTGCAGCCGCTCATGCATCTCTTCCTGCTTCTCACGTATTTCATCTTGCCGTTCGCGCATGTTTTCTTGTTGCTCCTCAACGCGCTCTCGCATTCCGTCACGACGCTCTTCCAACTCATGCTGGCGCTCCTGGAGGCACTCCCCGGCGGCGTCTAAGTCTTTCTGGGCTTCCTGCATATCCTGTTGCAACTTCTTTGTGTCGAGTTTCGCGAGCTGACTGTCGGCAAGGCTGAGCACTCGTTCTGTCTCTTCCGTGAACTCGGGAATCTCAAAACTATCTTCGAGAAGCCGGCCGGAATCTTTCTTCTCGGGGAGTGTGAGCGTGATATTTTGTTCGCGCTTGTCGCGCATGATGGTCACGGTCGCGGTAGCGCCAGCCGATCCGTGCAGGGCGTGTGTAAAGTCGGAGGCATCGTGCACCGGCTGGCCGTTGACCCGTACGATTACGTCGCCCGCACGGAAGCCGGCCTTTTCGCCACGGCTGCCCTTTTCAACCGAGCGGATTAATGCGCCCTTACCGTCCTTGACGCCGAAAAAATCTCCCAGCTGTGGCGTGATGTTTTCGAGCATCAGGCCGCTGCGCATGGAGGTGTGCGCGACCACCACCGTCACCGGAAGGTCGATGTCTGGCATCGGCGGCATCGATGGGAGTGCCGGCATTTGGGGAAGATGCGGCTCCCATGACATTGCCTTACTTCGATTGCCGAGCTGCACCTTGATGGTCATTGGCTGGCCGTCGCGGCTCAGGCCTATGGTGACGACGCGGCCAGCGGGAATTTCCTTGATCATCCTCCGCAACTGGGCCGCGCTTTCGATGGAAGTGCCGTTCAGGGTGAGAATCACGTCGTGCTCATGGAGTCCGGCTTTGCCGGCGGGAGCGTCCGCATCGACCATCGTGATCTCGGCGCCATGCTCCTCTTTGAGCTTGAGCGCGGAGATGCGCTCGGCGGTGACATCGGCAATGTCCACGCCCAAATAGGAGGACGCGCTGCCGCCTTCGTCCGATCCATAGCCGAAGCTCCAGCTTTCGACATTCGCGTTTTCGTTGGCGCGCTCGTCGGGCTGCGCGCTTGCCACCAGCGATAGAAACATTATGCAAAGCAGGAAGCGATGTAGCATTAGGTCCTCCTGAATTTTTCTTTTGCGTGACCTCAGCTTCTGAAGCAGCCGATTATGCGACGCGACTGAAAGCCGCGCCCTTTCAAAACACCGCGCTAGCGGGAGGCGCGCAGGAAGGTGATGTTTCCTGAACTTGTCCTCACCTTAAGCACCGGACCACCGCCATTGAGTTGACCTTCCGCTGTTACGGCCTGCGGGCCGGGCCAGCCTCCGCGCTCGCTCGAAATATGGATATCGTTGAAGTCGCTGCGAATCTTATGTCCGCTGCCCATTTCGATTTCTGCCCGGACTGTGATGGGAAGATCATTTGCAAAATAAACTGTAATATCGCCGGCTGAGGTTTCGAGCGTGGAATTCGAGCGCAAGTCGGATGATGACACCAGCTTCACCGTGATACCACCGGCGCCAGTTTCCGCCTTGACCGACGTCGCTCCATTCAATTGAATGCTGCCGCCGCCAGTCTGAGCCTCGACGCGCCCCTTGGCCGATCCAAGACGGATGCTGCCGGCCCCGGTCTCGATTTGCACCGCACCGCCGATCTCGCCCAGGTCGACCGCCCCACCGCCGCTTGTTGCTTTCACCCGGCCGCCACATTTCTCCAGGCGGATACTGCCTCCCCCAGTCTGCAGGACCGCGCTCTGGAGCGCGGAAAGTACAGTTACGTTTCCGCCGCCGCTAGCGATATTAAGCTCGCCTTTGGCGGAAGAAACTTTGATGTTGCCTCCGCCGGTGGCCAGACTCACATCACTGCCGGCATTGCCCACTTCAATCGTGCCTCCGCCAGTTGCCACTGACAACGAGCCTCCGATATCGTCGGCGTGAACGCTGCCACCGTCGCTCGCGAGATCAACATGCCCCGCGATCGCAGTGACACTCACGTCGCCGCCCCCGGTTTCGATTTTGGCGGAGTCGATGTTCCGTGGAACATTGATGACGAATTCATCGGAGCATCTACGATCGCGTCCGCGAGACTCAGCGACGATCACTGCGGTATCACCTTTTATAGATGCCGAGATGCGGTTGGATTCAAATTCGCGGCGGGCCTGCTCTTCGGAAGATGTATAAGCTTTGCGATGGATGACATATGTGATGCCCGCTTGTGATCCGCCTTGCACCTTTACTGAACCAGAGGTTAGCTTCACCCGCAGATTTTTTGCTCCGCTTAAGTTGCCCGTTACTTCCTGAACCCAGTTGCCGCCTTCGCGGTAGATCCGGCCCTCCTGCCCGAGAGCCAGCGAAACCAGCGCGACGGCGGTGATAGCCACGCCAGCGAATTTGATTGCGTACTTCAATGAAGGTCTCCTTACTCGGTCGTTAGTCGCCCGTCGTCAGTCGTTTGGAACTTGTCGCGGATCGGAAGCTTTTGCTAGTGACCGCCGACCAACGACCCAACGACGGTCTTTTAATCCATCTCCGGCGTTTGCGCCAGCATGATTTTCGCCTGCGACCGGATCGAAGCGTTCTGATCGCTTGCGGCCAGGCGCGTCAGAACCGCGCGCACGTTGCTGTCGGCCTTCATCGGCTCGACCAGATGCAAAGCCTGCAAGCGCACGCCGGAACTTGTGTCGGCGATCAATGTGCGCAAAACCGCGTCGCGAACGACCGGATCCTGGCGTACGAAGCCGCTCAATCCATCGAGCGCCTTGAGGCGTACTCCGGGATTTGTATCGTTTTCGAGCGCATACAGCAGCGCTTCACGGACGCGTTCATCGTTGGAAGCCTGCGTGAGCACGTCCACAGAATCCATGCGGACCCCGGAGTTGTAGTTGTTGCGCGCCGCATACAACAGCAACTGCTGTATGCGCTGGTCGTTCAAAGATCCCTGCGCTTCCTGCGTGGAAATTGTGTCGTACTTGATATTGACCTGATTCGATCCCGGTTCCTGCGTGACCGAACGGATGCCTGTAATGGCGGAGGCTTCGACAGGAGTCTGCGCAGGCGTTCGGTCGATCATTGCCAGTCCATTGCCCGTTTGGCGACTGCCTAGATAGTTGTAGGTTGCGCCGATTCCGCCGCCAAAGCCGACGATGAAAATCGCCGCCGCGAGCGCGGGAGCCATGCGCACCTGGCGCAGCCAATTCATCGGCTCAAACACCAGACGATGCCACCATGCGCCCTGCGAGGTGGTTTCGAGCGCTTCCTGCAAGCGCATGCGCGAAGCCGCGAGCAAATTTACGGTGGGCTCATCAACCGGCGTCTGGGAAAGCGCGGTGTGGAAGTCGCGCGTGGCCTTCAGCTCGGCGGCGCACTCCGGACAGCGGGCCAAGTGCTGCTCGACCTCATAGCGCGCGTCGTCTTCAAGCTCGTTGTAAACGTAGAAGACAATGTTCTGCCGTACCCATTCACATTTCATTGGCGTACCTCTGTTGCCGGGAAAAACTCAAATGCAGATTCCTCGCTCGTCCTCGCCGCGCGAACGCGGCTGCGGGCGGCTCGGAATGACAAGGCGAACAAACTTCGACCCATAAACTCCGGTTCAACCAGAATGTGCTTGCTCGCGGCTCGCAGTTCATAGTTCGCAGCTTCTCTCATCGCATCTCCTGAAGCACGCTGCGCAATTTCTGCGTGGCGCGGAACAGCGTATTCTTGGCCGTCTCTTCGGTGGTCTGGAGCATCTCGCCGACCGTGCGAAGCTTCAGGCCGTGATAATGCTTAAGCTCAAATACCATGCGCTCGCGAGGAGTAAGGCGCGCTAGAGCTGCGCCGATCTTTTTTCCCAGTTCGCGCCGCATCAGATCGCGCTCTGGATTCGCTCCGGCGCGGGCGTCGGCGAATTGCTCGATCACGCTGTATTCTTCGCCGTCGCTGTCGACTGCGACCGGAGCGTCTTCCTTGCGCACATTCCGCTTGCGCAGATGATCGAGGCACAGGTTGGTAACGATGCGGTAGATCCAGGTGTAGAAAGAGCACTCGAAGCGGAAGCTGCCCAGGTTTTTGTAAGCCTTTAGAAAGGCTTCCTGATAGATATCCTGCGCGTCGGTTTCCGAGCCGGTCAGGTGCATCGCGAGGCGAAGCACGGACTGATCGTAGTGGCGCACGAGCACCTCGAAGGCGGCGCGGTTGCCCTGCTGCGCCTCACGGATCAAACTCGTATCGTCAATGCGGTTGCCCTGCGCTGCCAAAGAGCCCCTCATATTCCCATACAACGTGGGGTTCTGGTTGCCGCTGCCCTGCTCCGTGCGCCTCTGGCCCGTGAACTCGCCAACCGGAATTGCTGCTGCGTAAGAATCGGCCGGCATTTGCTGTCTCTGTCCTCTACAAGATGACCAACCTTGCCTTGCACAGAGATAGACGGAGCCGCAGCCCGAACGTTAGCAGATTATCAGGAGTTGGCCCTTGGTTTGCTTGACGAAAACAGTGTTGGACGGGGTGTTTCGCTGGTTGGGCCGCAAACTGCTCATCAGGAGCCGATTTTGGTGTCCGCCGGATTAATGACGCCCCGCTCCAGCCATAGCCGCATTTCATTAGTAGCTTCAAAGCCCAGCGATTCATACAGGGCGCGGCCCTCCTTGCTGGAATGCAGGTTGACGCTAGACAGCCCGCGGGCTTTGATCCAGCCGAGAATTACGCCCATCACAAGCCGCGCCACGCCTTGCCTCCGGAACTCCTGCTCGGTGTAAACATTCAGAATCACGGCGCGCTCGATGCACGGATCATGGGGATTCGCCGGCCA
>JBAVYO010000335.1:0-21149 GCA_049698855.1 Terriglobales bacterium
GTTCTCAGATGTCAGTTCAATCTCATCGCGCCAGCTTTATCGCGCCACTTCGAAAGTCAAACAAAATTCCGATTTTACCGATGGCTGATGGCTGACAGCTGATGGCTAACTCACCAACTGCTCTCGAATCCTCTCCAACTGTCCGTTGACCGAACCGTCGTAAATCGTGCTGCCGACCTGCACCACGGCGCCGCCAAGCAGCGACACATCCTGCTGATAGTGGGCGCGCACACGTTTGCCGGTCAGCTTGGCAATTTCGGCCTCAAGGAGCTGCTTTTCCGGATCGCTTAACTGCCGCGCGCTCGTCACTTGAGCAACCGCGAAGCCCAGCCGGTCGTTCAACTCCTGCTCGACTTGCTTCACGATTTCGCTGAACAGCGGCAGCCGGCGATGATCGGTCAGTACTGCGATAAAATTTCGCACCCGCCGCGAGCCGCCCGTTCTTTGGATCACCGCGTCCAACACGGCGCGCTTCTGTTCTCCGGGGATTGACGGATTTTCCATCACTCGCCGGAGCTGATCGCTTTCCGCAAATAGGGATCCCATGGTCCGCAACTCGGCCAGCATTTGCGCAGGATCGGATTTGCTGCTTACAACCACATCCGCGAATGCGCGCGCATAAGTACCGACGACGGAAGCCATGCTAGCGGCCATCCTTTCCGCCCTTGTCGCGCGACGGAGCATTGCTCGCGAGTTTGGCGGCGAAGTCGCGGACCAGCACCTGGTCGGTATTCGAATCGACGTTGATCTGCTTACGTGCCAAGGCGATGGCTAGATCCGCAGTGTGCGTCGAGAGTTCGCGGCGGGCCTGCTTTGCGGCTGCGGCAATTTCCTGTTCGGCAGCCTGCACAACTTTGCGAATTTCATCTTCGGCAGCCTTCTGAATCCGGACTTCCTCGCCCTGAGCTTCTTTCTCAGCCGAGCCCTGCATGGTTCCGATCTCAGTATCCATCTGGCGCAGACGTTTTTCGATGTCGGCCAGGCGCTGGTTTGCATCCTGGCTGGCTTTGCGCGCTTCGTCCAGAGCCTTTTGGATCGATTCACTGCGCTTGCGCAGCATGCCTGGCACGCTCTTACGCCCCAGCCAGAACACGAGAAACACAATGATGGCGAAGTTCAGGCCCAGCGCCAGCAGATGCGCACCATGCACGCTAAGGCCAGTCAGCTTCGCCAGCTTCTGAACCATGACAGAGTGTTTCAGCTTCGAGTTCTCTTCTTCCTCGCCCTCGGCCTCACGTGTTTCCGTGGCAAGCTCCCTGCCTATACTCGGGTGTTGAGATTCCTGTTGAGCGCCCTGATCGTTGGGCTGAGCAGGTTTTTCGGGCCCGGAATTTTCGGAGGAAGTTTGTGCTGACGCCTGCGCCGGCTGTTCCTGAGCATGTCCAGAAACGTGCGTGAGAACAAGCCACAGAGACGACGTCAGCGCCAGCGTCAGGAGAGATCGGATGATCGCTTTCATGGTCATCGTCCGCCAACCTCGCTGGGAGCTGCAACCGGCCGCAGAACAGTACGCACAATATCGGTCGCCAGTCGTCCCGCTTCTGATTCCAATTTCGTCATCGCACTTTGCTTATCCTGCTCGATGGCTAAGCGGGCCTGTTTCACTTGATCCTGCGCATTCACCCGAGCACGATTGACGGCTTCGCTGCGAGCTTGTGTTGCCTGCTGGCGGCGGGCGTCGAGGCTTTTGAAAACCTTCTGGCGTGCCTCGCGCAGGCGTTGCTCGCAATCGGCAGTGCGGGCTTCCGCAGATGCGATGTCAGCGCGCGCTTTCTCCATGGCGCCTTCAGTACGATTGCGGCGTTCCGCCAGCACCGCTGTCAAGGGCCTGTAAACCAGGAAGGTATAGAGAAGATACACAAACGCCAGCAGGATAACCGTCGGCACGGCTCCGAGCAGTAATTCGCCTAGTTGTCGGATGGTCTGCTCCATCGTCTTTCCATCAAATCTCTAGTGATCGAAGTTCCGTCCGATCGAAGCTGGTTTCATGATCGGATGCCGGACGTTCTTGCTAGAAGAGCCGCTTGTAAAACCAACTAACCTAACACCCTTGGCAAACGAGTGTCAACGATTTGCGTCACATGCGAGGCAAAATTCTCGCTCGCCTGACAGCCCGAACTTCCCCTTGACAATCGGCTAGCCGGGTTTAGCATAAAGATATCACCTCCGATCCTTTTCCGGATCGAATGGGCCGATAGCCAAGGAAACGTCACCGCTTCTTGGCTGGCGGCCCATTTTAAATCAGCCCCCCGGTTATCAGCCGCGAGCTAAAGCGTCCTTGGAATTGTATTTTTCGCTAAATTCGACGTCGTCGCGGCGACCTGGGTTGGCCACCTGGATTGAGGACAGCAAAACGCGCCCCGATCAGGTTAGGGCGCGTTTCCAATTCATTAAGTTGTGAAGGTCTTGGTTCCGAGCTTTCCCGACGGCTGACAGCTGACAGCTTCCGGCTAAACGCCGGCCGGTTACAGCAGCGCTGCGATTTTTTCCAGCAGCAGCCCCATGCTGATTTCGGAGTCGACCGCAACATCAACCTCGTGGTGTTGCGTTCCCGCGTGCATGACCAGCACCTTGGTTCCGGCATGAGCCTTCTTCACCATGTAGGGCAGATGGTGGCGGTCGTTCTTCGACATGGTGGGACCGAGGATAACCAGATCGAACGCGTCGCGACGCAGCTCGTTCTGAATTCCATGCCGGTCGACCGCGGTGGTTACCTGATGTCCGGCTTTCTTGAATTCGGCGGCGTGGCCGGCCAAAACGTTCTCGTCAGATTCGCCGTAGAGGATCTTGATTGTGGTTGTCTTGGTGGTCGGTTTTGAAGCGGCTGCGGGCACGAGTAATAGCCCTCCTTTGAACTCTCAATTCGGAGCTTAGCAAGCGGCACGCAAGGTTCTGAGATCACCGAAGAACAGGGACAAACGGAGCGAAAAAAGGTCTTAGCCATTAAGCGAATTTGCTCCAACAGCGAGCGCAGGTGACGCAGGTAACGTGCGGGTAGTGTGAAGCGAACTTACCATAGGCCAATGGGGCAGAAACTGGCGCCGTCGGCCGAGAATTTGCATGTCGAAGTGCGGCTCAGGGAAGCTACTGGAGCTGCGGCAGATGGCTGCGCCGACGCCGGATCGTCGGCAGCGCCAACTGAAGGCCTGGGCGTTCGCTCTGCCTGTCTGGCAATAGTCTTGGCGATTGCGGGCATTTATACCTGGGTCCACATTGGTCGAGGCTGGGTTCCGACGGATGACGGGACGCTAGGCCAGAGCGCCTTGCGAGTATTCCAGGGGCAACTGCCGCATCGTGACTTTGGCGAGATTTACACCGGCGGCCTGAGTTTGATTCACGCGCTGGCCTTTCGCGCATTCGGCGTGAACCTGATGTCGTTGCGCGTCTGTGTATTTTTGTTTTTTCTAGCCTGGATTCCGGCTGTCTACTATATTGCGCTGCGCTTTTCTTCCGCCCTTGGAGCCAGTGCGATCACTCTGCTGGCCGTGGCATGGAGTTATCCGAATTATCCAGCGGCGATGCCTTCCTGGTACAACCTTTTCTTCGCAACGTTCGGAGCCGCCGCCTTGCTGCGCTATCTGGAAGTGCGGAACCGGCGATGGCTGTTCGTGGCGGGGATGTGCGGCGGGGCGTCGGTTCTGATCAAGGTGATTGGAGCTTATTACATTGCCGGTGCGCTGCTGTTCCTCGCTTTCCTGGAACAGAGCGAGAGTGCACGCGAAGTGCCGGCGGGAAGCGACGAGGCCTTACTCGGAAGCAACACCTGGGTATACCGCATATTCAGCTTGGGAGCGCTTCTTCTGTTCCTGGCAACACTCGTAAATGTTCTGCACACGCGGCTGGGAACCAACGAATTGTACGAGTTCGTGTTGCCCTCAGCGTCGGTCGCGGGACTCATCGCGTTGGGAGAACGCGGCGTACGAGCGCCCGCAAAGCAACGATTCCGAACGATGTTTCACGCACTGATTCCCTTTCTCTGCGGCCTGGCTGCGCCCGTGATCGTTTTCCTGCTGCCCTATCTGCGATCCGGCAACGCGTGGAAGGTGTTGTTTGGCGTAACGACGAGCGCAGTCTCACGCTCGGTGGATCTCAGCGTGATTCGGCCGGCTGGAATCGAAAAGCTGGCGTATGTACTGCCTCTGGTCGCGCTTCTCGCGGCGGCGATGTATTGGGATAAATTCCAGTCGAAAGCGATCGGGGCGGCCCTTGCCTTGGGAGCAGTAGTACTCGCGGTAAGAGCAACGCAGACATTCGGGATTGTTTCGGGCGTCTGGAATTCCGTGGCGGCGCTGACTCCCATTGCCGTGCTGCTGGGAGCTGTGGTTGTGTGGACTCGAAGGAAAGAAGCAACGCCAGCGGCAAAACTCGAACGGCAGCAGGTGGTGCTGCTGATTTCTCTGGCCGCAACTTGCACGCTTGTGCAGTTTCCATTTGCGGCTCCCATCTACATGAACTATGCGATACCGCTCACGCTGCTGGCGGTTGTAGCAATCGTATCCACGGGAAAAACGGAGCGCGGACTGTACGCTCTCGCCCCTGTGATCGGTTTCTACATCGTGTTTGCAGTTGTCAGCCTTGTTCCGCGTTATTTGTACGAAATCACTCACGCCGTAGGCCTCATGGATACGATGCAAACGCCACGAGCGGGTGGTTTGCAGATCGAAGGGGCCGCGTTCTTCGATGACCTCGCCGGCTTTTTAAGACAGCACAGTCCCAACGGACGGATGTTTGCCGGCAACGATTGTCCGGAGCTGTATTTTCTTTCCGGGCTGAGGAACGTGACTAACAACGATGGGGGCGCGTCCCCGGAAGAACTGCTGAAGATCCTGCAATCTGACGATCTGAACCTCGTCGTCATCAACGACGCTCCTTTCTTTCGAGGAGCCGTCATGATGCCGGAGGTACGAGCCGAAGTGGGCCGGAGGTTTCCGAACATGAGGAGGTTTGGGATCTTCGAGGTGTTTTGGAAGCGATAGAAAAGTACTTTTTCTATCCGAACTTTATAGATATCCGAACATAGAAATGACCCGAACCCGGTTAATTCAGTTCGATCTAGTGATTTCCAAATGTCCACATTTGTGACCGAACAAATATCGAGCCCTGATCGAATCGACCAATCGATTGAGACAGGACCGGTTCGTGAACGGAATCGCCGCGTTGTCGTTTCGAGCAGTGTGGGCATATTCCAGCGGTTGGTGCAGGTTGCCAGCACACTCGTCGTCATGCCTCTTTTGCTGCGCGTGCTGGGGCCGGCGCGATTCGGAATCTGGGGCGCCACAGCTTCCCTGGCATGGTTGAGTGGGCTGGTCGATATCGGAATGGGTACCGCCTTGGTAACCCTGGTCGCACGGTCGAGTGCCCCTGAACACACAGAGCGGGCGCGGCGTCACATAGCAGGAGCACTGAGCGCCGGAAGCGGCCTGGCTGGCTTGCTTTTGCTGGCGGCATCCATCGTTCTGATTGCCAGCGGGTCGCAAGGCTCCGCACTTGGACCGTACTTAATCGCAATCGTCGGATTAGCGATAAACATTCCACTGAACGCGGGGAACAATGTCTGGATGGCGCTGCAGAAGGGCTACGTCTCGGCTTCCTGGGAATTGGTCCAGACGCTGCTAACGACGGTCGGACTTATCGCGGCCACCAATTTCACAAGGGACGTGCGCGTATATGTCGCCATCGTCTACCTGGGGCTGATCGTGGCCAATTGCGGCAGCCTGGTTCATTTGTTCTTGCGCCATCGCGAATTTCGGCCTGAGAGTTTGTGGGCTTCACGACATGCAATGAGAGAAGTGGCGAAACAGGGAATGTTGTATTTTGCGGTGGCAGTGACGGGCGGGTTGTCCTTCATGCTCGACAACGTGCTGGCCCTCAGGCTTCTGGGGCCGGAGGCCTCGGCGCGCATGACGATCGCGATGCGCATATGCATTACCGCAGTCGGCGCTCTCGCCGTCATGTCGCAGCCACTTTGGCCGGCATTTGCGGAAGCTGACGAGAAGGCTGATCGAAAGTGGATTCTTAAAACATTGGTTCGTGGCTCTGCCGTTTTGATTGGTATCACCATTGTGGGATCATCCCTTCTAATTATCTACGGTGAATCCTTACTGCACCTGTGGTTGCGTACAGACTTAGGTATCGGCAAGGATTTGCTATGGGCAATTTCAGCTTGGGTGCTCGCTCAGGCTCTCTTTCGCATACCCAACCTTCTGCTGAACGGTCTTTCTTTGTTGCAGTTTCAGATCGTTCTATTCTCCGTTGCCACATTCCTGGCTCTTGTCCTGAAGTTTACTTTGGCACCGTATTTCGGGGTTGCAGGAATACTTTGGGCCACCGCAACAACAATTTTTCTTATTGTGATTCCGGCTAGTCTATGGCGAATTCGGCGATGGGCAATTCGTCCGGTACGCGTGTGAACAAACTGGCCATGCTTCGGGTAGAAAAATGAAACTTGTGAAGGCGATAAACAAACTAAGCTATGTACTCGGAGAACTTCCTGTCATCCAACGTATTGCTCAGCCAATCTGGTGCACTCTGACTTCCTGGCTGCCACTCGATTTGACCTATTCAGACTCGACACTCTGGATCAGTCTTGAGCTGACGTCACGCTGGAACCTGCGCTGCGTTTATTGCGGTAAAAGTAACTCCGACGAAGGGAAGCGCTTGTACGACTTTTCCGACGAATGGCTTGCACCAGTCATGAAAGAGTTAAATCGCCGCGGGCTCTGGTTGGTGGTCGCGTCCAGCATCGGAGAGTCAACGACCCGTAAAGGCTGGCAAGAGATTTGCCGGTCATTACACGACGCTGGCCTATGCCTTACCATCATCAGCAATTTTGCGCGTCCTCTCAACCCCGAGGAGGTTGACGTTCTGACCAATTTTTCATCGATCCAGGTCAGCATTGATACGGCTAACCCTCAACTCTTTGCACGTATCCGTCGAGGTGCTAATCTTGAGACCGTTTTGATGAACATTGAGCGGGTTCAAGCTCGTGCGGAATCCAAAGGCATTCCGCAACCCGAGTTTCGTTTCGACACTGTCATCACTGACAAGACGATCCTTGGCATCGAGGACTTAGTCAGGCTTGGATTAACGCATGGAATAACCGACTTCTATTTCGCAAACTTGTGCAAAGGGAAAGATATTGAAGGAGATTTTAATGTCTATAACGCTGCGACCTTGCCAAAAACCGAACTAACCGAGGGACTAGCGTGTCTGGAACGTGCCATTGAATTGGTGAAGCAAGCAGGCTGCAAAGTCGATTGTAATTCCGGACTTCTGGACAGTATCAAAGCCAAACTGAACGAAACCATTCCGAACCAGGAAATGCCCGGGCATAGTCCGGAGGGCATGTCGTGGGGCGCACCAGGCGTGCAGGAAGGCATGACTCGCGATTGTGCAGAACCATGGAAATACGCCCAGCTTTGCGCGCATGGGGAGGTTCGTCCCTGTTGTGCAATCAATTATGCGGTCGGTGACCTTCGTACGGAACCATTGGAAGAGATTTTAAATGGCCCGAAGGTCAGACAGTTCCGGCAGAACCTTCTATCTGGCCACCTGGAAGGAACTCTTTGCATGCACTGTTCGATGCAGCCACAAATCCCGGTCCGTGAATTTCGACGCCGAATGAGTGGGCGGTTGGTTCTTTGGTCACTCCGGCGACGAGCCCTCAACTTGTTTCATGCGATCGCCCCAGCTTGATACTTCAGCGAGCGTGAGGCAACATCGGTCCGTAAAACTCTGCATCTTTGATTCCAGAACAAGCTGGACGGTGATCAACCAAGTGAAATCCAAAGCGATCAAAGAACCATTGGGCGGCTCGAAACTATCTGCGGTCCGAATGGAATTGGGCGCAATTTCATAACAAGAAAAGCATCATAGCTGCCTTAAACAATGAAGGACCGGGTGTTTGCCGCTACTTGAGGTTTTGCTCCGCGTGCAACTGCCAGTTTCGCTGCATTTTTGAGTAACAATCGCCGCAAGACCTCCATGGGCAATACAAGAGCCACCGTCACCCGGCTCAGCGCAACAGGATTCCACGATAAATAAGGAATACATTCGAAAATCCAGCTCCAGGTTTGCATCCGCCTCGCCCCCCGAATTCGAGCCCAAACAAACTGATTGGCCGTCGAACGGCTGATATGAGAGCGGCAATCATTTTGCAAACGAGAGATATAGCCGGGATCCACAACTGCACGGCGTGAGGCTTCGATCACCTCGTCCGCCAATAAACGCGATTCGCGAGCCCAGACCACAGGCGGCGTGCCGTGGGAGATGTTGTCGTTCTGCGGCCTCAACAGCACATAGTGCGACAACACGCGGGGTATGCAGCCCACCGGTCCGCGGAATGCCAGCTTCGTCCAGAAAAACATGTCGCCGATGACGCGGTCCTCCGGCTGCGGCCCAAGCTCCACTAGATCCCGCACGCGCGCTGCGCAGGCGCACCAACTCACTTCGCGTTTGCCGGAGTAATGTGCGGCAAGAAAAGACGCGCCGGTTTCTACGGGAGGGCCAACAAGCGCCGGCACCTGGCAATCCTCATAGTGCACGGCGCATCCCGTGTAGACAAAAGATAGTTCCGGGTGCTGGTCATAAAGTGCAAGAACCTCCGCTGCGAATTCCGGTTCGAGAAAGTCGTCGTCCGACAGACCAACAAAGAACTGGCCCTGCGCTTGTTCGACAAGGAACTGTCCATGCTTCGCGGCGCTCATCGTGGTTGGATGGCGGAAGGTCCGTATCCGCCGCCGCGAGTCAAGCCCCGCATAACGTTCGATAACAGCTGGAGTGTCGTCGGTCGACCCGTTGTCGGAGACGATAATTTCTATATCGGAGGACGTTTGGGCAAGCGCGCTCTCGATGGCGTGAGCGAGGAGACTGGCGCGGTTCACCGTGGGAATGGCAATGGTCAGTCGAGGAGTCATGCGCTCGCATCCGGCTCCACGGCGACGGCACGACTTCCGTGAACCTGGTTTGCGGAATTAGTCTACCTCGCAAGCTCGGCGGCAGCTCGAATTTTGTGCGGTACGGGTAGATCGCCACTGCGCAATGTGATGTACACACTTGCTTCGACACCATGGCTGGTGCTGAACTGCAATGTCCTGTTGCACAAGTTTCCCGGACCGGAATATGCAGTCAGTCGGTTCGAGTCTTGTAGTTCGCTACTGCTCGAAGAACCAGGTCCGGATACTATCGAGTACGAGGATCATGACGATGACCGAGGTCGAAACCAAATCTCTTCCCGCCAACGCCTACCAGCCGTTGAAGGACGACGAAATCTATATACCGCTGGTATCTCCCAGTATGGCGCCGCCGGAGGTCACCTGGCGCGCGGTGTTGTGGGGTATATTGCTGTGTATCGTCTTCAGCGTCGCTTCCGCCTATTCCGCCCTCAAGGTCGGCCAGGGAATGGAGGCGGCGATTCCCATTTCCATCCTCGCCATCGGCTTGGCGCGAGTCTATCAGCGACGCTCCACGGTGCTGGAGAACATGATTATCACCGGCATGGGTGGCGCATCCGGCAGCGTCGTGGCGGGCGCAGTCTTCACAGTGCCGGCGCTCTACATTCTCCACCTCGACCCGCATCCGATGCAGACGATTTTCATCTGCCTAGCCGGCGGCTGCCTTGGCATCCTCTTCCTCATTCCGCTGCGACGCTACTTTGTGCGCGAAATGCACGGCAAACTGCCTTTTCCCGAGGCCACGGCGATCACCGAAGTGCTCGTCACTGGCGAGAAGGGCGGATCGCAGGCCAGGCTGCTGATTCAGGCGACCGTCATCGCCGCGGTTTACGACTTCTTTGTCACTACGTTCCACGTCTGGAAGGAGTACTTGAACTTCCAGTTCGTGCCCGCAGTGCGGGCACTGGCCGACCGCGGGCGCATGGCCTTCAATTTCGACGCAGTCAGCTTCATCCTCGGCCTGGGCTACGTGATGGGCCTGCGCATCTCCATGATCTTTTGCGCCGGCGGCATTCTGGTGAACTTCGTGCTCATCCCGACGATCTGGTTCATTGGCAGCCACATGGGCGAGGTTGTGGTGTATCCCGCTACCATCCCCATTTCGCACATGACTGCCTTGGACATCTACCGCAGTTATGTGCGCTTCATCGGCGTGGGAGCTATCGCCACCGCCGGCCTTGTCGGCATCCTCAAATCGTTGAAAGTTGTTGCCGGATCGTTCGGCATCGCACTGCACGCGTTCCGCCACGGTGAAGCGCCGCAAACGGAACGTACCGACCGTGACATTCCCATCCTCACCATCCTGCTCGGCGTGGTGCTGGGAGCAATCGGAGTGGCAGTGTTCTTCGGACAACTTCATGTTTCCTGGACTGTGGTTGCCGTGGGTCTGGCGCTGACGCTGCTCTTCTGCTTCTTCTTCACGACGGTGGCTGCCAACGCGATTGCAACCACTGCCAACAACCCGGCCAGCGGAATGACGTTGCTGACTGTGATTGTCTCAGCGGTAGTGTTGCTGAAATTCGGACTTTCCGGAACCACCGGCATGTTCTTCGTGATGGCCCTGGCGGGCATGGTCTGCACCGCTCTGTGCGCCTCGGGACAGTTCATTACCGACCTCAAAGCCGGCTACTGGCTCGGTTCCACGCCTTCAGCGCAGGAGAAGGTGAAGTTTATCGGGGTCGTCGTATCGGCAATCACCGCAGGGTTGACCATCATCCTGCTGGCCAAGGCCTTCCAGTTCGGAGAGGCAGCAGTCGGTGACACCCGGCAAGTCCTAGTCGCACCGCAGGCCTCCGCACTGAAAGCTGTAGTCGAGGGATTCATGAGCGGCCAGCCGGTGGCCTATATGTTGTTCGGCATCGGCGCCATGGTCACCGTGGTGCTGGAGATGCTCGGCCTCTCCTCCATGGTTTTCGCGCTGGGAATCTATTTGCCGTTGCAGCTGACCACGCCGATTCTGGCCGGTGGACTTCTTTCGCACCTGGTGAACAAGCGCGGGGAAAAGATTGGCGGCCAGCACGGCAATGCCATCCGCGAGCGCGGCATAATCATTGCCGGTGGCTTGATGGCGGGCGGCGCACTGGGCGGCGTAATCGGGGCTGCACTGCGCGTGCTGCCAAGCTTCAAGGAAGAATGGGTGCAGACGCCGTTCTATTTGAATGAGCCGGTCTCGCAATCCGTTTCCGCATTATTTTTTATCGGGCTTTGTCTGTATGTCTGGTTTGCTTCCTTAAAAAAGGAGAAGGAGATCTAATGGACCAACTAGGGAAATACATTGGTGACGCAATTCTTGGGATTGATACGCTCTGGGGCGGCGATGTTATGTGTGCCTCGGGCACGGGCCGGTTCATTGCCGATTGCTGGTTTTCCGACGAGCCGTTGCCCGCTGCTTACACGCATGCGGCAGCGGCGCGGCTGAGACAGTCGGGCGGTGTCTCCGGCAAGACCATAGATCGCGCGGCAATTGAAGAATACTTGCGTGCCGTCGATCTTCCGGCGGCCATCGCCGGAATCCGCCAGGAGGGGGGCAAGCTCACGGATAAATCAAGTACGCTTCGCAAGCCTTACCTAATCGGCATGGCAGATTGCTTCGAAGTCATGTGGGATCTGGCCATGGAGATTCTGGGGCAAGGCAAGGCGGTGCCCTATGCGCGATGTGTGGAATCGGTCACGGGCAAGCAGCCCGAACCTTCCCAGCCCGAGAAGAAACGGGAGCGCGTGGCCGAACTGCTGGGCCGTGCCGGCTACGCATCCTCGAATTCCAGCGAGTTATTGCAGGCCGTGGATGCCTGGCGGCGTGAACGCGTGGCGCCACTGGCATCCGTCCGCGCGCTGAGCGCGGCAGTGATTGCGCAGTTCGACAACCTAAGCGCCAGGAATCTGCTTCCCTATCTGTCCAGAGATCTGGCAGCGGTGCCGCGCGCGAACATAGATTTCCTCCCCATTAAAGACGCGTGGTTTTCCGGTTCTATGAATTACCTCGGCCGCGCCCGTAACACTGACGGCAGCCCACAGTACGAAGGGACCTACGAGATCAATGCCTCGCTGCAGATTTCATTTCCGGAGTTCGAACAGCTTATAAGCCACGAAGTCGTGCCCGGCCACGTCACGACCTTTGCCTATCTGCAAAATTTGTATGTACGTGGAAAAGCGGATTTCGAGGCCACGGTGCTTACTATGAACACGCGTGCCGCCACGCTGTTCGAGGGAATCGCCAACAACGCAATTCTAATTGCTCATGGCGTAACTGAAGTCGATCAATTACCCGATGAAGATCTACAGATCGGAGTGCTGCTGGCGTTGTTGCAGGACGATGCCAAGAATCAATCGTCGTATTTGACGTGGGGCGAAGGCAAACCGCAAGCCGAGGTTGCGGCGGCTCTGCGGCGCGATTTTCTGGTCACCGAAGAGCGGGCCGACAAGTTGTCAGGCGCATGGGGACGCCATCCTCTGCTCGGACGTATGTATCTCCCTGCCTATCGTTCGGGGACTGAGAAAGTCGCCGGACTTCGCCGGACTTATCCCCCGGAACACGTGCTCCCAGCTCTCTATGGGTGCTGCGGGTTAGTCGATATCCAAACGGTTGATTTGGTGCTTAAGACAAGTCCTTCTGCCTCGAAAAGCGCGACTCGACCGTAATCGGAGTCACCGGCACCTTTCGGCGAAAGCGGCTTACACCGGCCGGATCGGAAGATCCGGCCGGTATAAGCTGTTGCCCGAATCTTGCAGGGACGGCTCCTTGGGGAGCCTCCACCGCGCGCGCTCTCAGCGAACTGAGGCTGTCGCGAGACGTTTCGGCCCGGCCTCCAATATGTGTTCCGGGCACTCGGCCATCATCAACTTGAAGTTCTCGATGAAGCGAGCCGCCAGTGCATCGTACTTGCGGAAATATTCCTCCCGGCTTGGCCAGGTATTCGCCGGATCGAGAATCTGCGACGGCACGCCCTCGCATTGAACCGGCACATCGAAGCCGAAAACTGGATCTTTCTTGTACTCCACTTTGAGCAACGATCCGCTGAGCGCGGCATTGAGCAAGGCGCGGGTATAACGGATGCTGATGCGCTTGCCAACGCCGAACGGTCCGCCCGTCCAACCCGTATTCACCAGCCATACGTTCGCGCCATGCTTCAGGATTTTCTTCTTCAGCAATTCCGCATATGCCAGCGGATGATGAACCATGAATGGCCCGCCAAAGCATGTGCTGAACGTCATTTCCGGTTCAACGCCGAGGCCGATCTCGGTACCCGCAATCTTGCTCGTATAACCGGAGATGAAATGGTAGATCGCCTGATCTGGACTAAGCTTGGAAATCGGCGGCATCACACCCGAGGCGTCGCAGGTAAGGAAAATGACATTCTTCGGATGTCCGGCACGCTTTTCCGGCACGCAGTTATCAATGTAAGCGAGCGGATAAGCAGCCCGCGTGTTCTCTGTCACGGTGTAATCGTTCAAATCCAGGTTCCGCGAAACGGGGTCGTAAGTGACGTTTTCGAGCACCGTTCCAAACCTGCGCGTACAAGCATAGATCTGCGGCTCGGCTTCCGGTGAAAGGCGAATCACCTTGGCGTAGCAGCCATCTTCGAAATTGAAGACGCCGCTGTCGCTCCAGCCGTGCTCATCGTCACCGATGAGACGCCGCTTGGGATCCGCTGAGAGCGTGGTCTTGCCGGTGCCCGAAAGCCCGAAGAAGATCGCAGCGTCGCCCTCCGTGCCTACGTTTGCCGAGCAGTGCATCGAGAGCACACCCTGCAACGGCAAGAGAAAATTCAAGACGGTAAAGATTGTCTTCTTGATCTCGCCGGCGTAATTCGTGCCTCCGATAATAGCCAGCCGCTCGCGGAAGTTAATAATGATGAAGGTCTCCGAGCGAGTGCCGTCCACCATCGGCGATGCCTGGAAGCCGGGCGCCGCAATCACCGTGAACTCAGGTATATGCCGCTGCATAGCATCCTGATTGCGAATCTTCAGAAACATGGTGCGCGCGAAAAGACTGTGCCACGCCTTTTGCGTGATGATGCGAACCGGCAGGCTGTGCTCGGGATCTGCGCCCGCGAAGCAGTCCTGCACGAAAACATCGCGGCCCTGCAAGTAGCCCTGCAAGCGCGTCAAGAGTGCGCTGAAAGCTTCGCCTGTGAACGGCCGGTTGTACTGGCCCCACCAGATTTTTTCTTCGGTGGACTGCTCTCGCACAACGAACTTGTCAGCAGCGGCGCGTGCCGTGTGCTTGCCGGTTGAAACCACCAGCGGACCCAGGTGCGTAATGCTCGCCTCCGACCGGAAAATGCTCTCCTCGTAAAGCGCTGGAGTAGGCAGATTCCAATAAACGCGCCGCAGATTCACCAGGCCGTGATTTTGCAGCCCATAGCTGGAGGCCAGCTTGCCAGCCTCCGCCACAGCAGGAGATTGGACATCAAGATAGATGTTCATACCCACTCCCTTACCAGCTTGCGGTCGCCAAGATAGAGTTCATTCGCCGAATTCGTATCCAGCGCCCACTTGATGCGATCCAAACCTTCCGTGATATCGCGAATCGTTCCGCAATAACTGAGCCGCAGGTGCCCTTCGAATCCGAATTCCTTGCCGGGCACAGTAACCACGCGTACTTTATCGAGCAGAAAACTCGAGAGCTTCTGCGAATCCTTCATATACGCGCTGAAGTCGGGGAAACAGTAGAACGTTCCTTCAGGCTGGTAGACCCTTATACCCTCGAACGCCTTGAGGCGGTCGATCATCACATTGCGATTGTTCTCGAGCATGACTCGCAGGCTGTCGATGGTCGTCTGCACGCCGTTGAGTGCGCCCACGGCCGCCCACTGCGAGGGTGCTGCCGGCCCGGAGGTCTGCTGCGACTGAATTGTCGCCATCGCTTCGATCAGCGGCTTATTGCCGATGGCCCAGCCGATGCGAAATCCGGTCATGGCATACATCTTCGAGACGCCATTGATGACCACCAGCTTCGACTCTTCGATCGGCTGTTTCGCGAACTCGTAGCAGATCGGAGCGCTCTTGCCGTCGAATGTCAGCCTGTTATAAATGTCATCCATGATGAGGTAAAGGCCCTTTTTCTCGCAGAACTCGACCATTTCCTGAATGAAATCCTTCGTGTACATCGCGCCCGAAGGATTATTTGGGCTGTTCAGAATGATGGCCTTGGTGTACGAGCCGACCGCACCGGCGATTTCGCTGACTGTCGGGAAAAAGGTTCCATCTTCGGCCGTCACTGCGACGGGCACGCCGCCCGCGAGTTTCACCATCTCCGGATAGCTCACCCAATACGGCGCGGGAAAGATTACCTCTTCTTTAGGGTCGAGGATGGCATGCAGAAGCACCATCAGCGCCTGTTTCGCGCCGCCAGACGTGATCACGTTCTTTGCCCCAACGAGCTTTTTGTAGTGCTCCTCGGTATAGCGGATGATCGCCTTCTTCACCGCGGGAATTCCGTCGGGTGGTGTGTACCGGATTTCTCCCGTATTCAGCAGGGACGTGCAGCTAATTACTGCATCAATAGGGGCTTTGCTCTTGGGTTCGCCGCCCCCCAAATGAATGACCGGCTCTCCTTTTTCGCGAAGCAGAGCGGCAGTTTCATTCAATTTGAGAGTCGCAGACTCCCTGATGGACCGGGCAAGCTGGCTAAGACTCATGACGTTTGTTTCCTTCCTGCGGGTATTAGATCAAAGACCTCCCGTCCTGGGAGTGGATGTCCATCACATCCCTGCGTGACCCCTGTACGTCCTTGCTAACCATCCTGGTGCTAGCATTTTTTATTGACCGACTCCCCAAAGGAGGACGACGAATGCTAAGTGGTCAAGAACTCGAGAAAATCGAAAGCTACATGCGCGAAGAGCACCGCAAGGATCTCGAAGCCCTGGAGAGGCTCAAGCGGTTTCTCCCGGAGAATGACAGCGCTCCGGCTGAAGGTGAGCTGAGCGGACTTCAACCTGAACATATCGACAGAGAGCATCGGGAAGCTACCAATGACCTGACCGATCTCTTGTATCAGCGAGAAATCTAGGGTAGCGGCTCGACGCAACAGGTGCGCCGCCGAAGCGGGATACGCACTTCGCGAGTCGGAGGATTTCGTGAAGGCCGACGGTATGGACTATTTTCTAATCTTCAGTGCACAGCCGAATTAGCGCACTTCTCTGTGCTAACCAAACCGGCAAAAGTGAAGCGGCCCAAATTGAGCGGGCACTGCCCGTGTTCGCCGCCGTAAAATATTCGCTGTGTGAGCCCGTCATGCGCTTTCACGCCTCAGCGGTTATCAAGCTCTTTCGGAGAACACCACAGCGTGCAACAGCCGAACGCCTGTCTGAAATAATCAGACAGCGTGATCTTTGCAACAATCTGACCCGTTTATTCGTATCTTCCATCGGCTAACGCTTTACGCTGGCATCTGTCCAATCATTGGGAGGAGCGCAGGAACTTGAACGTTCTGGAGGTGCTGCGGCAAACGGCCGGTTCCATCGCGGCACACAAACTGCGCAGCTTCCTAACCATGTTCGGGATCATCTGGGGAATCACCTCGGTCATTTTGCTGGTCGGCCTGGGCCAGGGATTCAGCCGCGATCAGAAAGAGCGGCTGAAGACTATCGGTGTTGACCTTGCTGTCATCTGGGGAGGCCGCACCAGTGAGCAGGCTGGAGGATACGCCGCCGGCCGCGTGGTGCGCCTCTCGGTTCGCGATGCCGAACTAATCAAGCAAGAGGCGTACCTGATCAAAACTGTCAGTCCAGAGTTGCGGCGGAGTGTCTCCGAAGTAAGCCGCTACAATGCGGCATCGCGCCCGGTGCGCGGTGTTTGGCCCGATTACCAACGCTTCCGCTCGCTCAAAGTGCAGGAAGGCCGATTGATGACGGACGACGATGAGACGCAGGGCCGCCGCGTCGTTGTGCTTGGCGTGGAGAGCCGCGACCAGCTGTTTCCCGGCAGGCCGGCAATCGGAGAAACGCTGATGATGAACGGGTCTCCGTATACCGTGATCGGAGTCCTCGAAAAGAAAAAGCAGAATGGCAGCTACGGAAGCGGGCCCGATAACACGCAGCTCTTCGTTCCATATGCTTCCATGGCGCGCGATTATCCGCCCGGTGAGCGGCCCGGCATTTTCAAAGGATGGATTAACAATCTGGTCGTCGAAGTAGGAGACCCCGCCCATCATGAGGAGGCGCTGCGGCAGGTTTACACGATTCTGGGACGGGAACATCGTTTCGATCCGAACGACAAAGACGCACTTCAAGTGTGGGACACGCTCGAGGGATCGCAATTGGTGGAGCGCATTTTCGACATCATGACGATTTTTTTCGGCGCGGTCGCACTTATGACGCTGTCGCTCGGCGGTATCGGCGTGATGAACATCATGTTGGTTGCGGTTACGGAGCGCACGCGCGAAATCGGCGTACGAAAATCGCTGGGCGCGACAGCGGCGGACATTCGCAATCAGTTCTTCGCCGAATCGGCGGCATTGATGACCATCAGCGGAAGCGTTGGGCTGGCAATTGGCGTGGGCATCTGTCTGGTAGTGCGCGACATCGAATTGCCCGACATTGTGCCCCATCCCATTGTTTCCTTCGGGGCGATCGTCGTTTCGCTGCTAACGCTGGGACTGATTACGATTGCCGCGGGAATGTATCCGGCGCAACGCGCGGCGGCGCTTAGTCCGATCGAATGCCTGCGGCACGAGTAAAGTAAGGAGCACAAGGGTGCGGCTTAAAGAGCTAATCCGGCAAAGCTGGGATGCGCTGACGCGTAACCGGCTGCGGTCCATCCTCACCATGATGGGTATCCTGTGGGGTCTGACGACCGTCGTGCTGTTACTCGGGTACGGGCAGAGTGTGAGCGCGGGCGTTCTCAATGCTTTTCTTGGCATCGGCAATAACGTGATTATGGTTTGGGAAGGCCAGACGAGCATGCAAGCTGGCGGAGAACGCGCCGGCAAGCGCATTCACTTCAAGTACGACGATATCGAGGCCATTCGCGAAGAAGCCCCACTCGTCCGGCTGGTCAGCGCGGAATGGGACGACAATTTCCCTTACAAGTACGGCGATCGGGTGGTTACGGTGTCGTCGAAAGCGGTGCAATATCCCTATGGCGAGATGCGAGGTCTGCATGTCGCGGAAGGCCGCTACTTTGAAGACAGCGATTTCACTGAGCATCGCCATGTGCTGATCGTCGGGCCAAATGCTGCAAAGAAAGTTTTCGGCAGTCGCGATCCCGTCGGCGAATTCGTGACTGTCAACGGCGAAAGCTGGGAGGTGATTGGCCTTCTCCGGCTGAAGATTCAGGATTCATCCAATAACGGGCCGGACAATGAAAATTTCTTCATGCCGTTTGAAAGCATGGCCGACATCAACGACAAACGCGACCCGGAGATGATTGTCTTTCAGCCCGTCAGGCCGCTCGAGCACAAAGCCGCACTCGCGCAAGTGCGGGAGGTCCTGGCACGCCGCCACAATTTCAATCCCCGCGACGACAAGTCTACGCCGGAATGGGACACGGTAGACGATATGAAGGACATTCAGACCTTCGGCCTCGCGCTCCAAATCATCCTCGGATTCATTGGCATGTTGACGCTTGGAGTCGGCGGCGTGGGGGTGATGAATATCATGCTGGTGAGCGTGACCGAGCGCACAAAAGAAATTGGATTGCGGAAAGCGCTCGGCGCGCGCAATCGTGACATTGCATGGCAGTTTCTGGTTGAAGCGCTCGTGCTCACCTTTGCCGCCGGTGCGGCCGGCATGCTGGTCTCGATCGCTCTCGCGCACGCGATTCCACCCATGCCGCTCTACTCAGCCATGTATAAAACCGCCAACCACGAAGGCGACATTTTTCTGAAAACGTCCGGCAGCGTGATGCTGACGGCGTTCGTGATTTTGGCCGTCGTCGGCATTACATCGGGACTGTGGCCAGCATGGAAGGCCGCTAGGATGGAGCCGGTCGAAGCACTGAGGTATGAATAACCGACCGTTGCAAAAGACGACGCCTGCCCTCAGAATCACGGGAATGTGTGGTGCCAGGATGTTCTCCTGTTTTGTGTGCGACCACGGTGCCGGCAGGCTGGACCGGTCGTTTCATCGCTTCAACTCCTTCAAGCCGGTGCCGTGATTCCACGTCAAGGTCTTGCTACGAGAATAGTCGATCCTGCATCCGAGTAGGCTTCATAGGTGCGGAGCAGGGACTCGCCACGTCCGGTTCAGCTTTCGCTAACCAAGCCAGGAGGGTGTCGAGCCGCTTGATGTTGTTAATTTTGAAGGTGGCGACTCTCGCTAACCCCCTTTCTGCGCCTGTAATATAGGATGAACGACGCAGCCCGGCGCCTCAAGCGCTCATTAGCGCGGATGCAGAAGATGGGGTCCGGACGATCAAATGAGAAATTTAATCTACGCAATCAACATTACCTTAGATGGTTGCTGCGACCACACGAAAATGGTCCCCGATGAAGAACTATTCGACTACTCCATTCAGCTCATCCGAGATGTTGACCTATTCGTTTATGGCCGTAAAACCTATCAATTGATGGTTCCGTATTGGCCTGATATCGCAAAGAACCCGTCTGAGACAAAAGCTGATATCGAATTTGCTCTGGCCTTTGACTCCAAGAATAAAATTGTTTTTTCACGATCATTGGATAGCGCCGAAGATGGAAAAACGAGAATAGCTCGTGGGACCCTTCGCGACGAGGTCCTTAAATTGAAACAAGAACAGGGCAAGGATATTCTGACCGGCGGCGTGGATATCCCTTCACAACTTATAGAGCTTGGGCTGGTCGATGAATATCGTTTTGTCGTTCATCCAATCTTTGCCGGAGAAGGGCGACGGCTGTTAGAAGGTGTGAGCCTGCAAGAGAAATTGCGGTTAAGACTTGTTGAATCACACATCTTCAAAAAATCAGGATGTATTGCCCTTCATTACGTGAAACAGTGACGGAAAAACCGGGTTGATATCCACCCCGCGAGTCGTTGCACAAAAGCCGTGCAAAACCTACGAATAGATCCCGGGCGCCTCATGTCCGAGCTTCTGCACGTACTCAACGTACGACCCAGGATAAACAGTAGGAGTGCGGTCCGTGCCGCTCTCGCCCCCTAGTTCCAGCACACGTGAGCCCAGCCCGCGAAGGAACATGCGGTCATGCGATACGAAGATCATGGTGCCTTCAAAATCCTTCAGGGCGTCCACCAGCATTTCCTTGGTCGCAAGATCCAGGTGATTCGTCGGTTCATCGAGCACCAGGAAGTTCGGCGGGTTGTACAGCATGCGCGCGATTGCCAGCCGCGACTTTTCTCCGCCGGAAAGTGTGCGGATCTTTTTATCCACGTCTTCGCCGGAGAACTGGAATGCTCCCGCCAAAGTCCGCAACGACCCCAGCCCGTCATGAGGGAAATCCTGTTGCAACTGTTCAATCACGGTCAGATCGGAATTGAGCACATCCAAAGACTGTTGCGCAAAGTAGCCCATATAAAGGCTGGCGCCGAGCCGCACGCTCCCCGCATCCGGAGCACTTGCCCCGGCAATCATCTTGAGCAGCGTGGTCTTGCCCGCGCCGTTTCTGCCCATGACAGCCCAGCGTTCTCCGCGCCGGATGGTGAGATTGAACCCGTCATAAATCACGCGCGGGCCGTAACTCTTGTGCAGATTCTCAAGCACGGCCACCTGTTCGCCCGACCGCGGAGGAACGCGAAAATCAAACTTCACCACCTGCCGCTTTTTAGGCAACTCGATCTTCTCGATCTTATCCAGCGCCTTAATCCGGCTTTGCACCTGGGCCGCTTTGGCCGCGTGCGTCCTGAAACGATCGATGAAGCGCTGCTCCTTGGCCAGCATCGACTGCTGCCGCGCAAACGCCGCCTGCTGGTTGGCCTCTCGGATCGCCCGCTCGCGCTCGTAGAAGTCATAGTTGCCCGAGTAAGTGATGATTTCGCCGCCATCGATCTCGGCAATCTTTGAGACGATACGATTCATGAACTCGCGGTCGTGCGAAGTCATCAGCAGCGCGCCAGGAAATGACTTGAGAAACTGTTACAGCCAGATGATGGATTCAATGTCGAGGTGGTTCGTCGGTTCGTCCATCAGCAATACATCCGGCATTCCGAGCAGCACCCGTGCCAGCGCAACCCGCATTTTCCATCCGCCGGAGAGCGCGCCCACGTCGCCGTCAATCTGATCGTCTTTGAATCCCAGACCGTGGAGCACTTCACGGGCTTGAGA
>JBAVYO010000336.1:0-13601 GCA_049698855.1 Terriglobales bacterium
ATGGGCCGCTCCCCTGGCGTCCGGCATATCCATTTGCGGAGTGTCGGCGGCCATTGCAACGGGCAGCGCAATTCGTGCACGGCCGGTGGTGCCGATTATGGTCTCGTCGCTGGTCGTTATATTTGCCGTCATAGAGTTGATGGTGCTGCCCTTCGCCGCGCAACACTACCTCTACACGCAACCCATGGTCGCGGGGGCGTGGATGGGGCTTGCCGTCAAGACCGACGGCGCCGCGGTCGCCAGCGGAGCAATTACCGACGCACTCATTCGCGCCAAAGCGCTGGCTGTCACCGGAGTCGTCTACCAGGCAGGCTGGATCACGGGCGTCAGCGCTACGGTCAAGGTATTTATTGACGTCTTCATCGGCGTATGGGCGTTTATTCTCGCGTGGATTTGGTCGGCGAAAATCGAGCGCCGCCCGGGAGAGAAAGTCAGAGTTGTAGAGATCTGGCAGCGTTTCCCGAAATTCATTTTGGGTTACCTGGCCACATTCCTCATTGTGCTTGGCATTGGCATTGCCGCTCCAAACCTGATTCCAAAAGTAAAGGCTTCAATGGCACAGGCCAATCTGTTTCGCTCCATCTTTTTCCTCATGACTTTCTTCGCCATCGGAGTGCTGTCCAATTTCCGCAAACTGTGGCAGGAAGGCATTGCCAAATTGGCCGCAGTCTATGTGCTTTGCCTGTTCGGATACATCATTTGGGTCGGCCTGTTGATCTCGTGGCTGTTCTTCCACGGAGTACTGCCACCCACGTTAAAAGGATGAAGTCGAAAGGACAACTATGACAGAACCGCATGTGGCGGAAGAACTAAAGAGGATGCAAGGCGAGTACGAGCCACTGCTTCCGGTTGAGCACAAGTTGATTTGGTACACGTTCACAACCGGAGTCGTGCTGTTGGCGATTTTAGTGCTTATCAGCCGCTGGCTTACATAGCGCGGGGCCGGGTTCGCGATTAAGAAATGATCGTGGTCTTGGCAGGGAAACATTGATGGCGCCAAAAGAGGGTATTCATGACGAAAACCGGCAAAGTGTATTTGGTGGGCGCGGGACCCGGCCATCCCGATCTTCTTACGATCCGGGCGGCTGAACTGCTTAAGACCGCCGAAGTGATCGTGTATGACCGGCTGATCCAGGATGAGATTTTGGCGCTGGCCCAGCCTTCAGCTGAGAAGATCTTCATGGGGAAGCCGCTGGGCAAGCATTGTTCGCGCCAAGACGAGATTCACGATTTGCTGCTCCACAAGGCCTGCGAGGGCAAGATGGTGGTCCGCCTCAAGGGCGGCGATCCATTCCTGTTCGGGCGCGGCGGCGAGGAAGCCGAATATCTTGCCGAGCATGGAATCCCCTTCGAAGTGGTTCCGGGAGTTTCTTCCTGCCTGTCAGCGCCTCTGAGCGCCGGAATCGCAGTCACGCACCGCGACCGGGCTTCGTCGGTCGCTATTGTCACCGGACACAACGCGGACGGAAACGACGATCGCCTGGATTGGGGCGCATTGAGCAAGGTCGACACCCTGGTGGTCCTTATGGGTGTGCACAATGTGGCCCACATCGCGCAGCATTTGATGGACGCAGGCCGTTCTGCCGAGACTCCAGCCGTCATCGTTCAAATGGCTTTCTGGCCGGGCGAAAGCGTCGTCTCGGCAACACTCGGAACCATTGCCGATGAAGTTTGCCGCGCCCATGTCGAAGCGCCGGCAACCTTGGTGATTGGCGAAGTCGTATGCCTGCGCGAAAAATTGAAAGATCATCAACAGCACATCGGACAAGCATTCACGCAAACGATAAAGCCAGCCACCGTCCGCGATGCGTTGATTCCAGTCGTTCCACCCGAATTGCCTATCGATAATGCGCCAAGTTTGGAAGCGTTAGATCTCGAAGAGGAAATCCTCGTAATGCCTGTACCCTGCGAGAAAGAGACTCTCCAATGACCGATACGACATCAGTTTCGATAGAGACCTTGGCGGAAGAAATTTGCCAGCTAGTTTCGGACAGCGCTGGAAAAAGAAACTTGAAATCTGGAGATCTGGCCAAAGAGATGATTGCCAAACACGGCCCCGCTTGTACCAAAGAAGACTGCAAGAAGGCGCTGAGAATCCTGACCGACTCCGGCCGTTGTATTTACAGCTATCTCGGGGGCACGTACATCCAGCTTCCCCCCAAGCCAGGCACCGAACTGTGACAGATTCGCGTCCCATGCCGAGGCTGCTGATTGCCGGGATGTCCGGCGGCTCGGGCAAGACGCTGGTTTCGCTCGCCCTTCTGCTGGCCCTGCGCCGCGCCGGAGTTCAGGTGCGCGCATTCAAGAAGGGTCCTGACTATATCGACGCCGCCTGGCTGGGTTGGGCGGCAGGTCACCCAGCCCGCAACATGGATACTTACCTGATGGGGCAGGATACCGTCCGTTCCTCGTTCGCGCACAACGCGATCACAGATGGCATCAACCTCATTGAAGGCAATCGCGGAGTCTTCGACGGCTTCGATGCGGCAGGCACGCACAGTAGTGCCGCTCTTAGTCATTGCCTCGGTGCGCCCGTCGTGCTCGTGATCAACGCCGCCAAAGTCACGCGCACCGCGGCGGCTTTTGTGGTGGGTTGCCAGACACATGATCCCGAGCTTCCGGTCCGCGGCATCATTCTGAACAACGTGAGTGGCCAGCGGCATGAAGAAGTCTTGCGTGCGTCGATCCAGTCCACCTGTTCGATCCCCGTGATCGGCACAATTCGCAGAGCCGCCGTCAACCCGCTACCGGAACGCTATCTCGGATTAGTTCCTCCTCAAGAATATGGCGCTACAGGGCAGATCCAGGAAGATCTTATGAAATTGGCAGATGGGTTGGACCTTGATGCCATTCTGTCGATCGCGCGGAGTGCGCCCTTGCTGGCGATCAGCCCATCAGAGATTTCGATATCTACGCCGAAAGACATCAAGGTCGGCTGCCTACGCGACTCCGCGTTCAGCTTCTACTACCCAGAGAATCTGGAGCAGTTAGAGCGAGGCGGCGCCGAACTCATCCCAATTTCGTCCCTCGAGAGTAGCGCTCTGCCGGAAGGGCTGCGTGCTTTGTACATCGGAGGCGGCTTTCCAGAGAAACACGCGGAGGTGTTGTCGTCCAACCGGAGTTTTCTGGAGTCGATCCGGCAAGCTGCGCTCGGCGGTCTGCCAATCTACGCCGAATGTGGAGGCCTTATCCTGCTCGCCCGAAGCTTGCGCTGGAATGGCAGAACGTATCCGATGGCCGGTGTTTTCCCATTCGAGGTTGAAGGCTTTGAAACGCCGCAAGGACATGGCTACAGCGAGTTGCACGTGGACAGGCCGAACCCGTTCTTCCCCACCGGGCTCGTTCTGCGCGGCCATGAGTTCCACTACTCGCGCATCTCGCTCGGGGATGAAACGGTGAACAGCGTGGGTGCTGTGATTCGAGGCGCGGGATGTTTCCAGAAACGCGACCTTGTCATTACGAACAACATGATGGCTGCGTATACCCACCTGCACGCCCTTGCCACGCCGGAATGGGCGAAGGGCTTTCTGGATGCAGCACGCCGCTTCGCGTTCCCTGCGACGCGAAGAAACATGCCACGTGCGATTGAAGTGAGGGCTTAACTCTATGCCGTCAGTCCAACGGGCTGCGGAGCCCCAATCCGCACAATATTATGCTCCGGCTTGCGACTGCGCTCGCGCGCCCAGATTGCGACTTCGGAAACAGCATGGATTGCTGCGGCTACTTCTGCTTCGGTATTGAACGCTCCAACCGAGAAACGCACGCCGCCGTGGTTTTCCACTGTGCCTAACTGCTTGTGCACGAGCGGCGCGCAATGCAGGCCTGTGCGAACCGCGATGTCGTGGTCAACATCCAGCATGGTGCCAACGTCGGCCGGATCGACGCCTTCTATGTTCATTAGGACCGTCGAAAGATGGTTGTCGAGTTGGTCGCAACAATACAGGCGGACGCCATCGATCTTGCGTAGTCCTTCCACCAGCTGTATGGCGAGCTTCATTTCGTGCGCGTACACATTTTTGATGCCCGTTTCGTCAAGCCAGTCCTGGCCTGCCCAAAGAGCCGCCACTCCCACCATGTTCGGCGTGCCAAATTCCAGCCGCCACGGGTATTCCTCCAGATGGTAGGGATCGACCGAGCGCACTCCGGTGCCGCCGCTGCGTACCTGGGCGATTTCAACGTGCTTGCGGATACAAAGGCCGCCGATGCCCATGCTTCCCATTAGCGCCTTGTGCCCGGTGAATGCGAGCACATCGATATTCATTCCTTTCATGTTGATCGGAATCACGCCCGCAGTCTGCGCCGTATCCACCAGGAAGGTTATGCCATGCTCGCGACAAAGGCGTCCCAATTCCCGGAGTGGTTGCACTGTCCCGACGACGTTTGAGCCGTGGTTCACAATAAGGACTTTTGTATTCGGCCGAATCGCGCGCTTGACCGCGTCGGGCTCGATGAATCCCTGGGAGTTGAACGGCAGATAGGTAGCTTCGGCTCCGCAATCTCGCACCATGTGATTGACCGGTCGGATCACGGAGTTGTGTTCCAGGGTAGTTGTGATCACGTGGTCGCCTTTACCGGCCAGCCCCGGGATCGCCAGGTTTAACGCATCCGTGACGTTGTAACTGAAGACCAGCCGCTCGGGCGTATCCTCGTCGCCGCCAAAGAACTTGGTCAGGCGTTTGCGTAAGTTCGTCAGCAAGGAACCGGCTTCGATCGCCAGATCGTAACCACTCCGTCCAGGGTTGACCCCGCACGTGCGATAGAACTCATCCATGAATTTGTAAACACTCTCCGGCTTGGGCCAAACGGTTGCTGCGTTATCAAAATAGATTAAGCGCTTTTCCATGTTGTGATCCCCAGGTATGCTCCCACTATGAATTTGACAAGATCCGTCTTTCACAAAAGTCCGTGCTGTCCGCTGCGAAAATTCAAGCGGCTCCATCTCTGGCCTGCACCGTACTGACTGGCAAAGCCTGTTCGTTCCATGCGCGTCGAGGAAATTCCGCCTTGGACATTATGCTCGTTTGCGCCGTTAATGCCTATCATAATTATAGACATTGTGCGCACTCTGCTTGCCGATTTAGGCGACCGTACGGGAAGGGATAAAGATATTTACTTTCTGCAACTTATGGCCTTGTAGCGAAACTCCGCACCCGCTTCATGTGCAACTTCTTGCTGCTTTGCGGCAGGAAAACGTCCGGTGCAGACCGGCTACTTTTCGGCTTGCCGGTCTGGCGGTGTGACCATATAGGCTGAGTCGGCGGGACGGACCACTCGCGGCATCCACAATGGCCGGCGCAGGCCGCCGGGGCCTGGCGCAGGGCGAGTTAACGCTTTCCATTTCCGATATACGGCGAAAGAGAGATTTGTATCCACGAAAATATCTCCGTAGCGGTCGGTGGACGCGGCTTTCTCCACGCGCACCATCTGGTGCCAGCAGTGCATGCCGCTGATGGGATCGGGGTGAACGGGAAATGTAATGTCCTGGTGAACGCCCGCGTCGCTCCACCAGACGCGTTTCGTGTCTTCATCGGGGCTGTCGTAGGGCTCGACGCCCGATATCTGCCGCATCTTCCACTGACCCTTGCCAACTTCCTTCAGGTCAACCCACGCACTCGACATGCGTTCGACCTGATTTTCTCTGTTAATGCGCCAGCGGCCGAGATGGTGCGAACAGGCAACCACGCCGGGCATCAGACCTTCCGTGACCCATGCGTGAAGCACAAAGTAGCCAATCTCCGTGTGGACTTTCATGAGGTCGCCAGTGCGCACGCCAAACTTCTCCGCGTCCGTGGGATTCACCCAGAGCGGGTTCTTGTGCGAGATTTCGTACAGAAATTTCGCATTGCCCGAGCGCGTATGGATGAGATTAGGCAAACGGAAGATCGGCAGTAGCGTGTACACATCGCCATGCGCGTCTTTGGGCCAATCGACTACCGGCATGTGCGCGCGATCGAAGTCTTCCGCCAGAATACCCCCGGATACTTCGCGCGCCGCACGATGAATATGGCTGCGATAGTATTCGGGCAGCACGAACTCCGGCCACTTCCAATCCGCCAGCGTTTTCGCGAACAATTCCAGTTTGCGCGATGGCGTGCCATAACCTACAACCGGTTTGTCATCGATCATCACGCCAATGGGCTTGCCGTCTTTTGTGATGCGTCCGGCCGGTTCTACTCGCGATCCTTCCATATCCGTTGCCGACAGCGGCTTTTCATTGAGTTTGTGGACATCGGTGGTGATTTCGTAGGCGCCGTACTTGCGCATGTACTGTAGCGCCGTCAGGCCCTCTTTTCTTGCCGTCTCCGGAAGACCAGGCACGGAATTCTCGAACATCCATCCGTAATATTCATCGACGGTGAGCTTCTGTCCGGGACGATAAGGCGATTCGAACCACTGCCGGATGCCCATCGAGCCATCGGGATCGATAGCCCACGACAGGTTAATCCAGAACTCATCTTCTTCCCAGACTTCTCCGGGATTCGCCTGATGCGTGTAGTCGAACTTTTTTCCTTCGCGTTCCTGGAGGACACGGAGAACGGGCTGGCGGAATCCAATCCACTTGCTGCCGTGTGTCTCTTGACTCATCAAATCGTGACGCTCGGGACTGAAGCCCATGGGCAGAACGTAATCTGCAAACCACGCGGTCTCGCTCCAGGTGGGTGTGAGCGCGGCGTGGAGGCCGACTTTGTTTTCGTCGCGCAGCATCTCGATCCAGGAGAAGCCGTCCGGATAAGTCCAGACAGGATTGAAGACCCGAGTGAAGTAGGCCTCAAGCCGGCCGCGTCCTTCTTTCAAAAAGTGCGGCAGCAAAAACGACATTTCATGCGTGCACAGCGGCCACTCCAGCGGATAAAGCAGCTCGTTCCAGCGTTTCTGCGGCGGCGGCGCTTTGAACGGCTTGGGCACAAACTTGTTCCACGCATTCAGATTGTGTCCGCCTTCGGTGCCGACCGAACCAGTCAGCACATGCAAAAGCATCAGCGCCCGCGCCGGTTGCCATCCGCCCAGATTGCCGGATGCGCTGCCGCGCCACAAGTGCGAGGCAAAGCGGCTTCCTGCCGTCGCGATTTCGCGCGCCAGTTTGACGACGGTCTCCGCTTTGATCCCGCTTTCCTTTTCGGCAAATTGCGGCGTGAATTGCGCATAGTGACGCTTTAACGCCTCGATCGCAGCTTCGAAACTCTGACCTCGCGCACTGAATCCGTCAATTTCCAGTTCTTCCCAGTTCGTCCACTTTTTCATGAAGGCGGAGTCGAAGCGGTTCTCATCGAGGATCACTTTGGCCATCGCCAAGAGAACGGCGGCTTCCGTGCCGGGATACGTCGGCAGCCAGTAATCAGCCATACTGGCCGTGTTCGAGAGGCGCGGATCCATCACCGCGAGTTTCGCACCCGCCATTTTGCCGTCAATGATTCGCTGCGCGTGCGGATTGAAATAATGGCCCGACTCGAGATGCGCCGAGAGCAGCAGAATGAAACGCGCATTGGCATGATCCGGCGAAGGCCGGTCGGCATAGTGCCATAGCATGTACCCGAGGCGTGCCGACGCGGAGCAGACATTGGTATGCGAGTTGTGCCCGTCGATGCCCCACGCCTGTAGCGTGCGCTCCATGATGTAGTCGTGTCCGGGGCGGCCGACGTGATACATGACTTCCTCGCCGCGGCCTTCCTGAAATGCTTTGCGAATACGCGCGCCAAAAGTTTCCAGCACCTCGTCCCACGAAGTGCGCGCCCATTTTCCACCACCACGCGGCCCAACACGTTTCATGGGATAGAGCACGCGATCGGGATCGTGAATCTGATTGATCGTCGCCGGCCCCTTGGCGCAAAGGCGGCCGCGGCTTGCCGGATGCTTCGGATTGCCTTCAAACTTCGCGATCTCGCCAGTTTCCTTGTTCACGTAGGCCAGCAGGCCGCACGCCGATTCGCAGTTAAAGCAAATCGTCGGAACCAACTGGTAGTGCTTTTCCACGCGGCGCGGCCAGGCGTCGGGATCGTACTCGACCCAGTCGTCCCATTTTTCCACCGGTGGACAGAAAGCAAGGTGGCTGCCGTCGCGTTTGAAATCCGTCATCGTGAATCTCCCAAACCTCAGTCAGGCTAGCTGTTCGGAACGCTCTGTCCGGCCACCACAAAACACCACTCAAAGATCAAAAGTCCCGCCAGCGCAAGCGCAGCGGCCAGCGCGGCAACTCCGCGATTCGAACCGGCAAGCGACAACATCATCACCGGAAGCAGGCCACCGCACAATACGGCGCCTCCCCAGAACGCGCGGCTGAATGGGCCATGCGTAATCAGGCGCGCGGCATAGCGGGAGTTATCGGTCGTGTGTGGCATCGCGACTTCGCCGAGCAGCATCAGCAAGTGCAGCGTGACACTAGCCACAAGCGTACGCGCCGCAATGGAGAGCAATTGCGGCGAACCACCCCATGCCTGCGGCAGAAACATCAGCACAGCCGAACCGCACAGCAGCGCCTGCACAATCAAATGAACGGGCAGAAGCGGAGTCTGCCACAGGTCGCGGCCTTCACACTGCCCGAAAAGAAATGCGGTGTACATCGCGGCGAAGAAGCCCAAAGCAACCGTTGGCCAAAGCAAGATGGACGTTACGCCCGTCAACCCAGCTACGCTCCCAAGCCAAAATACTCCGGCGAGCCCGCTGTAGGTGATCAGGATGAAAGCGCCGCGAGCCAGCCATGATCTCGTCTGCGGACGAAAAACCACGCGCAGGAAACGTTCCTTGTGCTCCAGGTCCCATACCAGAAGGACCGTAGTCAGCGCGGTGAATAAGAGGGCAACAGTCGAGAGTGCAATATCGCGCATGCGATCAGCCGAGAGCCATCCCAACGCCATGGCAATCGCGGGGATCGCGAGCGCTCCCGAGCCGATGGATTTGGTCCAGCAATACGCCGGAACTTGCCAGCCCCACGGACGCGCGTGCGACACGTCATAACTGGCTAGCGCGTTGCGCTGTAGCAGAGGACTGTCCGGCGGATAGATCGCGCCGCCGCCGTGAACGTTCTGATTGCGCTCGGACCAGACGTAGGTCGATTCATGCCGCGCGGCAGTTGGGACAATTGCGCTTTCGTCGGCGTCGATGTAGTAGAGCTTGGGCTGCGTCCCTTGCTCGGGTTTGCGGACGCGCACGGTTTCACGGGCCACCAACTGCCCGATTTCACCGTCAGCCGTATCGAGATCGCCGGCGATGATGGCGTGCTCGGGGCAGACGACGACACAGGCGGGCTCCAAGCCAACCTCGGTGCGATGCGCGCAGAAGTGGCATTTCGCGGCCGTGCCCTCGTCCGGATCGATGTAGATGGAATCATACGGGCACGCCTGCATACACGCTTTGCAGCCAATGCAGATATCAGAATCGAAGTCGACAATTCCGTCTTCGCGTTTGTACATCGCAGTGACGGGGCAAATCGTGACGCAAGGTGGCTTTTCACAGTGATTGCAGCGCGTCACCTGAAACACGCGCCGCGTGGTCGGAAATTGTCCCTTTTCCACGTACTTGACCCAAGTGCGATTCACGCCCAGGGCCACGTGGTTCTCGGTCTTGCACGCCACCGTGCAGGCATGACAGCCAATGCATTTCCGGTTATCGATGACGAAGCCGTATCTCATCGCGAAAAAGTAGACGGCAGTTTCTGAATCAAGCTTCCGTGTGAATTAAATTTCGCGGAGCGAATCGTAGGCTGGCATGCAAAAAAGACGGTGACATACGGAAGACGTCCCGCACCTCCGCCCCTTCAACCCCGCTGCATCCAAGATAAACCAGCGAGTGCTGAAATCTAGTAATCAAATTTAGACGATGATCCTCCGGAGTTCACTGCTTGCTGCCTTTGCCGCGAATGATATCTCTGTTCGTATCATTACGGACAACCATCGCACGCCGGCGTTCGCACGGCATAGTATCCGAACGACACCTGCCCGTTTTGCTGTGCGCCCGCAGTAATCAGATCGGTTTCGACGAAGAGGCCGTGACTCGAATCGATGGTGTAAAAGTCTCCCGAAATCTGGGGACTAAACACGGCGCTGCCGGCGTTGCTGTTGGCTGCGAGAGTGCCTGCGAAAAGACCGTTGGAATCCGGAGCGGAAAAACTCCCGGTGAACAGCTGATCCAGGTTGGCGCCGAAGCCAAGATTGACGTCTGCGACGCCAGACAAAGATGGAGAAGCGGTCTCTGGGTTCGCATTCATCTGGGCGGTACCGTCATTCTCACTTCCATTTTGTTGAGTAAAGCTGAACCCGTAGTCGCCGCTGAAGGTAAGCGGCACAGTTTGCAGATACGCGATGCCGGTGCCAAGAGATGGATAGAACTTGTCTCCAGCCTCGAGAACCAGCGGCGGATTCCCATTGCCGGTGAGATAAAAAAGGAATACCGGTTGATAGCCATGATCAGGATCGGGGGTAAAGCCGCTGAACGTTAAAGTAGCGCGACCGGTGCCGGTGGTGTCAACGGAATAAGTGCCATCGAATGCCGCGCTGATCTGGGCGCCGGTTTGCGGATTATTCGCGGTTCCCTGGGCCGTGTTGAGCTGGAGAAACGTGTCCGTGAATCCGTTGCTCAGATTGCCGCCGCCATCGGCGGTGAGTACGCCCACCGACGTCAACGTGGCGGGCAACGTATTGCTGTTGCTGAGGTCTACGCCGGGAACTCCGAAGACATAAGTGCCCGAGAACGATGCATTGCCGGTAAAGGTGCCAGTCGCAGTCCCCTGCCCGATGGCGATTCCCCCGGTCGAACCAAAAGGAGAAGTACTGCCGGCGGCCGTATCGGTCTCGATGAGTACGATGTGAGCGCCATCGACAATGTAGCCGGTGAACTGCAACGGGATCGGCTTATTACTCGCACCGAAGGGGGCCGTCAGATGCAAAGCAATAGCGCCGAATGAATCGGGAGCGTTCAGCGTGCCGGAAAGCGCTCCAGCAGTTGTATTCACTTTCTTGGAGAGAATTTCATCGATCACGCTGCCATTTGCAGAAATTGTGTTGGGCGAAGCAACGTTGAAGACACCACCAAAGGCTACTGGCAAGTTCTTGACAACATCCGTGCCGTTGACCACAAAGGCATAGCCGCCCGAAGGCGCTGCGGTGCTGGTCTGCAAATTCATGGTGCCGACAGCCGACGCTCCAGTAGCCGCTAAGCCAAGATCCATTTGGGAAATCAGCGCCTGAGAATTATCGAGTAACACGAAGGCAAAAGTCTCTATGCCATTGCCGCCAATGTCGGTGTCGCCCGTGGCAAAAGTAAGTGTTCCGCGGCCGTCACTGCCGGCGAAATAGCTGCTTTGACTGGCGACGATCGAGTCCGATTTGGACGCCAGGGCGCCCGTATTTGGATCGAAGAAGTTGACCGTCTGCTCGCCTGACGAGATTCCGCCGGCACCGTCAAGGACGACCACTCCCGCAAACTGATAGTTCGGTCCGCCATTGGCGCTCGTGCCCTGGGCTTGGAGAACGAACGTGCCCTTAATACTGCTGTTAAAGGATCCCACCACGATCGGGGCGACCACGTTCTGGTTTTGATTCGCTGTCGCCAGGGCCACAATCTGGACAGTGAGGCTGTTGGCGGTAATGCTGGAGGGCGCAGTATAGGCTGTCGGAACGCCGCTGCCCGTGTGAAGGGCGCTCAGCGAGCCGCAGCTTCCGGGAATCTGACAAGTTAGCGACCAATCTACTCCCTCATTGCTAGGGTCGTTGGTGACAACGGCCGTAAGATTCTCCGCGGAGCCGACGGCGAGCGCTCCCCCAGGCTGGGGTTGGAAGGCGATAGAGACGGACGACTGCGGCGGCGGCTGAGGATTCTGCACATTCGCGGTAGTCCCTCCACATCCGGCAAGCCATGCAAGCATCGCCGCCGGCAGAAGAAAGAGAATCCATTGCTTAATCACGACAGCCAGCCTCCTCGAATTCAACTGCTTCATCTCCGCGTATCGCGTTCTTTCCTGAATCTCACAGCCCGCTTCCCGCTCCAATTGCCTTGTATCCCATCGCCTCATGACGAGCGAGTTATTGCCCGGTGCCGCGCAGGTATACAAACTGGGGCGCGCCAAAGGGTTCCGGTGAGTAATTGATGGTGAGAGTTCCGGGACTAAATCCCACGCCGCTCGGGCTAAAGGTTACGGTCAGAGTGCAACTGCTGCCGGGAGCCAAGGTCACAGGGCAGTCGTTTACAGCGTAGTTGCCCTGGACCACGATATTGCCCACGAAGGTGACGGTCTGCGCCAGTTTTGGATCGTTAAGAAGCGTAATCGTCAACGGGGCGCTGGTCGTGCCCTTTGGCTGAATTCCAAAATCCAGTCCCGCACCGGGAGACATCCGCAGCGGGCTGGGAGTATTGGCTTTCAACTCCACGGGAAAGCGTCCGCTATCGATCTCACAGTCGGATGTGATTGTACTGGAACACTGAACCGTGTTCAGTTCCAGAAAATAATCCAGACCGCTGTTGATGTCGGTATTGGGCTGCGGCACATACGCAATCTGAAGGCTGCATGAGGCTTGAGGTGCGAGCACAATTCCCGTACAGCTGTTCTCCGAGACTTGGAAGTTCGGCAGAAGGGTCCCGGGATCGGAGTCGCAGTTATAGGAGATTGTGTCCCCGCCGGGAGTAATAGGAAGAATGCTACCAGAACCGTTGCTGACCACTTGCAGGCCTGCAACCGGACTACTGGCCAGCAGCGGGTGCGGAAGTATGTTTTGACCCTTGGGAGGATTGTTGCACGGTGCGCTGCCGAGAATCTGTAGAGGATACGCGCTGCTGTTAGTGAACGACAGCGTTTGGGGCGAGCTCGCTTCCGGCGGATTGTGTTGCTCCTCGGCTCCGAAATCGAGTTCGGGAGTGGAAGGCTGAATCGCACTAAGCCCGAGGCCCGTGATGGGCACGGTAAATGACTTATCGCCATCGGCACTCGCCGGGCTGTTCACGGTAACCTGCGCAGTCTGTGGAAATGGACAATACTCCGGCGCAGCACCCAAAATGGACTGCCCGTTCCCGGATTGAGGGAACGGCAGCCATGGGCAGCCTTCCTGAGGAGAAAAAGAAACCGTGACGGCACATGACTGCCCCGAGTTGAGATCGAAAGGCTGTCCATTGGTAGGGGCTCCCCCAGCGCCACAGGCGTCCGTTTCCGTAAAGCTGGGAAGACCGTTGAAATCGCTCTGGCTGTCAAAAGTGGTGTCGCCGTTGTTGCTGAAATTCAGCGTTAGCCCGTCCAGAGGGGAACTCGAATTGTTAGCCAGCGCGATCGTCTGCGTAGACGCAGCCAAACCAAGCAGTTGAGCGGGAAAGTTCACGGCGGCCGGAGACAGCGTGACCGGCTGCTGACAGGCGTTCGCGCTTCCCAACGCCAGACAGATGTTCCCGTAGTCACCGGCGCTCGTTATGCTTCCAACGCTACCGCCGCATGGTTTCGAAGCAACCATGTACGACGGTTCCGCTCCGTGCAAAATGTAGCCGCCTTGCACGGAATCGAAGGTGACCGGATTAATGCCTGTGCTTCCCAATAAGCTAGAAGGCTCGCCAATCTGACCGACCGTCGATCCGTTCGTTCCGATCAGTTGGAGAATGACCGAATTGCCGCTGACTTGGCCCACAAC
>JBAVYO010000337.1:0-7957 GCA_049698855.1 Terriglobales bacterium
GCACTGCCCCCTGTGCAAGAACGTCTACCTCTGGTGATTGACGTTAAGGATGGCAGACAGTGAAGCCGTGGCGGGTCGTTTTTCCGCGCCCGCCACCAGTTTTTTGGAGTATGGTTTGTGAAGGTGATAATTCCGCTTGGAGGGAAACAAGTTCTAAGTCTCTTGTTTTCAAAGACCGTCCAGTGAGGGTATAGTTTACGGATGAGTAAATAGGCCCTTCGACAATATGAAGAGCGTAAGAGCGAGATGAAGAGCTGAACGCTGAGATCTGACCGCGAACAATGGCCACCCAAACCAAAGACTATTACGAAATCCTCGGCGTCAAGAAATCGGCCTCTGCGGACGAGATTCGCAAGGCGTTCCGCAAGCTCGCCCGTAAATACCATCCCGACGTGAATCCCGGAGACAAGTCTGCCGAGGAGAAGTTTAAGACGCTCTCCGAAGCCAACGACGTTCTCAGCGACCCCAAGAAGCGCAAAGTCTACGACCAAGTTGGGTTCTACTCCGACAACATCGATCCAGCCACGGCTGAGGCCTATGCGCGCGGCGGTGGACAGCCGGGCAGCGGCGGGTTTCCAGGTGGCGGAGCCGGATTCCCCGGTGGTGGTGGCGGAGGTCATCCCGGCGGAGCGGGCAACGTCGATTTCGGCGGATTCGATTTCTCCGATCTGTTTGAAGGCGCTCGAGGCAGCGGCGGTGGCCGTCGCGCGTCGTCTACCTCTTCCAACTCCTCCGCCGGCGGATTTCGCGATATTTTCTCAAACATTTTTTCCGGCGGCGGCCGTGGGGCTGCGGCTGAAGAAGGACCGGAGCCGGGGTCGGATCTCGAATATCAGGTCAACGTGCCCTTCTGGACGGCGATTCGCGGCGGCGTTATGAAGTTGAATATTACCCGGCGCGATGTCTGCGGGAATTGCCATGGCAATGGCTTTATCGAGGCTCCCGGAGTCTGTCCGCAGTGCCATGGCAAGGGGACGATCGAGCAGACCGGCGGTCGGATGAAGTTCAACGTGACCTGTCCGCGATGCCATGGGACGGGGAAAAATATCTCGACGTGTCCGGTATGCCATGGCGAAGGCAGCGTGGAGCGGACCGATCCGCTCGAAATTCGGATTAAGGCGGGAACGCGCGACGGGCAACGCATTCGTATTGCCGGCAAAGGCAATGCGGGGCTCCGCGGCGGCGGAGTGGGCGATCTCTACGTGATTATCCGCATGGGCGAGCACCCGCTCTTCCGGCGCGAGGGCGACGATATCTACATCACCGTGCCGGTAACGGCGGTAGAAGCGGCGCTGGGGTCGAAGATCGAAGTCCCTACGATTGACGGACGCAGCATGCTGAAGATTCCTCCGGGAACACAGTCGGGGCAGAAACTGCGCTTACGGGATAAAGGCGTGCCTTCAGCGACCAAAGACGATGCGCGCGGCGACGAGATTGTGGAAGTGAAGATTACTGTGCCCATGCCTCGGGATGAGAAGACGAAAGAGTTGCTGCGGGAGCTGGCGAAGCTGAATCCGGAGGACCCTCGGGCGGAGTTGTGGGGGAAAGTCTAGAATCAGTTGCCGGTCGTCAGTTGTCAATACTCAGTTAACCTCTATCTTCGAGATTTTTACTGAAAACCGACGACCGACAACTGAGAGCTTCGTTACTTCTTGCTCGGGTCATCCGCCGGATTGACATAATTGAACTGCACCGGCGACATTCCGTGGATCTGCACCACGGCCGCGCTCGCGGCCATCGCATAGTGGTGCATGTCGGGATCGAGATAGCCAAAGCTGCCCGCCGGAAGCGTCATCATTTTCGACTCATCGAATTTGTCGCCCATGCCAAGCTTGAAAGTGCCTGAGATCACGGTGACATTCTCTCGTTGTGGATGCCAGTGCGGCGCGATCCTGTATCCGGCCGGCATTTTGAGACGGATCGTGTAGTCGCCCGAAGTTCCCATGGGATTGCCTTCGAGCACCGCTAACTTCGCGCCCGGCGCAACGAAGGGCGGTGGCGGTCCCCACTTGATCTGATTGGGGGTAAATGCGTTCTGCGTCCCCGATTGCGCCAGCAATACGACTGCACAAAACAACAACCCAAGCCAAGCTTTCCTCATGGTGATCTCTCCAGGGTTAGGATTGAACAACAGGAGCCCCGCGCCCTTATACCTCAAAGCGGCACGAAAAGGATATAGCTTTTTCCCTTAGCTGCACCCCACAGCCGAGCGCTGACTGATCCTGGTTCTATGCGGTCTTCGCAAGCTTGAGTTCTTCTCCGCCGCGCACGGCGTAATGCTGCTCGGGAACCGGGAATCCGGCGCGGGAGAACGTATCGCGGATCAGCCGGTTGGTGTCGAAATATACCTGCCAGTAGTGGCTATTGTTGCAATAGGGGCGCACAGCCAGCACCGGCCCGGCGAGGTTGAAGGTGATGATTTCAACGTCGGGCGCTGGATCGGCTAACACATTCGGCACGTGAGCCAGCGCGGGTTTCAGCAATGCGACGGCCGCCTCCGGTTCGACGCCATGCGCCAATTGCGCGGTTAGTTCGACACGGCGATAGGGGTTGGCGGAGAAGTTCTGGATGGTATCGCCGAAGACCTTGCCGTTGCCGACGATGGTTTTGACGTTATCGGGAGTGTTCATCGTTGTGGCGAACAGGCCGATTTCCTCGACTGTGCCGGTGATTCCCGCGGCGGTCACGAAGTCTCCCACCTTGAAAGGCTGCAGGATGACCAGGAACACTCCACCCGCGAAGTTCGAGAGCAGTCCAGACCAGGCCATGCCAATGGCGACGCCGGCGGCGGCAATCAGCGCGGCAAAGCTGGTGGTCTCGACGCCGAAGAACCCGAGCAGCGCGATTACCAGCACGATATTCAGTACCGCCGCTACGGCCGAGTTGATGTAGCGGATCAGAGTGGGATCGATCGCCTGCCGCCGCAGGGCGCTACCGATCATGCGAAGGGCAAGGCTGATGAGCCAACGGCCAACGATCCAGATAGCAATTGCAGCCAGAATTTTCAAGCCGACGGTGGTCAGCAGCGCGGTTATGGTCTGCGTCATGGCGTTGAGATTAAGGTTCATATCTCCTCCTTGGCGGCCGCCGCCTGGCGCGGCTAACTGGCCTGGGGAGACATCTTACCTGCTCCTCACGCGACTTGGCTACAGTTTTGGAAAGTCTAAAGTCAAAAACCCTTTAACCACGGGGTACGTGGGGTTGCATGGAGGAAATCCAACCCGACAGTAAGCTTGACCTTGTTGGAGCGCAGCGCGAGTATGTCAGTATGTACGTTAGCCCACTCACGATGCCGCAGAAAGTCGGCGCTATTTTTTCCGGATTGGTAGCTGGCGCAGGCGTGGTCTTGGCCACATCCGCAACGCTGTGTCTCGTTGGGATCGCGGCCTCCGAGGCTGGCAATGCTGGGTGGATTCATCTCGGCGAGTACCAGCCATGGCTGCCGATTATTGGGCTGGAACAGGGCTTTCTTTTTGGCCTTGTGCTTGGTGCAATTGTCTGCTGGCGAGTGTGGCGGTCACGATTGGGCCGAGTACCGTCTGAGTGAATCGAGCATCACTTTTTCGAGTCCACAGAGCTCTGCGCCGTCGGATTCTCGGCGCTGAAAGCTTCCTCCACTGTTACCTCCGTCCCTGACCTCGTTGACAAAAATTTTCAATTTTTTCTTAAAAAAATCTTGCATCTGCGGAAAATTCACGTAATCTCACAAATGCGAACTAACTTCGCCGAGATGTCCGGGAAATTCGCAAGGCGCCCGGGAGCCGCGAGCGGCATTTTCAAGGGAGACGCGGTGGTGAGAGTGAGTCGCTTGAGGAGGAAGCCATAGAAATTGGCAACTGCTACCGCGCCAGCTAACTTGCAACAGCATGGGTTGACTTCTGCCCCCACTCCCGCTGTCGCTCCCCGCAAAAAGTCGATTCGCCTCACGCTGTGGCCTTTGGTCGCCGCTACCTTCTTTATGGTCTCGGGCGGCACGTATGGGACCGAGGAAATCGTGCATGGCGCCGGCTACGGGAGAGCGATCCTCATCCTCTTATTAACTCCTCTTCTATGGAGCCTCCCGACCGCGTTCATGATTGGCGAGCTTTCAAGCGCGCTCCCCCACGAGGGCGGCTACTACGCATGGGTGCGCCGCGCGATGGGGAATTTCTGGGGATTTCAGGAGGCTTGGCTGTCGCTGGTAGCGTCCATTTTCGATATGGCGATTTATCCCACGCTGTTTGTCGCGTACCTGACGCGCATGTTCCCGTGGTTCCAGGAGAACCATCGCGGAGTGCTGGTGGCGCTGGGAGTGGTCGTGATTTGCGCGGCCCTCAATATTGCCGGAGTGAAGGTGGTCTCGACGACTTCGCTGTGGCTATTCTTCCTTTTGTCGGCGCCCTTTGCGGCGATCTTTGTGCTGGCTCCATTTAAGATTCACGCGCTCGCCAGCGCGGTCACCAAGCCGACCACTTCAAATGTCGACATTCTGGGCGGGCTGCTCATCTGCATGTGGAATTACATGGGATGGGATAACGCCTCGACCATTGCCACCGAAGTGGAGCGGCCGCAAAGGACTTATCCGCGCGCCATGCTGTGGGCAGTGGTAATTGTGGCTCTGAGCTATGTGTTGCCCTTTGCGGCGATGTGGGTGACCGGGCTTCCGGCGTCGGCTTGGGAGACGGGGGCGTGGGCCGATATCGCTGGCCTGATGGGTGGACCTGTGCTGCGGATTGCGTTGGTTGCGGGCGGCATGATGAGCGGCTTTGGTATGTTCAATGCGCTGGTGATGAGTTACTCGCGGCTGCCGCTGGCCATGGCTCAGGACGGCATGTTGCCGAAGGTATTTGCCAAACTGCATCCGAAGTCCCGCGCGCCATGGGTGGCGATTATTGCGCTGGCGATCGGATGGGGCCTGGCTCTCAACATTGGGTTCGAGCGGCTGGTGACGCTCGACATCATGATCTACGGCGCGAGCCTGACGCTGGAGTTCATCGCGCTGATCGTATTACGTGTGCGCGAGCCTGAGTTGAAGCGGCCGTTCCGCGTGCCGGGCGGCTGGTTTGGGGCGATTGCAGTTGGCATTCCTCCGACGCTGCTGTTGGGGTTCGCCGTTGCCAATAGCGAGCACGAAAGCATTTTAGGAATGAGCGCATTTCTGTTTGGGTTGATCGTGATGGGCGGAGGCGTAGTCGTTTACGCGATCAATCATCTTGTGAAACCAGAGGGATGGGCTCGACCTGAGCCTAAGCCGGAACTGGCAGCGTAACTTCATTTCCGCGGATTTGCGCGGATCAACCCAGATTTTCTGTAGAGACGCGTCTCGCCGCGTCTCTTTTCTTTTGTTGTGCCCTAAGAGGTTGTTGAAAAACCACTGCCGATGCACTGCGGATGCGTGATAAGAAACAGGAATGCGAGGAGACGATCAGCAACTGCAAACGGGGATGTTCAGTTATGTCGTTGGAAGAACGAATACCAGCCGATCATCCGCTGCGAGAGGTGAGGAAGCTGGTGGACGCGGTCTTGGCCGGGATGTCCAAGGACTTCGATGGACTGTATTCCGAGGTGGGACGGCCGTCAATTGCTCCCGAACGGTTACTGCGGGCGCTGTTGCTGCAGGTGTTCTCAGTAATGGCGTGAAAAAGGAAGACGTTTCGACTGGCGTCCTCACAGTAGCGCCCATTTACGAGGGAGACCGGAAAAAGCGGGCACGATCATATTATGTGCAGGGAGAAATGGTGCTCCGGGTTCGTGACTTCTCCCACATCGGACCAATTTTGGATGGAACGGTAGAGGATGGGATTGCAGATTTCCGTTCACTGACTTACTCGCTCTCCGATGAAGAGGCCGCGAAGAAGGAAGCGGTAGCCGAGGCTATGAGGCGGGCAATTGGACGCGCAAGCATCGCACTTGAGCAAAAAGGACAGAAACTCGGCGGGCTTCGTTACATGAGCCTGGACGTGCAACATCTTTCTGGAGTTGCGGAGCTGCAAAACTACGGAACGACGGCTGAAATTGTGGAGGTACAGTCAGGAGCGGTCGGCGGAGGACTCTTTTCGAAAAAATCCCTCGCGCCGCCTCCACCCCCACCGCCAGCTCAGCCCCTGAAGATCACGGTGCGTGCAAGTGTCCAGTGCGCGTTTCAGATTCAGTAGCACTCAGCGACGCGGTTGGTAACGTCAGTGCGTTTTCAGGCTTGATTTGTTATGTTTGCAGTACCGTGACCAAGCGTAAATCCAAAGGCGCATACATGATCTCGGCCGTTGCCGAGATGTATGAAATCCATCCGCAGACGCTGCGCCTCTATGAGCGCGAAGGGCTGCTTAAGCCCAGCCGCACCGAGGGCAACACGCGGCTTTATACCGACGAAGATTTGCAGCGGCTGGAATTTATTCTTTCTCTAGCGCGCGATCTGGGCGTGAATATCAGCGGCATTGCCATCATCCTCCAGATGCGCGAGCGCATGGAGGAAATGCAGCGCCAGATGCAGGATTTCGTCCAATACATTCAGCGTGAAGTGCAGGCGCGGGCTACAGCCGCGGCCGATCCGTCCAAGGGAGCGATTGTTCCGCTCCGCCGCGCGGTGGTTGCGTCACTCGTGCCGCGCAAAAAAGACTCGGCGAAATAGGGAGTGGAATCCGCTCCGTGCCCCCAGGTTCGCGCCGGTTTGTCGGCCGAGCCTTGAAGCTAACGTGCTTAGCTCTGCTCGATTTCGTGACTGACCGCCCCTTCAGATTTACAAGATTTTCATCTCCGCGCAACCCACGGGTTTCAATTTGCGCCTACTTTTGTGGGCATGAAACCCTACAATTCTGGTTCGAGCGCGGCCGCAGCTTCTGCCAGCGCGCGAGTGCGGCCGGCGGCGGATACGAGCGCGCACGCCGATCTGATCCTGAGCCTCGATTACACACGCCTGGGCGGCGCCATCGTACTTCATTGTGAGGGCCCCATGCTCTCTCGCGCCGGGGCACGCACGCTCTCCAGCCTGATTGCCGAGGTGCTTCCGTCGACACGCCGGATGGTGGTCGATTTGGCCGGGTTGGCATCGCTCGATAGCGGGGCGCTAGGGGAACTCGTGATGACCGGAATGTGGGCTGACGCCGCGCGCTACGGCCTGAAATTTTCGACTCCGGCTGACTCCGTGCGCCTGTTGTTTGAATCCACGAATCTGGCCGCGGTCTTCGATATGTATGAAAGCCTTGAGGACGCACTGTCCGCCATGGACCAGGAGCAAGTACACTCCGCCTAGACAGTTCTACATTCCTCTCCTAGACGCCCGCAGTTATGATTTTCTCTCCGAAGTGATAGGCTTTGATCTGCGTTGTGAACGCTTGCTTGTGAATGATCTCCTGTGAAGCCGAATCCCCACTTCCATCCCGTCATCCTGGCCGGCGGCCGGGGCACGCGCTTCTGGCCGTTGAGCCGAAAGCGCAGCGCCAAACAACTGCTGGCGCTTGACGGCAAGAAAACGATGATTCAGCAGACGGCGTCGCGGCTGGAGAGTCTGTCGCCGATGCGGAATTTCTGGGTTATCACAAACGATTACTCGCGTCCCGCAATATTGCGGCAACTTCGGAAAGTTCCGTCGCCGCAGGTTGTCGCCGAGCCCGTGGGACGGAACAGCGCGCCCGCGATTGGACTGGCGGCGTTTTTGTTGTTGCGCCGCGATCCCGAGGCAGTCGTGGGCATGTTTCCTTCCGACCATGTGATTGCGGATATGGAGGGATTCCGGGCAACGCTGCGCAAAGGTATCGAAATGGCGGCGGCGAGCGAGAGCATAATCGCACTGGGAGTCCAGCCGACTCGCGCCGAGACCGGTTATGGATATATTGAAGCTGGCGCGGCGGCCGGCGACGGTTCGCTGCGCGTGCGTCGCTTCACCGAGAAACCCGATCTGGACCTGGCGCGGCAGTTTTTCGAAGCGGGCAATTATTTCTGGAACAGCGGCATGTTCATTTGGCGTGCCGACACCCTGGTC
>JBAVYO010000338.1:0-19207 GCA_049698855.1 Terriglobales bacterium
GCATTGCATGGGGTCAACGTGGGATTGCTGGGGGCGGATTATGAAGTCGATTCCCCCACCGGCATGTACCGCTTCAAGAAGATCTATGCCGGCGAAAACTGGGACGCTCATACGAGGTCACCGCTGACCGAGCCGGGCGTGAATGTAAAAGAAGGAGATTACCTGGTTGCCATCAACGGCCGCGCGCTGCGCGCACCGCAGACGCCGGACGAGATATTGGTCAACACCGCGAACGAAGTCGTGACGCTTACCGTCAACTCCAAACCGAGCGCGGATGGCGCGCGCAAGGTGGTGGTGAAGCCGATTGCCGATGAGTTTGGCCTGCGCGAATTGAATATGATCACCACGAATCGTAAGAAAGTGGATGCGGCCAGCGGCGGACGCATCGGCTATGTCTACATTCCTGACATGGGCGATGAGGGGCTCAATCAGTTCGTCAAGCAGTTCTTCCCGCAAATTCGCAAGGAAGGAATCGTTTTCGACGTTCGCTACAACGGCGGAGGGTTCGTCGATCAATTGATTTTCGAGCGGCTGCGCCGTGTGCTCGCGGGAATGGATTCGGCACGCAACTGGGAGTCGGGGACGGTGCCCGACGTGGTATTCCATGGACACATGATCTGCATCACCAATCACTATGCCGCTTCCGACGGTGATATCTTCAGCTACTTTTTCAAGCACTACAAGATAGGGCCGCTCATTGGCACGCGCACCTGGGGCGGAGTGCGCGGCATCCGCGGGATGATGCCTCTGATGGATGGAGGCTACATCACGCGGCCGGAATTCGCGCGCTACGACCTTGACAGCAAGTGGGTGGTCGAGAACCGCGGCGTCGAGCCGGATGTTGTGGTCGACAATCTGCCCGACCTGGTTGTCAAAGGACAGGACCCGCAGTTGGAGAAAGCCATCGACATGCTGATGCAGCAGATCAAGGCCGATCCCAAGAAACTGCCGGCGCGTCCTCCAGACTTGCCAGCGTACCCCGAGGGCCCTGGTTTCTAAAACCCAGGTCTCTAAGACGCTTTTCTAGAATCTGCGGGCTTCGACTTTCTGACGATAAGTTTTCCTCGCCAGAAGCCGAAGCCCTCTTCTTTTTCGCCATATCCGCGCCCGTTATTTAGGCAACTGAGATCTACTGCGCAGCCTGGGACTGTTTGCCAGTCCACCTTTTCTGCTCCCGCCAACGGTCTGCCTAGACCACGCCCATCTGAAACGCCCAATAGTGCCGGGTAGGGGGTTCTGCACCGGGTTGCGGCATGGTTCGTGCTTCGACGGAACTTCGGTAGCCCGGCTGTGAGTGTTTGTTAATGAAGAGAGCGTCGATTGGCCGGGTTATTGGGCACAAAAGAGAGTCCGATACTTTGGTGCTCAACCAAGCCGGGACTAGGCCGATGGAGACTGTGACCCACTATGAGCGATAACGACGACATCGTGAGAGAGTTTCTGGCGGAGAGCCACGAGAATCTCGACCGGCTGGACCGTGACGTGGTCGAACTGGAGAAGCACCCGTCCGACCAGGAAATTCTGGCCAGCGTTTTTCGCACAATCCATACCATTAAGGGCACTTCGGGATTTCTGGGCTTTGGCAAGCTCGAAGCGGTAACACACGTTGGGGAGAGCCTGTTGGCCCGCCTCCGCGATGGACATCTCAGCCTGAATCCGGAGCGGACGACAGCTTTGCTGGCCATGATCGATGCGGTTCGGCAGATGCTCGCGGAAATACAGGCGAGCGGAGCGGACGGTAACGCCGATCACAGCGAACTTGTAGCGAATCTGACGTTGCTGCAGCAGTCCTCGGCGGTTGGCGTTCCGGAAGGCGCTGCTAGGCTGGCTGGCGGGAAAGCCGAACGGCCTCGCGTGGCGCCCGCGGGGCTATCGTCGGAGCCGGAGGTTGTGGCAGCCGTTTTATGCGAGACGGAAACAAAACCGGACCACAGTCCGTGGAAGGCGAATGTACCCGCCGAAGCCGTGCTGCAAAGCGCGGGCAAACCGGGCCGGGAAGGTCCGGTTGAGAAAGAAACGCACGAGTCGCGGCCCAAATCGAACGAGGCCGACACCATCCGCGTGGATGTGGGCCTGCTCGACAAGCTCATGAACCTGGTCGGCGAACTGGTGCTCGCGCGCAACCAGATCCTGCAGTTCACCCGCACCACCGAAGAAACCAATCTAGTTACGACTGGGCAGCGCCTGAACCTGATCGCGACCGAACTGCAAGAGAGCGTCATGAAGACGCGAATGCAGCCGATCGGCAGCATCTGGAGCCGGTTTCCGCGTACCGTTCGCGATGTCGCCCTGGCCTGTGGCAAGGAGGTACGGATTCAGATGGAAGGCCAGGAGACCGAACTCGACAAGACTTTGATCGAGGCGATCAAGGATCCGATGACACATCTGGTGCGCAACGCCGTAGATCACGGGATTGAGAGCGCGGACGTGCGAGTAGCCGCAGGCAAAGATCCGGCAGGACTGCTTCTGCTGCGCGCGTATCACGAAGGCGGGCAGGTCAATATTGAAATCTCCGACGATGGCGCCGGACTGAACCTTGCGCGGGTGGTCGAGAAGGCGGTGAAGAAAGGTGTCATCAGCGCCGAGCAGGCTGAGCGGCTCAGTGACCGTGAAGCCGCCAATCTGATTTTTCTTCCCGGTCTTTCGACGGCGGAAAAGGTCACGAACGTTTCCGGCCGAGGCGTCGGCATGGATGTGGTCAAAACCAACATCGAGCGCATTGGCGGCACCGTCGATTTGCAATCGGCGCCCGGCAAGGGCACCACCGTCAAAGTGAAAATTCCGCTGACGCTGGCGATCGTGCCGGCGCTGATCGTCTCTACCGGGGGACAGCGCTTTGCCATTCCCCAGGTCAGCCTGCTCGAACTGGTCGGTCTTGAAGGCGACGAGGCGCGCAAGCGCATTGAAATGGTGCATGGCGCGCCGGTGTACCGCCTGCGCGGCTCCTTGCTGCCACTCGTCAATTTAAACCAGTTGCTCAAGATCGGAGAACGAGGGCCCGGGGAAGGCGCGAGGAAGGCCGCCGATCCCGCTGGCCGAACGGAACACAAACGGCCGGTGGCGGCGCTCGACACCGGTAGTGCCGTTAGCGGTCGCATCGGGCGCGTGAACATTGTCGTGCTTCAGGCCGACGGCCAGAAATTCGGCCTTGCCGTCGACGAGATTTCCGATACCGAGGAAATCGTCGTGAAGCCGCTGGGAAAACACCTGAAAAACATCAGCGTGTTTGCGGGAGCAACCATCATGGGCGACGGCAAAGTCGCGCTCATTCTCGATGTGCTCGGTCTAGCACAGCATGCGCATGTCGTCGCCGAGAATCGGGACCGTTCTTCGGCCGACGCCGAATCCAGGGAGGCGATGGAAAGCGTGCGCGGCAAAGATCGTCATCCGGTTCTTTTGTTCCGTCTCGGCGAAAGCGGGACCATGGCGGTGGATTTGTCGGCGGTGGCCCGGCTTGAGGAGTTTCCGCCCGAGTCGCTCGAACGTGCCGGCGACCGGGAGACCGTGCAGTACCGCGGGCAGATCATGCCGCTGGTGCGGCTTTCGCATGCGCTCGGCGGCAGCCGCGAAACGGCTGCCGGACAGGCGTCCGCCCTGCAGGTAGTTGTGGTGTATGGCGAGGACGGGCGCAATGTCGGGCTCGTCGTCGACCACATTCTCGATATTGTCGACGAATCCTACGCGCTCGATGTCAAGACGGCCCGGCCCGGAGTGGCGGGCTCGGCGGTCATTCAACGGCATATCACCGACATCGTGGATGTTGCGGGCCTGCTGGCGCTGGGGGCATAAGCAAGGGCGATGGATGAAGGAAAGGCAATGACAGACGCACAACAGTTCTGCACATTTTTTCTGAAGGAGCATTTCTTTGGCGTGCCAGTACAGCAGGTACAGGAGGTCATCCGCTATCAGGAAATGACCCGTGTACCTCTCGTCTCGGACGTGGTGCGCGGGCTGATCAATCTGCGCGGCCAGATCGTGACCGCCATCGACTTGCGGCGCTGCCTCGGCATGCCAGAGCGCGCTCCCAGCGAGTTGCCAATCAACGTGGTAGTGCGCACGGCCGATGGCGCAGTCAGCCTGCTCGTCGATGAAATCGGCGACGTAATCGAGGTCAAACCGGAGACATTCGAGATTCCGCCGGAGACGCTTCAGGGATCCGCGCGTTCCATGGTGCGCGGCGTCTATAAGCTGAGCGGCCGACTGCTGCTCGATCTCGACATTACATGTGTCATGGCTGCCGCCGACGCGATTCGCGAAGGGGCGCATGCGCAGATCTGAGCAGGCGGACGGAAGAGGGTCCGCGACGGAACGGCGATTCGCGGGCGGGGCGGAAGCGGATTCGTAATCGCAGCATCGGGAGAGACTCAAGAGCGGGAAGGATTCAAAAGGGAGCATCCATGTTCAGCCTCAGAAATATGAAAGTCGCAACCAAACTCCATGTCCTCGTCGGAGTCGCAGCCATCGGCATTGCCGTCGTAGGGGCTTTGTCGTACATGACCATCAGCAAGGTAAAGGTGGGTGGCCCGGTCTTCGAGCAGGTGCAGTTCTATTCCGACCTGTCGGGCGATCTGAATCCCGCGGCGCTCGATCTGGAGCACATCCGCTACGCCGTGCGCCGGATGGAGTTGGCGTCGCCCGACAAACTTCCTGACGAAATCGCTTTGTACCAGCAGCGCAAAAAAGCCTACGAAGAGGCGGTGGCGAACTGGGGGAAGCGTTTGCCAGAGGGCAAACTGAAAGACCTCATCGCGGTGCAGGGCTACGATGCCAGCGAAAAGTATATGGAGGTCGTGGACCGGAAAATCATCCCGGCGCTCGAGCGAGGCGACCGGAGAGCGGCCGCGGAGGCGGTGACTCAGATTCAGCCGATCGCCGCTGAAGAGATTGCTGCGGTGGGAGAGGCTTTGCAGGCAGTTCAGGCCACGCGGAACACGACCAACCAGAATGCCGCGGAAACCGTGCGCAACAGTTTGCTTACGCTGCTGGGGCTGGGCATTCTGGTCGCCCTGCTGGTGAGCGCACTCGGCCTGACGACGAGTCGGAACGTCGCCCTAAGCACGCAAAACGCACTCCAGTTTGCGAACGCGATCGCCGCTGGCAACCTCGGCCAGCACGACATGCAGGTCTCCGGGAAGGACGAACTGGCCGAACTGGGCGGCGCGCTCAACCAGATGAAGGCCCGCCTGCTGGCAAAAGAGGCGGCGACGGCCGGCATGGCGGGATTGGCAGACAAGACGGCGGTTAACCTCATGTTCGCCGACAAGGATATGAAGATTCAGTACCTGAACCCGGCCGCGCGCCGCGCGTTGGAGAAGCTGGAAAAGTATTTGCCGGTCAAAGCTTCCGACATGGTTGGCCAGCCGATCGATCTCTTCCATAAGAATCCCGCCGTGCAGCGCCGCCTGCTGTCCGATCCCAGTGCCTTGCCGCGCACGGTGAGGTTCACGATCGGTCCTGAGAGCATCAATCTGGTCGCGGACACCGTCTACGACTCCCAGAAGAACCCGATCGGCACGCTCGCCACCTGGGATATCGTTACCGAGAAAATCAAGATCGAAGCTCAGAACACCGACTATGCCGGCCAGGTGGCGGCCATCGGCAGATCGCAGTTCGTGGTCGAATTCAACCTGGACGGGACGATTGTCGCGGCCAACGAGAACTTTCTGCGGACCATGGGCTACACGCTCGACGAAATCAAGGGCCGGCACCACAGCATGTTCGTCCAGGAGGAGCACCGGCATAGCGCCGCCTACAAGGAACACTGGGCGACGGTCAGCAGCGGCCAGTATCACACCGGGGAATACATGCGTATCGGCAAAGGCGGGAAAGAAGTCTGGCTTCAGGATTCCTACAATCCGATCTTCGACCTGGATGGCAAGCCCTTCAAGGTCGTCGAGTACGCCACAGACGTCACCGAACGCAAGCTCGTGGTGAACAAGGTGGCCGACTACATCGACCAGATCAGCAAGGGCGTTTTGCCTCCGAAGATCCAGGAAACATATAGCGGGGACTTCAAAATAATCACGGATAACCTGAACCAGTGCATCGATGGGCTGGGCGCGCTGCGGGAAGCGACTGCTGTCACGCAGGCGATGGATGTCAACGACTACACCAAGAATGTGGAAGGACACTATCTGGGAATTTTCGCGGATCTAGCGCGAGCCATTAACGGGGCGCAGGAACGGGTTCGTCACATGGTCTCTACGGTCCGTAAGGTTGCGCAGGGGAACCTGGAGGAACTCCCGGAATACACGAAAATTGGGCGCAGGTCCGAGCGCGACGAAATTTTGCCCGCGCTGATTGCGCTGATGACCAACCTCCAAGCTCTAGTGGCTGACGCTGCCATGCTGGCCGACGCCGCCGTGGAAGGAAAGATGGCGGCCCGCGCCGACGCCTCTAAGCACCAGGGTGATTTCCGCAAGATCGTCGGAGGCGTCAATGCCACCCTGGATACCATTAGCGTACCGTTCCAGGCCACTGTCAAGATCTTGGACCAGATTTCCAAGGGCGACATCCCGGCCAAGATCACGGACAACTACAACGGCGATTTCAACTTCCTCAAGACTAGTCTGAATCAGTGCATCGACGCGGTGAACGCGCTGGTGGCGGACGCAGCCATGTTGGCCAAGGCCGGAGTAGAAGGCAAGCTTTCGACCCGCGCCGATGCCAACAAGCACCATGGAGACTTCCAGAAGATTGTGCAGGGGGTAAACAACACGCTGGATGCGGTCATCGGCCCATTGAACGTGGCTGCCGATTATGTCGCCAAGATCGGTAAGGGAGAGATTCCGCCGAAGATTACCGACAACTATAACGGCGACTTCAACCTCATCAAAAACAACCTGAACGCCTGCATCGATGGTCTCGGCGGCCTTCAGGAAGCCAACGCGGTCATCCAAAAGATGGACAAAAACGACTTCAGCACGCGCGTGAAAGGAAATTATGTGGGCATCTTTGCCGAGGTGGCGCGCGGAGTCAATGACATCAATGAAAGACTTCACCTTCTAACGGGCACGTTCAAGAAAATTTCGGGAGGCGACCTTGAGGATCTGGGCGGATACAAGAAGATCGGTCGACGATCCGCGGAAGACGAACTGGTGCCGTCGCTGATCCTGATGATGGAAAACCTGACTGCCCTGGTCGCCGACACGGAGATGCTGGCGAACGCAGCGGTGGACGGAAAGCTCTCGATGCGGGCCGATGCCTCGAAGCATGGTGGAGACTATCGCAAAGTCGTCGAGGGCGTGAACGAGACTCTCGATGCGGTGATCACGCCCATGCGTGACGTAGGGCGCATTCTCGGCCAAATGGCCGCGGGCGACCTCACGGTCCGCATGGAAGGGAGTTATGCCGGCGATTTCAAACAGCTCGCCGACGCGGTGAACGGAACCGGTCAGCAGATGCAGTCGGCACTCGAGCAGATTGGGAGCAGCGCGCGGTCTCTGGCTGCCTCGTCGGAAGAGCTGTCGGCCACCAGCCAGCAGATCACGGCGAATTCGGAGGAAACGACGGCGCAGGCCCGCACCGTGGCCGAAGCCGGCGCCCAGGTCAACACCAACCTTCAGACGCTTTCCTCCGGCGCCGAGGAAATGAACGCAACCATCGGAGACATCGCCAAGAACGCGACCGAGGCGGCGAGGGTAGCGGCCGAGGCGGTCGCGGCAGCCGAGGCGACCAACCAGACGGTCGGCAAGCTGGGCGAGTCGAGCGCCGAGATTGGTAAGGTCATCGAAGTGATCACTTCGATTGCGCAGCAGACTAACCTGCTGGCCCTGAATGCGACCATCGAAGCGGCACGCGCTGGCGAAGCGGGCAAAGGCTTCGCGGTGGTCGCCAACGAGGTGAAGGAACTGGCCAAACAGTCCGCCAAGGCGACCGAAGAGATCAAAGGCAAGATCACGGTCATTCAGGAGAACACGACCGGAGCGGTGAGTGCGATCGGCAGCATCCGCGACGTGATCGATAAGATCAGCCACATCTCCACCGTCATTGCGACGGCCGTCGAGCAGCAGAGTGCGACTACCGGAGAGATGGCGCGCAACGTTTCCGAGGCGGCGCGGGGCGCGAGCACGATTGCGAGCAACATTAATGGAGTGGCGCAGGCTGCCCAGAACACCACGACGAATGTCAACCAGACTCAGACTGCCACCGAGCAACTGGCGCAGATGGCCAGCCAACTGCGCGAACTGGTCGGACGGTTCAACGTGGAGCGTGGCCGTGGGGCGGCGGCAGGAAACTCCTAGATCCGGACCGGGCGAGCCGCCCTTGGTGGCCAGGCCCGCATTTTCGGGCCGCAGGGAATGAGGCAAGAGGAGTGGAGCCGTGCAGCCAATACGTGTACTGATCGTTGACGATTCCGCTGTGATTCGCCGCTGCCTGAGCGATGTTCTGGGTTCGGACCCGGACATGGCGGTAGCTGGAATGGCGGGAACGGGGGAGATCGCGCTAACCCGGATCTCCGATCTCAAGCCGGATCTGATCACACTCGACATCGAAATGCCGGGCATGAGCGGCATCGAAACGCTGGTCGAAATACGGAAACGCTATCCTCGATTGCCGGTCATCATGTTTAGCTCTTTAACCGGGCCGGGGGCGGCGGCAACGGTCGAGGCGCTGGCACGCGGGGCGAGCGACTACTGCGCCAAGCGGTCCGCCGATACCGTCGAGAGCGTGGACGAACATATCCGGCAGGAACTGGTTCCAAAAATTAAGTCGCTTTGCGGAGCGCGGCCGCTCGCGGTGAGCGCGCCATTTCCCGTTCATGCCGCTCTGCTTCCCCCTCAGCCGACTCATCTTCAACAACTGGCGCGGATCGATGTGCTCGCCATCGGCACTTCGACTGGGGGACCGAATGCTCTCGCCGCCTTGATCCCGGAGTTCCCGCGCAATTTTCCTGTTCCCGTGGTGATCGTGCAGCACATGCCGCCGATGTTTACGCAGTTGCTTGCCAGCCGTCTCGACACACTCACGCCTCTCCACGTGCAGGAAGGCAAACGGGGCGAAAAACTGGAGCCGGGGCAGATTTGGATTGCGCCCGGCGATTACCACATGACAGTCGGCCGCAAAGGCGTGGTCAGCGTGCTCGAACTCAACCAGGATCCCCCGGAAAACTCCTGCCGCCCGGCCGTCGATGTGCTATTTCGCTCGGTTGCGCAAGCGTTTGGAAGCCACGTGCTGGCGGTGGTGCTGACCGGCATGGGCTCGGACGGCACACGTGGCGCCGCTGCGATTCGGGTCGCGGGCGGCGCTGTCATCGTCCAGGATGAAGCGTCGTCGGTGGTCTGGGGCATGCCAGGAAACGTGGTGGCCGGGAATTTGGCGGATCGCGTCTGTCCATTGGACAGCGTCATGAACGAAATCGTGCGCCGGGTGTCGTTCCGGAGAAGCACCGGGATCGGAGCTGGCGGATGAGCGGGGAACGTACGCAGAATTGCGCCAGAAAATGCTCCGGCGAAAAAAATTGAATGTCCATCGAAACCACAAGAGATAAAACTCATGCGGCTCCGGTAGCTAGTCCCGCCGACCCCGTCCACATGAAGATACGGGATCTGATCTACAAGATTTCCGGCATCTACCACTCGGAGCAGAAGCTTTATCTGCTCATATCGAGCTGTAACCGCCGCATGACAGCTTGCGGCGTGGCCACCTCTTCCCAGTATTTCGACTATCTCACCACCAACGCCAAGCGCGATAGCGAGCTGCGCCTGCTGCTCAATGAAATCACCATTGGCGAAACCTATATGTTCCGTCATCCGCCCCAGCTCGACGCGCTGCGCAACGTGATCCTTCCTCAGATCATGCAGGGCAAGTCCGCCCTCGGCCTCAAGCGGCTCCGATTTTGGTCAGCCGGATGTTCGACCGGCGAGGAACCCTATACCCTCGCCATGTTTCTTACGGAAGAAAAACAGCTTGACGGTTGGACCTTCGATATCCTGGCGAGCGACCTGAACACCAATTCGCTCGAGGCTGCGCGCACCGGCATCTACGGAGATTACGCGTTGCGCAACGTGAGCGACGCCATGCGCCGGAAATACTTCCGGGACGCCGGCAACAACAAGCTGCAGGCCAACGATCTGCTCAAGTCGCGCATTCGCTTCGATCGCGTCAACCTCTCCGACGACAGTAAGATGCTCTTCCTGAAAGGAATCGACGTTATTTTCTGCTGCAACGTCCTCATCTACTTCGATCTGGCTTCCAAACGCCGGGTTGTCCAGCACTTTTACAGCAATCTGGTTGCGGGAGGGTATTTTTTCCTGGGACACGCCGAATCCCTGTTTCACGTCAATGATGCGTTCCAGTTGATCCACCTCTCCGGGACCACGGCCTACATGAAGCCGCCCATTGGTTCGGCCGCGGGGAGAAAGCCATGAACGAACAGCAAGCGACAGCGCTCGAAGCGCAAATCGCGAAGATTGAATCGATCTGGACGGCGCCTCCCATCCTTGTGCCCTTGATTGAGATGATGCGCCTGCCCCTGGACGATATCTGCCTTGAGAAAGTTGTCGAGATGGTTTCCCATGACGCTGGGATCGCAGCGCAGTGCCTGCGTTTCGCCAACTCTCCTCTCTTCGGGCGCCGGTCAGTCGAAACCGTCCGTGCCGCCGTCCTCGCGCTGGGCATCGGAAGAATTCGTTCGCTCCTCTTCGGCGTATGCATGCACCGCACCATTCCCAAGGCGAAATGGGTTCTCGATCCCAGCGCTTTCTGGAGACACTCTCTGGGCTGCGCGCTGGTGACGCAGAGAATGGCTCACGGAGTCGGCTATCCGGACTTGGAGAAGGCTTATCTGGCTGGCCTGATTCATGACATAGGGTTTCTCGTGAACTCCGTGCTCTATACGCTGAAGCTGCAGGAGTGTCTGAAACACTCCGCTACGAATGGATGCCCGCTTCATGTCTCGGAGCAAGAGATACTTGGTTTCACACATGCGGACTCCGGGCGCTTGCTTTGCCGGCGTTGGGGCCTTTCAGAAGAGCTGGTGGAAGTTGCCGGCTGTCATCACCAGGTCGAATCTCTGTCAACTGCCGACCCCCTGGTCTGCCTGGTTCACCTCGGCGACCTTCTTTGCCGGGTGCGGAATCTCGGCTATGGATACAACGAAGTTTTGGCGGTGGCGCTGGCAGAGGACACTGCCTGGAAGCACTTAGTCCCCGCTTATCCTGCGCTTGCGGAAGTGGACCTGGTGCGTTTCACACTCGATATCGACGGCTCAATGGACCAGATCGCAGCCCTGGTTGATTCTGTCTTCGCTCCCTCACAACAAGCCGTCGCCAAGGGAATCTAGTTTCCATATAGGAAGTTAGTAACATGGGGCGATTACCACTCGCGAGGTGACGAATGGAACTTATACGTCAAGGTCGATTATTACGGAGGTGATGTTCACGCATCGTGTGCCCACAGACTACGATGAGCACGTAGTCAGGCAGTTCTGGGGGAGGGCTGCCGAAGGCGTTCCGGGTTTGCTCGGGGCGCCTTTCTTCTTTGCGTCAGAAGCTGGTCGCGCGTCGAAGCCCGGCCACGAAATCCAGCGATCATTTTTTCTCTGCAAGGTCCTTTTTCTGCCAGCTCTGACCACTATCGATACTGCTCCATGTCTGGTGATTGTCGGTTTCGAGAACGATGCCGGAGGGGGCTTGCAGTTCGATCTGAATTACGTCTGAGCCGAGCGATTCACCATCCCCGGAAACGGCGATTCTGCTCCAGGTCGTGCCGCTGTCGGTGGAATGCTGAAGGGTACCCTTTGCTCCGCCCGCCCATACTTCCTGGCCGCGAGCGGCATAACAACGCCACGTGCGTTTTCCCTTTAAAACGGTCTGCCAATTCTGCCCGCCATCAAGAGAGCGCTTGAGCGCGCCCGCCGAAATCGTCCAAAATGTGGTTGATTCCTCGAACGCCGGTTTTGCTTTTTCGACTGCGGGTGCCTGCGCGCGGGCCATCAAGTTGCCGGTGGAGACGGGCAATCCGAGATCGGATGAAATCGCAGCGTCATCTGACTGCACTGCAGCCGAAGCTTCGGTTGTTCCCTCCACACTTGTTGATGCGACGGATGCGCGATCTGCGCTCGATACGGCGTACGCGTGTCTCTCCGGCTTGGCTAACTGTGCCACTTGGTTGTCGGTAGTCATCGCCTGCTTGCGCGTCGGCATCGGCTTGGCAGCAGGCGTTTCTGTTTTCGCGCGATGTGATGAAGTCGCAGGCTTCTCTACATCCGGCTTCGTCGCCGATGCGCCTGCTGGCGCATCGCTTTGTACGTGAAACTCCTCGGCAACCTGGGGCGTTACGGGGATGGATTCAACTTGTGGGGAGGGCTGTTTCGCGACCGCAATCGGACTGGCCTGTTCAACGTGCCTAACTCCCGGACGCATCGCCAGCACTGCCACGGCAATGCCCGCTGCCAGTGCTGCCCAGCGCAGGTTACCCCAGCCAAACCAAACCCTGCCGCCGCTCTGAGAAACTGGCTCCCGGAGATCTTTCGTTCCAACTGCCTCCGCCTCAGCATCGACTGGCATCGGAGCCACGTTCGCCTCCGGCAGCGAAAGTGCCGCTACTTCGCGACAGTCCGCACACAGTGCCAAATGAGCGAGCACACTCTCGCGCTCGTCCGGTAAGAGCGCCTGCTCGGCAAACGCCGCCAGCAACTCCGTTTCCGGATGCGCCAGTCCCGCTGCCTGCCCTGCAGCCCGCAGGCGAGAATGCACGATTTTTGGCACGTCTGTCATCGGTTACCAGTCATGAGTTACCAAATCAGGGCTTACCACGCCCGTCCCGGGCGGGAGTCTGCCTACTAGGGAACGTCGTTGATCCGGAATCTTGCGTCAAACGTGAGCGTAAATCCAGGACTATATCCCGCACGTCGGTTTCCAGGGCTTCCGCAGCCTGGGCATGGCTCATTCCGCGCTCGCGCAGGCCTGCCAAAATGCTCTTGCGCAGGCCGGACGAGAGCCGGTCCAGGCGGCGGCTGACGCTCGATTCATGCAGCCCCAGGGCGCGGGCGATCTCGGCCAGCGTTCGTCCATCCAAATAATAGGAGGCTAATGTGAACCGGTCTTCCGCCGAAAGCTGCCCCAGGGCCTCGTCGGTGGCCTCCTCCAGCCGGGGATCGCCACTGCGGACGGGTTCAGGCACGCTGGCCACAAACTGCGCGCCTTCTTCCGTCTGTTCTTCAAGGCTGACGGTGCGTTTCTGTTTACGGTAGCGATTTACGAACTCCTGCGACATAACCGTGCGCAACCAGCCTTCAAGAGAACCGCGCCCCGTATAGAACAACAACTTGGAATTGCGCACGCCGGAGCGCGCGCTCAGTCCAAACAAGTCGGCAAAAATCGAATCGGCCAGTTCGGCTGCCTGTGAGGCTTCCCGCGCGATCTGCATGGCCATGCCATGCAGTTTTGAACGATAGCGGCTGATGAAGTCTTCCCACGCCCGGTCGTTTCCGGCCGCGCAAGCTCGCGCCAGCGCCAGTTCTTCCAGGCGCAGGGCGGCGCAGAACTCAGCCTGCTGGTGAGGCGCTCCAGTCGGAACATACTTCTTCTGAATTTCTTCGAGGATAAGCGCGAATTGCTCAGCGCTCATGCCATAAGCGGCCGCACCGCTGCGGGCATACAAATCCGCAACAGCGCCGGCTCCTCCGGATTGGGCGCGCAACGACATCTACCAGATGATGCTAGCAATTTATTGGATGCAAGTCTGGAGAATTCGTACGTTCTCCACCCAGCGAGACAACCAACACTCTCCTGGAAGACTCGCAAATGAAGCCCCGGCACGCTCCCTCCTGGCGTGCCGGGAGGGGCAAGTGGAACACGCACAGGGCAAGTGGTGTCTTTAGTTAGTGGAGGCTCTGTATGCGGTTGGCCGTGATACTTGCAGGGATCGCATTGTTGGTGGCGGTGGCGATCGTCGTTAGTCCTTGTCTGATCGTCTAACCAACTTCTTACCTCTTACCTCTTACTTCTAACCTCGATCCAATCCCTTCCGCACTACGTCGTTCGCGTCATATGCCAGATTCAGTGCCTGCAAATCCTCGCGGCAGAACCATCCAGCTTCCGCCGCGTCGCTGCCGGCCTTGATTTCTCCTGACAATGGATGGCACAGAAAATCGATCAGCACGTAGTGATACCTCACGCGCCCATCGTCGGCGTGAATCACGCGCTCGTATACGCCGAGCATTTCGCCCACTTCAACCGTCAATCCGGTTTCCTCGCGCGCCTCGCGAATCGCCGCCTCACGCAGCGCTTCGCCGCATTCGAGCACGCCTCCGGGCAAAGACCATTCGCCCAGAAGCGGAGGTGTTGCGCGGCGAATCAGCAACGCGCGCCCGTTCTCGACGATCACTGCGCCAACACCAATGAGCGGGCATTCAGGAAATTCGCGTTTCATGGTTTCCGTTACTTTGCTGCCACCTGATATTGCTCGATCTTCCCGTCGGGCATGATCCGCTCCCACACCTCGACAGTTTTCCGCGCAAAATGCACTTCAAATAGCCGAAACGTCATTCCTCCCCGTTCCCGCTTGGCCGTCTGTTCGAATGCCGTGGGCTCGCCGAGCGGCCCCAGGCTGTCGGCAAAATCCTTGAGTGCCTGCTCGGTGAAATAACTGTTGCAGTTGTCGGTCAGCAATCCTCGGTCGATTTTTCCTCGCTGAAGCCCCTCGAATATTTCTCGCGCTTGCCGCTCAGGCTTGGCAGCCTTCGCATCGGCGAAGAAGAGAGCCGCGATCTTCTTTGCCAAATCGCTCGAAATCCCGACCGAATCCTCATTGGTAAGCACGACCACGGCCAGCTTTTCGTCGGGGAAAACCAGATTGTGTGCGGTAAAGCCGGAAACCTCGCCGCCATGCTCAATGGCTCGATGCCCCAATTCATCTCGCACGCTGACGCCAAGACCGTAGCGTGTTCCGAATCCGTTCTTGAGCACGGCTTCCTGTTCTAGCGCCGCGTAGGACGCGGGTTTGAGCAGCGTTTGATTCATCAAGCTGATATCCCATTTCGCCAGGTCTTCGGCAGGCATGGCCAGTTCACCGGCGGCAAACAACCATCCTTTGCCTTCCTTCGGAGCCACGCGCAGCGGTCCGAGCGCATAGCGCAAGTAGCCGGTCGCGTCCGTGTCGGTAAGGCGCCGCTGGTCGATGTTCATCACGCTCTTCATGCCGAGCGGCGCGAAAATATGCTCACTCAGGAACTGCAACAACGGCTCGCCGCTTGCCTTCTCCACGATCAGTCCGGCGATCACGTAGTTGGTGTTGCTGTATTGCCAGTCGGTACCGGGCTCGAAGTCGAGCGGCTTGCGCGCCCAAAGATCCAGAATCTTGTCGGCCGTGACTGGCTGCAGCATGAAGGGAGAAACGTAATCCTGCGGCCAGAAATCCTGATATCCGGAAGTGTGCGACAGCAGTTCGCGAATCGTGACTTCGTTGCCGCGCGTGAGATTGGGCACGAACTTCGATACCGGATCGTCGAGCGCAAGCTTTCCCTGCTCCGCGAGCAGCAGAACCGCGGCTGCCGTGAATTGCTTGCTGATAGAGCCGATGCTGTAGCGCATGGAGGGCAAGGCTGGCCTGCGAGGGGCGATGGTTCCATCGCCATAGGCTTGCAGATAAGCGATTGCGCCTTCTTGCACAATGGCAATCGAAGCGCTTGGTACGGCTGTCTCGGCGAGCGCCTGCTGCGCTATCTGGTCTATCTTTCCCTGTAAGTCCCGCGGTAAGGTTGAGAGTTTGTTTGGCTGCGCAGCGGCAAAAACTGAATAGAGGAAAAGAAATGCGAACGCTAAAAGCTTCCTACTGCGGGCTAAAATCATCCAAGACTCCTTGGAAACGCTTTAGTATAACGGCTTGGCTGGTGCAGTCAGTTCCTTAAATAAGCCCATGTCACTCGACGAGTACAAACGGAAACGGCGTTTTGAAGCGACGCCCGAACCTCCACCCAAAGTTGAGAAGCAATCCAAGCATCGCTTCGTGGTGCAGCGGCATCGCGCTACGCGTCTGCATTACGACTTTCGGCTGGAGATGGATGGCGTGCTGAAATCGTGGGCTGTGCCGAAAGGTCCGTCGCTCGACCCTTCGGATAAGCGGCTTGCGATGCAGGTGGAGGATCATCCAGTTTCCTATTTCGATTTCGAGGGCACGATTCCGGAAGGCAATTATGGCGCTGGTTCGGTGATGGTTTGGGACGTGGGAACTTGGGAACCGTTGTCGCCGATGCCGGTCAATGGAGAGTACGTTCGTGGAACCGACTCGGAAGCTGATGCCATGCTGAAGAAGGGCGATCTCAAATTCCGCTTGAAGGGAAAGCGCCTGAATGGCGATTTTGGGCTGATTCATATCAAATCGCGGCGGTCAGGTAGTAAGGGAAACGAATGGCTGTTGATCAAGAAGAAAGACGACCACGTTGTCACGGGATTTGATATCGACAAATATGACACTTCAGTTCTCACCAATCGCACGATGGCGCAGATTGGGGGAGACAAGGAATCTGCGCAATGGACGAGCAGTCGTCCTGCTACTCGCGGCAAGCTGAAAGCGGCGTGGCTCGCGGATGCGATTGCGCGCGCGGATCGCAAGAAAGCTGCTGGTAAAAAAAAAGCGTTAACCGCGGAAGACGCGGAGAGAAATAAGCGATCAAGGGATACCGAGCGCTCGGCAGAAACGGCCGCGGTAAAAGCGTCTTCGAAGTCGACAGCGTCGAGTGCAGATTCGAGATCAGTCAAACCGAGGGCAACCTCGAAATCGACCGCAGTAAAAACGAATCCGAAATCGGAAGAAACAAGCCAAAAATTCTCTGCGAATTCCGCGTCCTCTGCGTCTAAAGATCTTCCTGGCGCCGTGCGCAAACCGATGCCAGCTGCGATTCATCCCATGCTGGCTACTGCGATCGAGAAGCCCTTCGACAATCCGGAATGGCTGTTCGAGATCAAGTGGGACGGTTATCGCGCTGTCGCGTTTATCGACGACGGGAATGTGCGCCTGGTCTCGCGCAATCAAAATAATCTGACCGCGCAGTTTCCGGAGCTTGCTTCGTTGCCGAAATTTGTTAAAGCGCGGCGCGCCATCCTGGACGGAGAAATTGTTGCTCTCGACGAGGAGGGCCGGCCATCGTTCAGCCTGATGCAGCAGCGCACAGGGTTTCGTCCCGGCAGAGCGCGGCTTGCGCGACGCGAGGGTGTGCCTGTCATTTATTACGCTTTTGACCTTCTTTATCTCGACGAATTCGATCTGCGGCGCGTTTCGCTCGAGGAGCGCAAAAAGTTGCTGCAGGATCGCATTGTCTCCGGCGATGTCCTCCACTTTTCCGATCATTATCCCGAGAAGGGGCTGGCGCTGTTTGAGGCGGCAGGACAAAAGGGCCTGGAAGGAATCGTCGCCAAGAAGCGGGCCAGTTTGTATGACGAGACCCGCTCGCGCGACTGGCTGAAAATCAAAATCACGCGCCGCCAGGAATGCGTGATTGGCGGTTACACGGACCCCGAGGGTAGCCGGGCTTATTTTGGCGCGCTGGTGCTGGGCCTTTATAACAAGAAGGGCCAACTGATCCACGTGGGGCAGGTCGGGACCGGCTTCGATCAACGCGGGCTCAAGGAAATGTTCGCCCGATTGCAGTCGCTCGCAACTAGCAAGAATCCGTTTCATGGAGAAATTGGCGGTTTGCGAAAAGTTCATTTTGTTCGTCCGGAACTGGTCGCTGAGGTCAAGTTCTCCGAGTGGACGCATGAAACGGTGGAGGGCGGTCCCAAGCTGCGTGCGCCGGTTTTTCTTGGACTGCGCGAGGATAAGTCGCCTGAAGAATGCACGCTGGAGGACTCGGGCGTTAGATAGCGCGGGGAACGGTCCCGGCCTGCTTGTCAGACATTCTCTTGAGCACCCCTTCACCTGTTAACCACTTAACCAGGGGTACACGGGGGGTACGGAGGAGGACAAGAAAAGGTCTGAAGCGACGCGGCTAAAGCGCGGGAAGCGGCGCACCCAGGCAATGCGGGCGAGGGGTCCCTTCAATACGCTCAGGGCAGGTCCGCACCACACAATTCAAACGCGGGCAAGAATGCCCGCGCCACACAATCCGCATTTATCACGGTTGGATTTTTCGGCCATCAGGAATACTAGCCCTCTTTTGTCTGCTTGACGATCCGGACAGCGGCTTGGCTGGAATCCTCTGGTGCGGTTTTCTTCCTTGGTTGCTTCGCTTGTTTCTTGGCGCGGGCGGACTGTGACTGGCGATCCGAGTACGTTTGCTTGCGATCTTTGGGGATGCCCACAGTTTCCCACAGGCCCGAGTCGATTGCTACCGGTGGATTTCAAACTGGCCCACTATCTAAATTGCGTATTTCTTGACGTCTCGGTTCATTAAAGGCCGATTTTAGATCACCCAGACCGTGCAATTCTGGGTGATTATTCCGGCGTTCCAGTCCAAAGACCTGGTTTCCCCCGCGCAAGTCCCACGCAGAGAAAATTTCAGATGACACCCGTCGAAGTGGGACTACAGCGGATTCCCCGCTTTGCTGAGGCGCGGTGCGTGTATTTCTTCTGTTCCGGGCGATGCGGGCAAGAATGCCCGCGCCACACAATCCACAACTCGCCACCTATTTGATTTCTTTCATTGGCAGCAGGGAGCCGTAGTCTTCGCCTGAGGGGGATACGGCTCGGGCTACGACTCCGGCAAAGGCGGTTTTTAGCTCGGGAAACTTTGCCAACAGTGCTCTGATCACCAGTTGGTTTTCTTCGAAGGTTTTTGGGGTGTTGGAAATATCCGCAGCGGAATACTTCACTACCACGTCCAGATCGTCGGCTACGGCCAGCGGGAAGATTGCTGTCCAATGATAGGTTTTGCCGCCCGCAGTTAGATCGAGGGCTTTGTCGTCGACTGGCATATCGAGGGGTTGGGTGGATTGCACTTCGTCGTACAGCTTGTCGGTGGCCTGCGTGCTCATGAAATCGACGGGCGCGGCCAGGGCGATGGCTTCTCGGAAATAGAGCCAGGCATTATGGTTTTGCGACTTCTCCTTGAAATCGCGCGCCTGTTGCGCGAACCAAGCGCTATCGTGGCCGGACGCCTGCTGCGAACGGACATAGTAGCCGGCGAGTTTCCAGTCGGAGCCCACTTGCTCGAGGACCAGGGTGAGGGTTAGAGGTTTCTTGCCGCCGCTGGCGTCGACGATCGTGATTCCATATTTGCCGGGAGGGAGATCGGTGAGCACAAACACGGCGCTGTGGCTGGTCT
>JBAVYO010000339.1:0-30996 GCA_049698855.1 Terriglobales bacterium
GTACTGCTCGTCCTGCTGAGCATGACGGCGATGGCGGACACCAACCGCTACGATCCCCAGATTCAGCAGGCCGTCAGCCAGAAGATCCAGAAGACGAAGCAGCTTCAGAATGTGAGTTCAAGCGTCGAGGATGGCATCGTGACCCTGACGGGCACCGTGGGTCTTTTTGAAAACAAGCTCGATGCCGCAAACAAGATCAAGAAAATCGCGAACGTTTCCGGCGTACGAAACGACATCGTCGTCGCTGGGCCAACCGTCGCCGACAGCGAGTTGCAGAAGAAACTCGGCAAGCAGGTGGCCTATGATCGCGTCGGGTACGCGGACAATACGTTTAACTTTCTTGCCGTGGGCGTAGAGGATGGCGTGGTGACTTTGAGCGGCGACGTCGTGTGGTCTGTGCCGCTTGACGACGCCATGGCGCTGGCGGCGCGTATGCCCGGCGTCAAGGACGTTGTTAACGACGTCAAGGTGCTGCCGGTTTCGAACTTTGACGATTCACTCCGCGTCCGTACGGCGCGTGCAATCTATCGCGACTCGATGCTGGGCCGCTATGCCAGCGATCCCGCTCACCCAATCCGCATCGTGGTCGACAACGGTCACGTGACGCTTTACGGGACGGTTGAGAACACAATGGATAAGAATGTCGCCGGAATTCGGGCCGGAGCGGTGTCTGGCGCTTTTAGCGTTGACAATAAGCTGGTTGTAGATTAACGTTCACGGCGAAGTTGGATAGGCGTGATCCTCTCCCGAAGGGCGCGGCGCAAGCCGCGCCCGGTTCATGTGTGCTGGGCTTCAGCTTTCGCTGCCTTTTTTCGCCGGTTTCCACTTCTCCAAAAACACGCGAAAGTCCTCTGCGGAGAGAGCTCGCGCATTCTCGAATTCTCCGTTCTTCTGGCTGTAGATGAGCTTCCCGTCGGCGTCAAGCACGGCCAGGCCGGGAATGCCTCGTTTCATCGGGACATCGTATTTGGTCATCAGGTCCTGGTTCTTTTCGCCCTTCCCGATGTCGATGTGCACAACTTCATAATTGGCGGCGATAATCTCGGCCAGGTCCGGGCGATGAAATGCCGCATCCAGCACATGGCAGTCGTAGCACCAGTTGGCTCCAAAGACGACGATCACCCGCTTGTGCTCGGCGCGGGCTTTTTTCAACGCGTCCTTAAGCTCCACGTGCGCGTCGGCGGTCTCATCGTAGATTGTTTTCTGTGTAGGCGGCACTTGGCCGAGGCAGACTACGCTCATCACCGTTACAGCGAGGGCAAAACTCAGTGTCAAAATACGGCGCCACAAGTTCATGGATCGATCTCCCGTTCAGTATGGATGCGGATTCTTGAAGCAATTCCAAGTATACGATGGTCTCTGGATAGCATGACTGAAGGCAGTGCTCTTCCCCAAACCAGTCACGGATAGCGTCTAGTTTGCCTGGCGCGAGTAGATAAGCTTCAGACTATCGCTTTGGAGAATGCGCTGAATCTGATGTTTGGCATGCACGGCCCACGGCCCAGCCGTATCGAGCCTTGCATAGGTGCGCCAGTGCTGTAGGGCTCTTCGCGGTTCGCGCATCTTCTCATAGGCGAGCGCGAGATTGTAGTGCGCATCGGCGTAGGTGGGAGCAAGCTGAATCGCCGTCTTATATGTCTCGATTGCCTCGCCGATGCGTCCAGTCTCATCGAGCACGTTGCCGAGGTCAAAGTAGGCGAGCGCATATCGCGGATCAATCTCAATCGCCGACCGGTAGTGGTTCTCTGCGAGGGAATATTCCTGGCGGTTGTAATACAGCGTGCCCAAATTGATGTGCGCCGCGGCGTGCTCAGGATCCATATCCAGAACCTTCAAATAGACGTCGATAGCTTCGGTCTGCGTCGAGGGGCTCTCTTCCAGAGTGATGCCACGTGCAAACAGGTCGGCGATGCCGGTCATGACCAGTTCCGGCCCGTTCCGGCGCGGACTGGTCACTATTTTCTGCTCTTCGGACCCGAAGTCGAACATGAATTGGCCGGCAATAGGTTCGAGCAGGCGGCCTTCGTGGCGGAACGCCACACGGTGGCGGCTCTCGTACGCGCTTGCCTCAAGCAGAGGGTTTTCCATACCCGACGCTTGCTTGAGCATCGCGTCGAGCGACTGGCGAATCACCGCCGGGCGAACCCGTTTCCCACATAGGTCGCGCACTTTTTTTATTTGCAGGAGATCGAAAAAGGAATACTCTTCGCTCGCTTGGATCAAGCCAGATCGCTCCCAGTTTTGAAGCTGGCGAGGCGCAATGTGCAAAATACGCAGCAAGTCGGAGCGGCTATAGCGATACACGGCTGTTATGAGACTCTAATCAAATTATCCGGAACTTGCGTTCAGACCGCAAGTGGCAGGCGGGGTCAATCTGTGGAGAACGTGTCCCAAATAGCACGGAAGTGGCACAAAACAAGACGGCCTGAATGGGTATTGGTTGACCGTATTCCCCCTCCAGCCATTTTTCAGCCGGAGCGGCATTTCAACTATCTCCTCGACAATAAAATCAGCCGCCGCCGCGGCTGTCCACTTGAGAGTTGGACATGTCTAAGGCACTTGTTTCTTCCGAGCGTGATTTACGCTGGCTCAAAGCGCAAAGGTATTTGCCCCCGTCTTACTAGGGGAGCACGCTACTTTTCGTTAAGAAGGCCCCCTGATTAGGTGCAGATGAGTTACAACGGTCTTACGCGCGAACTCTTTGATACTTGGTCGGCCAAGCGCACGCGCCGCAAATCGATCAGTTTTGCACTACTGTCGCAAGTCCTTGCATCTTGACATTCTTGTCGATACAAGAGAGTATTGGCCGTCTCATAAGTGTTGCCTCTGATTCAAATCGTACGTAGGGCTTAATGTTTGGAACGCCAGTGGACAGATGTGCGGATTTTTGCACATACCGCTGTGACGGTAATCCACATCGTGCGCAAGTACAGCGCATACAATGTGTTGCCGCGAATCGGGTGGTCCCAAACATGCAATAGCTCAAATGGAAACTCAGGTTCAGCCGTATTCCCCCAAGCGCCAAACTTAAGCTTTAGATCTTGAGAAGGAGATCGTTGATGAACTCGCAAAAGCTCCCGCAGGGAAACTTGTTCACATTGCCAGTCGCTGGCAACTCTACATCTGGCCTTCGCGGTCAATCCGTTCGGATGACGGCGGTTGCGCTATGCGCGCTGATTTTGCTGGCGTTGATTTCGCTTCCCGCAAGCGCCCAAAGCATCTCTTTCGCGGGCCTCCAGACCACCGTGCCTGCCAGCGGGCTTAACGCCCCATATAGCGTCGGCGTGGACGGCGCGGGCGATGTATTTATCGCAGATACCGGCAATAACCGCATTGTCGAAGTTCCCGCCACCTGCAACAGCACTTCCTGCCAGATTGTTCTGCCGGCAAGCGGCCTCAATTCGCCGGAGGGCGTCGCGGCCGATGGGTTGGGCAATGTCTTCATTGCCGACACTCATAACAACCGCGTGCTCGAAATTCCCGCGGGATGCACGACCAGTTCCTGCCAACAGATAGTGGGCGGCGGTTTCTCTAACCCCGCAGGCTTGGGGCTCGACGAAGCAGGCGATCTCTTTATCGCAGATTTCAACAACAATCGGGTTGTCGAACTGCCAGTCGGCTGCACCAGCACCAGCTGCCAGACCACCTCGCCGGCCAGCGGGCTGAATGGCCCTGCCGGCGTTGCAGTTGATACAGCGGGCGACCTCTTCATCGCCGATTACTACAACAATCGGATCGTCAAATTGCCAGCGGGTTGCGCCACCAGCTCCTGCGAAGTGGCATTAGGCAGCGGCCTGTCGGCTCCGGCCGGCGTAGCAGTCGATCGAACCGGCAACGTCTATGTCGTGGATACCGGCAACAATCGGGTAGTTGATATTCCCTCGGGTTGCACCAGCAGTTCCTGCCAGACGACCGTAACGACCGGATTGAATGGGCCGCTTGGTCTTGCCGTGGCTGTCAATGCGGCGGGCGACGTTTTCGTTGCAGACACCTACAATAGCCGCGTGTTGGAAGTTCAGCGCTACGCGGTTAACTTCGGCAGCATAAAAATCGGATCGAACACCACGATAACTCTGACGTACAACGTCAACACCAGCACCACACTCAGCGCGAACGCCGTCGCCCTCACACAGGGCGCCAGCAACATGGATTTTGTTTCCGCTAGCGGTTCAACCTGCGTTGGCAGTCAGATAGCTGGTAGCACCTGTACCGTTACGGTCACCTTTGGACCGCTAGCCCCCGGTTTGCGCAATGGGGCCATCCAAATCCTGAGTTCCACTGGCGCCGTCCTGGCTACTACCGCGGTTACCGGCCAAGGTATCGCGCCGGCAATCGCCTATCTGCCTGGCCCGGCTCAGATCCAGGTCGGCAGCGGGTTCTATGGCACCTTCGCCGTGGTCGATGCCTCAGGCAACATCTACGTCGCGGATACCTACAATTACAACGTGATTGAGATTCCCTCCGGCTGCGCCAGCGCCACCTGCCAGTTGTCGGTCGGCAGCGGCCTGAACAGCCCTTACGCTGTGGCGGTCGATGGCCTCGACAATGTCTACATTGCGGATACCGGCAACAACCGCGTGATTGAGGTTCCGGTCGGCTGCACCACCAGTTCCTGCATCGTCGTAGTGGCCACCGGACTGAATTCGCCGGAAGGCGTGGCCGTGGATGGATACGGCAATATCTTCATCGGCGATACCCACAACAATCGTATCGTTGAAGTTCCCGCCGGCTGCAGCAGCAGTTCCTGCTGGACGATCATGGGAGTCGGCCTGAATGAACCCGCCGGATTGGCAGTGGACGGCTGGGGCAATCTCTACGTCGCCGACTACAACAACAACCGGGTGGTTGAAATTCGAGCTGGCTGTTTCAGCGCCGCCTGCCAGACCACGCTCGTCAGCGGGCTTAGCGGCCCGGGCGGCGTTGCCATTGACGCTGCTGGCGATTTATTTGTCGCCGATTTCAACAACAGTCAGGTGCTTGAAATCCCCGCTGGCTGCACCAGCACCTCGTGCCAGACTTCCATTGGCACGGGTCTGAAGAATCCTGCCGGTGTCGCGGTTGACTCCTTCGGAGATGTCTTCATCGCCGATAGTGGCAACAGCCGCGTTTTGGAGGAACAGCGCTCGCAGATACCTTCCTTGATGTTCCCCGCGACGGCCCTAAAAGGCACCAGCAGCGCGCAGACGGTCACGCTCCAGAACATAGGCAACGCGCCGCTCACCTTCTCGGGTATTTCGGTTGGCACCAACTTTACTTTGAGTGCCGGCTCCACCACCTGCTCCACTTCGTCGTCGCTTGCCCCGGGCGCGTCCTGTAACGTCGCCGTAGTATGCACGCCGACAGCGAGTGGCAATCTGAGCGGTACCCTCACGTTGACCGACAACGCTCTGAACGGAGCCCCGGCCAACCAGCAAATCCCGCTCACATGTAATGGCCAGGGACTCAACGTCACGCCGTCCAACCTGAATTTTGGCACGGTCGAACTGTACAGCTGGAATGAGCAGACCGTTACCGTTACGAATGCCACCACGTCTGCAATCAACATCAACAGCGTCAGCCTTCAGCCGGGAAGCGCGAACTACTGGGAATACCCGTTCGTGAATTTCTGCTGGGGTTCGTTAGCGCCCGGTAAGAGCTGCCAGATCTGGGTCTTCTTCTTTGCCAACCAGGTGGGCACGGAGATCGCGACGCTGAACATCAATAACAGCACCGGCGGCGGCAGCACGCAACCAGTCAGCCTGACCGCTAATGTGGTTCATCCGGTTGCTCAATTCAACCCCTGGGACCTCAACTTCTGGAACCAGGCGGTAGGCAGCAAAACCACCTGGCCGGTGCAGTTGAAGAACGTTGGCCAAACCAACCTGAACATCAGCAGCATTGGCATTGGCGGATGGAATCCGGGAGACTTCTCCCAGTCCAACAATTGCCCTGCTTCGCTGGCGCCCGGCGCGAACTGCACTATCAACGTGACGTTCGATCCCACGCAGCGCAATTACCGCCAGGCAGCATTGATCGTTTACGACAATGTTTGGGGCGGGCAGAGCGTTGTGGGCCTGCAAGGGTTCGGCCACTAATACTGTATAAAAGCCTGACGAGCGGCGGACGAAGTTACTCAACTTCTCCGCCGCCCGCCAAGGCGATTACAAACAGTCCCACACAGATCAAGCTTCATCCCCTTCCACCAATAGTTTAGAATTCCGCGCATGACTCGACCTCCGCGAGCGCCCGTCCTTGTAGGGGCGTTTCCTTCTACGGATCACAATCAGGCTCACGTCCGGGATCCAGAGTGATGTCGGCGTCTCGCGCTGGCAAAGCCTCGCATTACCTGGTTGCCGCCACCGCCCTTTTATTACTCTTTGAGTTCTATTGGTTCGGCCGCAATTCCCTGCGAGAAATCGACTATGACGGCATGGCTTACATCGGCATCGCCCGCCACTTGCGCCAGGCCGATTTCCGTTCAGCGATTAACGCCTTCCGCAGTCCGCTGCTTTCCTGGATCATCGCTCTCATCCCCGGTCGCGACTATGTTCTGACGGGCAAAGCAGTGAACGTGCTCGCGTTTTTTGCGTGCGCCATGCTCTTGTATCTCTTTACGCTACGGCTGTGGAGATCGCCGCTCGCGGCCTCAGTCGCGATCCTGCTGTTCGTCTTAGCGCGAGGTCTCGTCCCGGCCGCGGTCGGCTCCGTTGTGCCCGACCTGTTGTTCACCGCGCTCACGCTGGCGTACTTCATTGTGCTGCTGCATTGTCTACGCGAAGCTTGTCTGCGCGAAGCCTGTCTCGGCGAAGTGCGTTCGCGCGGCGCGGGATGGCGGCGTTGGTTTCTTCTGGGGATGGTTCATGGCCTTGCCTATCTTGCCAAAGCGTTCGCCCTGCCCTGGCTGGCCCTCTCGACCGTTGTTGCCGCATTGCTATCGCCGGGTACCGTCAAGCAGCGCTTGCGTCGGTTGGCAGCGGCAGCCCTCATTCCTGTCGTCGTTGCCGTAGGATGGGCCGCTGTTCTGCACTCCAAATATGGAGTCTTCACCACCGGCAGCCAGTTCAAGGCGAATCTTCTGCAATGGACGCTGCGGGAATACCCGCATCATCGCGAGCCCAGCTACGCTCTCCTGCGCGACACCACCAAAGAAGTGGACGACTATGTCGTCGATGATCCCATGCCTCCCGGTTCGTGGCCATGGTCCTACCGCGTCAGCCTTCGCCAAGCCCTTCCAAAACTAATTGCAGCCGAGGAGCGCAACGTACCGGCTGTACTCAAGGAAATACTGATCGTCATCACTCCAGGAGGCCTGCTCGCCTTCGCAGTCGCGGCCGCAATCGTCACTCGCCGAAGACGTCAATATCCCGCGGAATGGCGGATCGTCGCCGTTATTGCGGTGAGCTCCATCAGCTTGGTGTTCGCGTATTCAATGCTTGTCTTCGATGCCCGCTATCTTTACCCGCTGATCCCGCTTCTCCTGGCGGTTGCAGCTCGATTCCTCATTCCCACTCGATTTCCGCTTAACGACGATTGGAATCACGCTAACTGGCGCATGGCCGCAATCGTGCTGCTTGTTGCAGGGGAGATCGCCGCGCTCGTCTATAGTTCGTCGCCATTCCGCACTCTAAACCGCGATTTTCAGGTGAGCTGTTACGACGCTGCCCATCGTCTGAAGGCGCATGAAGGAACGAGCCTCATCAGCATTGGCGCAGGTCCTTTTCCCGAACACGGCGTGGGATGGGAAGCCAGCTACAAAGCCGCGTTCTTTGGCAACGGAAGATTGATTGCCGCGCTAGATGACTTGCCGACTCCCGGCGACACACCAGTCGCCTTGGCCGATCTCGCGAAGGCATCGCCCGATGCCGTCATCATTTGGGGCAACAGAAACGACGTCCGTTATCGAGCATTTATGCAATTTCTGTCGCTGCGGTATCCGAATGCGCCATCCGAGGAAATCTCAGATCCCGTTCTCGGGAACGTCGGCGCTATATTATTTTTGAAGGAGCAGTCCACCCAACCGACGCCGTAACTTGTGCGTTGCGTATCTCGCTACAGCGCTGCCACGCGCCGCTGTACAAGCAGGAAATAAAGAGCCAGCAACACCAGCAGCATTCCGTTGACTCCCAGCACAACCGGCGCTGTGAACATGGGCACCAGCCATCCTGACAAAAGATTCCCCATGGGCATGCCGCCTCGAAACGCAACGTTATAGACGCTCATCACGCGGCCGCGCATTTCGTTCGTCGTGATCAGTTGCACCAGGGAATTCACATTGGCGAATACGGCCATCATCGACGCTCCCGCCAGCACCATCATGACTCCGCTGAACGGCAACGATTTTGAGAGCGCAAAGCCGAAGATCCCGAGGCCCAGGCAGGCGAGCGCTCCCAGGGCAATGCGTCCCTTTTTCTTGATGTTCCCCAGGCCAGCGATGCCCAACGACCCGCAAATCGAGCCCACCCCCATCAGCGCAAGCAGGTTCCCGTAAGTCTCCGGCCCGCGATGGAAGATATCCTTTACGAAAACAGGAATGTACGTACGCATTGGCATGCTCAGTCCCGTCATGCAGAACGCCAGGATGATCAGCGCTTCCATCGAGGCCTGGCTGCGGACGAACTTGATGCCTTCCTTCAAACTGCTGAACATCGATTCCGTCGTCTTCTGCGGTAGGAAGCGCGCCGTGATCAGCGAGAGCGAAACGATGGGGGCGAGAAACGAGAGCGCGTTCAGGCCAAAGCACCACGACTCCCCGAGTTTGCCCAGAGCTTGTCCGGCCAGCGCCGGCCCGATCATCACCGCTACGTTGAATTGGATCGAATTCAGGGCGATCGCGTTCGGCATGTCTTCTTTTTCGACGAGAGTCGGAATCAGCGCCTGATAAGCCGGCCCTCCGAACGCCTGCGCGAAACCCGATACAAACGAGAGGCAAAGAATATGCCAAACCTGGACATGGTGGGTGAGCACCAGAATCGTAAGCAGGCCGGCGCTCGCCATCTGCACATACTGCGAGCCGAGCAGGATCCGCCGCCGCTCCACGCGATCCGCGACCACGCCGCCGATCAGCGAGAATAGGAATATTGGTATGCCGCCCAGGAATTGATCGAGAGCCAGCAGAAATGCCGAGTGGCTGAGACGATAGATCAGCCAGCCCTGCGCGACAATTTGCATCCACGTGCCGATGCTCGATGTGCACGCGCCAATCCACATCAGGCGGAAATCGCGATATTGAAATGCCTTGAATACCCGGCCGATCAAGAAGGTTTCCCAAGACCTCGGCAGCAGAGTAACACGTCGCCGGACACCCGATTTGATTCCTCGGATGCGGATTGGTCGCAGCGGAAGTTCAGGATTCGCAGACCCCATTTAGCATAGACGTGTGAAGCCACCAAAACGTTTGGGCGGGACGCGGATAATTTCGGGAGCAATTTCGCGAATAATTTCCCTTGCGCGGCTAATGTCTAAAATGGGTTATTGCTCGCGCTCGCAGGGGGCGGCCTTGATTCTGGCGAAGCGGGTCAGCGTGAATGGCCGCATCATTCAGAATCCGGAATCGCCGGTCCGTGTCCCAGGCGATCGAATCGAAATAGACGGAGTCGCTCTCGAGAAAAAGCCATCTGTCTATCTCGCGATGAACAAACCGCGTGGCGTGGTCACAACCGCTTCCGACGAAAAAGGCCGCAAGACAGTCTACGATTTGCTCTCCGGCACGGAGCACTGGGTCGCACCCGCGGGCCGCCTCGACAAAGCCAGCGAAGGCCTGCTCCTGCTGACCAACGATTCGCAGTGGGCCGCTCAAATCACAAATCCAGCCAGCCATGTGGATAAGACCTATCACGTGCAGGTCGACTGCGTGCCGCAGCCAGAATTGCTGGAAAAGATCGCTCACGGCTGTTTTGTCGATGGCGAGCATCTGCAAGCCAAGAGTGCGCGCCTGCTGCGGCACGGCGACAGGCACAGCTGGCTTGAGATCGTTCTGGACGAGGGCAAAAATCGCCAGATTCGCCGCCTGCTACAGGCGTTGGAGATTCGCGTCCTGCGCCTGGTTCGAGTATCCATCGGCCCGCTAACGCTGGGAGACCTCAAGAAAGGCGAAGTGCGCCCGCTAACCGCGCAGGAGAAAAAAGCGCTTGATCGACTGTGACCGGCGCCAACAACTAAGTGTTTTGAAATCTTCCCCAGAAAAAACAACGGGCGCATGCCGAAAGATGTGGGGTGAGGATGGCAACGGCATGCGCCCTATTAAGTTGAATACAGCTTAGGCGATTACGAAAACGATGTCAAGATAAATCTTTACCCTGCAACAAGTTACAGACGAATCACCAACTACTTTCTGATTTTTTCCGCAAGTACATGCGTCACATATCCGTGTGACGTTCTCATGGGCGCGTTTCACCGCGCTGCGAACCGATTTTCGCAGAAAAATCGTGGGCCTCAAGATACTCCTGCGCCTGCCGGACGACCTTGCGCTCGCTGCTGTAAGCCATCTGCTTGCTCGCCTCCGCCAGCGGAACCCAGAGCGCCCGCTTCACTTCAACCCTCATTTCGGCCGCAAGACCGTCGATTTCTCCGGCTACGTATCGCATCAGATAAAAACTGACAATCTTGAAAACGCGCTCGCCGTCCTGCCACGTCCGAACATAAACGTATTTGATGTCGGCGAGTTTGGTGACCACCTCGGCCGTGATGCCAGTCTCTTCGCGAACTTCCCGAATCGCCGTGGCATCGGGTTTCTCCCCCGCATCCACCAGCCCTTTCGGCAGCGATAAAATGGCCCGGCTTGGCTTACTGCCCGCCTTCGCGGAACTTTCCCCCTGCGGTTCGATAAGCGCAATGTGCCACACATCGGAAATCCGGTGCACCACAACTCCACCCGCCGAAATTTCCCGCGTCATCGGGCACACGGTCACAAGTCTCCGAGCTTTGCCGTTTCTTCCAGAATGCGCTGCCACGAGCGCTCTACATGGCGCGCCTGCGTGTTGGTCTGGCCAACGCAGAGCCGCAGTGTGATCTTGCCGTCGAGCTTGGTGTGCGTCAGATAGAGATCGCCGCTCGCGTTCAGCCGGTCCATCAAATGTTGATTCGCCCGGTCGGCGGATTCCTGGTCGTTGGACCGCAATCGGAAGCACACAAGATTCAGCTTGGCGGGCGCGGCAAGCTCAAAGCGCGCATCGCCGCTCACCCACGCAGCGAATTCCTGCGCCAGCCGCACATGCTCGCGAACGTGGTATTGCAAGCCCTCGATTCCATAATGCCGGATCACAAACCACAGCTTCAGCGAGCGAAACCGCCGGCCCAGCTGAATGTGCCAGTCGCGGTAATCGATCACGGCGCCCGATTCTGTCGCCTGGTTGCGCAGGTATTCGGGCAGAATCGACAGCGTCTGAATCAGACCTTTACGATCCGCCACATAAAAACAATTGCAGTCAAAGTTGGTGAACATCCACTTATGCGGATTAAAGGCGTAACTGTCGGCAAGCTCAACGCCATCGTGGATCAATCGAAACTCGGGACAAAGGGCAGCCGTTCCGCTCATGGCCGCATCCACGTGCAGCCACAGCTTGTATTTGGCGGCGGTGCCGGCAATCTCGCGGACGGGATCGATCGCATTCGACGAAGTGGTTCCCACGGTTGCGCAAACGAAGCAGGGAAGCAAGCCGGCTTTGATGTCGGCCGCGACTTGCTGTTCAAGCGCATCGGCACGCATGGCAAAATTGCGATCAACCGCAATCTGTCGCAAGTTGTCGGAACCCATGCCCGCAATCTTCATCGCCTTCTCCACCGAGGAGTGAGTCTGCGTGGAGCAATACGCGACCAGGCGTCCGTCGCAGCCCTTGCGGTTGCTCGCGAATTTCGTAGCACGCTCGCGCGCCGCAAGCAGAGCGCACAGCGAGGCGCTGGATGCCGTGTCCTGAATCACGCCGCCGCCCGCGCCAGCGGAGAGAAATTTCTCCGGCAAGCCCAGCATCGGCACCAGCCAATCAAGTACATGCGTTTCCAGCTCCGTGCAAGCCGGACTCGTCGACCAGAGCATCCCCTGCACGCCGAATCCAGAGGAGAGCAGGTCGCCAAGAATGCCCGGCCCCGACGCGTTGGCCGGGAAATACGCGAAGAAATTCGGCGACTGCCAATGCGTAATGCCCGGCAGAATAACGCGCTCAATGTCACCGAGAATCTGATCGAAAGTCTCGCCGTGCTGCGGAGCGGTAGCAGGCAGCTTTGACCGAACTTCCCCGGGCTGCACTCGAGACAGAACCGGGAAGCTCTCGATGCGGGATTGGTAATCGGCGATCCAGTCGACGACGGCGTGGCCGTAGCGCCGAAACTCTTCGGGAGACATATGGAAGGACTTCGCGTCAGACATAAAGAGATTTTGAAAATTTGTAATTTAGTAAGTGGGTAATTTGTAATCGTGATTTGAAATCTAAGATGGAGTATTGCGCCGGATTTCAATTTCGGATTTCAATTTACCAAATTACTCAATTACAAATTTCTCTCGCCCAGCCTGCTATAAAAGACCCTCGTCTTGTACTCGAATTCAACTGTGCCGTCCGCGGCGTGGGCGCGAACGATTCGCTTCAACTCCTGCATCATCGGAGCATAGCTGGGATGGCCCTCAAGCGGCGCATAGGATGACGACAGCAGCCGCCCCGCCGTGCCCTCATAGTCAAACCGCTGGGCAAAGTGAAATACGCGCTCCTCATGCGCTGCCGGTGCAAAAAAATCCTGAATGACGGCCGTCGTGCGTTCATGCCGCACTTCTTTGTAATCGGTGCCGTAAGCAAGCAGGAGTTCTTCATAGTCGCGCAGAAACGGCGTCGAATCGACCACGCGTTCATTCCAGATCAGCACGCACCAGCCGCCGGGCCTCAGAATCCGCACAAACTCCGCCCGCGCCCGTTGAAGGTCGAACCAGTGTGCCGCCTGTGCCGCAGTCACAAAGTCCACCGAAGCTGACGGCAGTGTTGTCTCCTCGGCCGTTCCCAACACCGAGACGAGCCGATCGTATGCGGCGAGCTGAAGGTCGCCCATTTCGCGCATCTCAGGATTGGGTTCAACCGAGTAAACGGAATTTCCGTTTTCCAGCAGCAGCCGCGTGAATAGCCCGGTTCCTGACGCAATATCCGCGACAAAGTGACTCGGTTTCAGGCCGCACTCTCTCCTCATCAGTTCGATGACCTCCGGCGGATATCCGGGACGATAGCGGGCATAATGTTCCACGCGATCGGAGAAACGGGTTGTTGGCGACTTGATCATCTTTCCAAGTGTACCGCGTACGCCCTCCGCCCTTCTCGCGCGATACAATCTTTGTTTGTTCGGAGATGCCCGACGCGGTTCGAGCGAACAGAATGAAAGGGTACTGAGTCAGGAAGGATCATTTACTCAGGATCATTGCGTCAATGGTCACTGAAAGGAGCCTCATGAAAGTCTCGTCCGCCGCCGCTCTCTTTCTTTTTCTGATCGGTTCGAACCTTCAGGCATTTGATCGAGCCGGCAATGGCGGATCCCCCAGCAGTAGATCTAAGGACCAATCTGTAGGCGCCGTCATCAGCGGATTCCGCGACATCGCCGCCGAACAGGAACTCGAAAAAAAATTCATGGCGGTTCCCGATCCCAAGCTTGCCGAGCAGCACTTGCGCACGTTGACGCAAGCGCCCCACATCGCCGGATCACCCGAGGACAAGGCAACCGCTGAATATGTGGCGGCCAAATTTCGCGAAGCCGGACTCTATACCCAAATCGTCGAATACAAAGTCTGGTTCAACTACCCTGCGGAGATTAGCGTCGATATGACCGGCCCGACGGGCGTCGAGATGCACGGCCCGCGCCCCGAACATGTGAACGGCGATCCCTTCGAGAACGATCCGCGCATCAAGCCCGCCTACAACGGCATGTCCCCCTCCGGCGACGTCGAGGCCGATGTCGTCTACGCTAATTACGGTTCGCCTGAGGATTTCGACAAGCTCAAGCAGATGAACGTCGATGTGCGCGGCAAGATCGTCGTTGTGCGCTATGGCCAGAATTTTCGTGGCGTCAAGGTCTTCGTCGCGCAGGAGCGCGGCGCGGCCGGCGTCATTATTTATTCCGATCCGAAAGATGACGGCTACTACCGCGGCGATGCTTATCCAGCCGGGCCGTGGCGTCCGGCCAGCGGCGTGCAGCGCGGCTCCGTCGGATACATGTTCGAATTCGCCGGCGACCCAACTACGCCGGGGATTGCTTCCACTCCGTCGCTTCCCGACTCCAAACGCGTTGCGCCTAGCGCCTCCGCGCAGCTCCCGAAAATTCCCGTTACTCCGCTTTCCTACGCCGATGCTTCGCCAATCCTCGAACATCTTGCCGGTCCGCCTTCACCGCGCGAATGGCAGGGCGCGTTGCCATTTACTTATCACGTCGGTCCCGGACCATCCAAAATCAAAATGCATCTGAAGCAGGATTATCAATACCGCACCATCTGGGATGTAGTCGGAAAAATCCCCGGGGGTTCCTCGCCCAACGAGTGGGTTGTTGCCGGCAATCATCGTGATGCATGGGTCTACGGCGCGGTCGATCCCAACAGTGGCACGGCCGCCATGCTCGAAGCCGTGCACGGGATGGGCGAGCTCCTCAAGTCCGGCTGGAAGCCGAAGCGGACAATCGTCATCGGAAGCTGGGACGCCGAAGAAGAAGGCCTGATCGGCTCGACCGAATGGGGCGAGGACAACGCGCAAAATCTCGCCAATGCCGACGCCTACTTCAATATGGATGTCGCCGTCTCCGGCAAAAAATTTGGCGCTTCCGGCGTCCCGAGCCTCAAGGAATTCATTCGCGAAGTCGCAATCGCAGTCCCGTCGCCGCAAGGCGGCACTGTTTTCGACGCGTGGAAAAAAGCGAACCAGCCTAAGGAGGCCTCGTTTCATCCCCAGGAAACCAGCTCCAGCACGTATCGTCCGCCCGAGTCCGGCATTCACAGCGATGTGCCGGTCGGCGATCTTGGCAGCGGTTCCGACTACACGGTTTTTCTCCAGCATCTCGGCGTGCCGTCCACCGATATCGGCTCCACCGGCGAATACGGTGTCTATCATTCCGCGTTCGACGACTTCGCCTGGTTCAAAAAATTCGGCGATCCCGATTTCCTCTACGTGCAACAAATGGCGCGCGTTTACGGGCTTCAGGTTTTACGCATGGCCGATGCCGACGTCCTTCCCTACAACTACGACGACTACGGAAAGGAAATTCTCGCCTATCTCGATGCCGCCCGAAGCAAGGCTCAGGAAAAGTTCGCCGACAAAGCGCCCGACTTTGGCGCCGCATTCGAGGCCGCGCGCCACATGCAGGAAGCGGGCGCGAAGCTTCTCCAGAAGCAGCGCAAACTACCCAGCTCGTCCGAGCGCATGAACGCCAAGTTGCGCGAGGCCGAGCGCGCTTTGCTCATTCCCGAGGGCCTGCCGAATCGTCCCTGGTACCACCACTCCATCTACGCGCCCGGGCAATACACTGGTTATGCCGCGGTCGTGATTCCCGGCGTGAACGAAGCCATCGATCGCGGCGATCTCGCCGTCACCGAGCGACAAATCGGCGTGCTCGCGGCGGCGTTGAGTCGCTGTGCCGCAGTCTTAGAGCAAGGCCGCTAGACACCTTCACGGAAAAAGTCGAGTCCGATCTACGTTTGAAACGGTGCGCCTTTTAGCCGCACAGCAACCGTCGCATAGTTAGTCGCGGCCTCGGCCTGCGAAAAGGTTCCGCGTACGTATCGACTTTTTCCTCAAACTGTAACCAACTGGCTCGACTCTCCATATATTCTTGACCAAGCGTTTCAATCGCGCGCATCGCGAATCTGATCCTGCATCCCGGTAATCTTATCTTCTATATGTCCATGAGTTTCTTATCCATGAACGCACAAACGGCAATTCAGCGCGTGCTGCGCGATCTGCCCACTGCGTCGATTGCGACCTATCTTGCGCTCTTTCCCATCGTCAATCCATTTGGGGGGATTCCGATATTCTTCAGTTTGACGGCCGCATTTTCCCCTGCGGAGCGCCGGCGAACCGCGCTCAGAACGAGTCTTTATGTGATTGCGATCCTCGTTGTCTTCATGTTGTTCGGCCGTTTCGTGCTGAATTTCTTCGGAATCTCTCTCCCCGTGCTCAAGATCGCCGGCGGCCTCATCGTTGCGAATGCAGCATGGGGAATGGTGACCGGCTCCAGCCGCATGACCCACGAGGAAAGCGACGAAGCTCTCACCAAGGAAGATATTTCCCTCACGCCCATGGCAATGCCTATGCTCTCCGGCCCCGGCTCCATCGGCGTAGTAATGGGCCTCGCCGCGCACGCCGATCATACGCTCGCGTATGTGGGGATGATTCTCGGCATCATCGCCGTCGGCATCACCGTGTTTCTGTTCCTCCAACTCGGAGGTCCGTTCGTGAAGCGCCTCGGCCCCGGAGCAGTCGGCGCAATCAACCGCATCTTCGGATTCCTGATCTTGGCAATAGCCGTTCAGCTAGTCTGGAACGGCGTCGCCGACTTCAGAGGATGACTGTCTGGAGCGCGATACGACTAGAGTCTGACTACCGACAAACCGGGAATCATCTGAAAGTGCCTGAGATTACCAGTGGCGACGCTATAGCCGAGTTCCAGCGCCGTTACCCCAATCAGCAAATCGGAGAGCGGAAGACGGATGCCCTTTGCCTGGTTCTCGCCGTCGATTTGCCCAGCCCGCAGAGCAGCCGGAACCGTGACCGGATGGATAGGCAAAGCGGTGAGCAGTTCCCGGATGAACTGCTGCGCTTAGCTTTTCGTTGCGGAGTATCGGCTCGGGCGGCACCGTGCGCCAGTTCGATTAGTGTGATGACGGAGATGGCCACCTCATCATTGCCCGCTTTGCCTGAGATGGCGCCAGCATCTGCCGCGCGTTCTGGCCCTCACGCTCGGCTGTGATCAGCACACTGGAGTCGAGGATTAGTCCCATGAGGGTGGTTCTAGCGGCTCGCGATGGCTTTCAACCGCTGCCTCTATATCCTTGGCGAAGTCGGCATCGATAGTCGCAGTCGAAACCTCGGGTAGCAGAGCAATGCACTCCGAAATGGAGCGGCGCGCCGGAGCCGGTGCATGGATTACCGCGACCGGCAATTTGCCGCTCTCAATCACAACTTCGGCGCCCGCGCGCACACGAGCCAACAGCTCGGCAAAGTTGTGCGCGGCGTCCGCTTCCGAGATGTGAATCACATGGTCGGCCATGGCACGATTATAGCGTTATTGCCGGTCTAGAAGCCCTCTAGCCTTGAGCCGCTTTACGACTTCCTCATGGCTTACGACGCGGCCTTGCCGCATCGCCTCCAGCCCCTTGCGAACCAGACCATCCTGGTAGGCGTGGAGTTCGGTCAAAAGCCGTCGGACATCTTCCGCCGGCACAGCACGACCGGCTTCAGCATCCCCCAAACCTTCATCAATGGCGGCAAGCGTTTCCACGTCCTCATCGTCGGCGACGGGAGCGGGATTCTCTAAATCGAGCTTTTTCGGCTTCGCCATGAGGTGAAGGTAGCACGCCGCGCCCCTTGTCTCCCTGCCGATATCCTCGCGCTCTGTCATGTTGAGCAGAGTCGAGGCTTCACGTTGTGCTCTGTCATGTTGAGCGCAGCCGAGGCATCACGAAGTGAGTCCTCGGCGGAGTCGAAACACCCCTACCTGACCCGCGCCTGGCCTTCCACGATGGAGCCGACAGAGCTGGTATGGAGCTGGCACGTGAAGCGAACTAAATACCCTGTCATCCCGACCGGAACGCAGGCGAAGCCAAGCGAAAGCTTGCGTCTTGGATCCATAGCGGTAGCAGAGAACTTCCCACTCAAGCGAAAAGCGCTTGAGTGGACCACCGGCCGTCGACGACAATCGGTTTCCCCGAACCCTGGACCTCCCGCTCAAGCCCCGCCCTGTCAAGTACGCCCGTCACAGACTTCCCGCCTCGCCCCATGTAAGAATGCCTTCTAAGTGGGGCAGCGTGGGGCTGCACTCATCTCCGGAGAGTCTCCAATGCAATTCAGTGGGGTCACAACCTGCGGCAAAATCCATGCCCAAAACCCGAGTTTCTCCACTAAGTCCTGACTTATGAATACTTTACTTCTAAGTGCCTGCGGCTCAAGACTTTGCGAAAATTCACCGCCAAAGTCTTGATTCCAATAGACCGGTATAGGGGGGAGGGGGGTAAGTCCCAAGAAAAGAAATGATCTTGACTACAATCGGCACGACAAGCAGCGCGCACGGACTCTGGAGCACGCAATTCTCTTGGAGGTTTCCTCATCCAGATCGCCCCGATTATGCAACCACGGGCGGCACAACTCGGCACACCCATAAGTGACATTCGTCACCGACGCCCGCGCTGCAACCCCTCTACACTGCGCACAGAGGTCTGTCGTCTAGTTTTGGAGGGTTCTGTATATGATCGCACCGCGCACAATAGGCCTGGTTCTTGCACTTGTCCTGCTACTCACTTTCCCGTCATTTGCCCAACAGCTCTACATTGCAAACGAGCCACAGATGGCGCTTCAAGTGCTTAATATGAACACCACGCCCCCTCAGATCACTACCCTGTTCCACGCGGCGGGCAAACTCGACGACTTGATCCTAAACTCGGCAGGCCAGCTCATTTATACGATACCGTCTCTAGGAGAAGTCGACCTCTGGGATCCGACCACCGGCCTAAACACCGTATTGACAACTGGCGTCCCACATGCCCGCGATTTAGAAATTGAACCGGGCGGCCAGACGATGCTGATCGCCAGCTATGCTCCGGGTGAGGTTTTTCGCTACAACTTTGCCACGGGCGCGCTAACGGTGCTGGCCAAGAAACTGGGAACCTGCGATGGCATTAAATACGATCCCTATGGCAACCTCTACGTCGTGGCTAATCACAATACCATCGTCCAGATGAACCCTGTTACTGGCGCTATCATCAAGACTCTTGTCCTCGAACCCCATCAAGCAGTTAATGGCGGAGATGGATTGACCTACGATAGCTTCACAGGGAATCTGTGGGCGACGCATGACGGGTCGACTGGAGAGGGCTTGCTCGAGATACCGATAACTCCAGCAGGCTTAGGGACAACGTTCACATTTTTCGACTTGGAATCGGTTCTCAAAGGCTCCGCTCCCGATGGCCTCAAGTCCGACGGTAAGGGCAACCTCTACCTCGGCTCTATCTGGACCGCGGATGTCTACAACATTCCGTCCGGCACAATCACTAGAGATATCGTTGTGAAGGGCGCTGATGGAGTTTCCCTGGTGCCAGGAACTTACTGACATCGGCGCTCTCTCAACGCTCTCTTTCACGCTCGATAGTTGGGTCGTCACAATCAGACCGTGTTCGCCCGACACATTCGCGTTTGTTGCGAATGTGCGGAGTGTTCGCCCCGCCCCGTAGAAGATCAATTGACGAAAGATTGGCTCAACGGGCGCGCGAATGCGCCCGTTCCACGCGATTAATCACTTAATCGTGACCAGCTTGTCGACTAACTCTGAGTAGTCTTTCTTATCCAGGCCGTGGACCTCCTTGTTGTACTCGTCCACTTTGCTGGAGTAATTCATGGAACAGAACTTCGGGCCGCACATCGAGCAGAACGCCGCTGTCTTGTAACCCTCCTCGGGCAAAGTTTCGTCGTGCATCGAGCGCGCGGTCTCCGGATCGAGCGATAACTCGAACTGTTTCTCCCAGTCGAACTTATAGCGGGCATAACTCAGCGCGTCGTCGCGGTCGCGTACTCCGGGACGATGACGAGCAACGTCGGCCGCGTGCGCCGCGATCTTGTAAGCGATGATCCCATCCTTCACGTCCTTTTCGTTGGGCAGGCCGAGATGCTCTTTCGGAGTGACATAACACAGCATCGACGCGCCATACCAGCCGATCATCGCCGCTCCAATGGCCGAGGTGATGTGGTCATAGCCAGGCGCAATGTCGGTGACGAGCGGGCCAAGCGTATAGAACGGAGCTTCGTAGCAAAGCTCATTTTCTTTCTCTACTTGCTCTTTGATCTTGTCGAGCGGAATGTGGCCCGGTCCTTCGATCATGGTCTGCACGTCATGCTGCCAGGCGATTTTGGTCAGCTCGCCAAGAGTTTTCAGCTCGGCGAATTGTGCTTCATCGCTGGCATCGGCGAGGCAGCCGGGACGCAGGCCGTCCCCAAGCGAATAGCTGACGTCATACTTCTTCATGATTTTGCAGATGTCGTCGAAGCACTCGTAGAGGAAGTTCTGCTTGTGGTGATAAGCCATCCACTGCGCAAGGATCGCGCCGCCGCGGCTGACGATGCCGGTGATGCGCTTGGAGACCATCGGCAGGTACTGGATCAGCACGCCGGCGTGAATGGTCATGTAATCGACGCCCTGTTGCGCCTGCTCTTCGATCACTTCGAGCATTACGGTGGCGTTGAGGTCTTCGACGCGCTTGACGCGCGAGATAGCTTCGTAGATCGGCACCGTGCCAATCGGCACGGGCGAGTGTCGCAGAATGGCTTCGCGAATCTCATGAATTCCGCCGCCCGTGGAGAGATCCATAACCGTGTCAGCGCCGTAATGAACGGAGGTGTGCAGCTTTTTCAGCTCCTCTTCCACATTGGACGTGACGGCCGAATTGCCGATGTTGGCGTTGATCTTGCACAGCGAGGCCACGCCAATCGCCATCGGCTCAAGCTCGGGATGGTTGATGTTGGCGGGAATGATCATGCGGCCGCGGGCAACTTCGTCGCGCACCAGTTCGCCGGTAATCTTTTCGCGGCGAGCGACGAATTCCATCTCTTCGGTGATCACGCCCTGGCGGGCGTAGTGCATCTGTGAAAAGTTGCCGTCTTTATTTTCGGCTTTGCGCTTGGCCAGCCAATCGGCTCGCGGTTTAAGAACGCTGTCGAAACCATTGCCATTCGTGCCGTTTGCGGAGTTGCCATTGCCTGAGGACATACGCTTGCTCCATCCTTCACTGAATCTAGAGAGAAATTATACGCTGGGCACGAGAGCATTTGCGGCGACGAGAAAAGGCTGCGACAACAGGAACGGCGACAATCTTAGCCACGGGTACGCGGATCTCGGAGGAAAGCAACGACCGCGTGTTGCACGGGGAACACAGAGGAGCCTCAGATTGCCAAAACTGAGATTTTGATCTTGTCCAGCCGTGCTCCAAAGATTGACCCGCATGGTCAGTTCCGCAGCGTCTTGCCGGTCTTCAGCGTGTATTGAATCCTCTCCTGCGTCTTCTTCTCTCCACACAGCGATTTGAAAGCCTCGCGCTCCAGGTCGAGCACATACTGCTCGCTGATCGGAGTGCCGGGAGTGATGTTTCCGCCACAGATCACCTCGGCAATCTTTCCGGCGAGCTTCTGTTCGTGGTCGCTGATGAAGCCGCCTTGACGCATAAAATACACGCCCATTTTGAGCGCCGCGAGAATGTTTTCGCCCGGTGCAGGGATGTCGGTGCGGATCGCAGGTGGTTCGTAGCCCGCTTTAACGAATTCGAGTGCTCGCGCTTTCGCGTCGCTGAGCACGCGCTCGCGGTTCATGGTGATGCGATCGGAGTTGGAGAGGAAGCCGAGGCCGCGAGCTTCGTGCGCCGAGGTTGCGACTTTTGCGGTGGCGATGGTTTCAAACGTCTTCTTCATCGTTTCCATGAGTTCGACTGACTCGCCGCGGCCGTCGGGGCGAATCGAAGACGCGCTATCGACGGCGCGCAGCAACATCTCTTTGCAGCCGCCGCCGCCGGGAAGGAGACCGACTCCCACTTCGACCAGGCCCATGTAAAGCTCGGCATGCGGCTGGCGTGCGGCTGTGTGCAGGGACACCTCGCAGCCACCACCCAAAGCCAGCCCAAACGGCGCACTCACCACCGGCTTCGGCGAAAACTTGATGGCGTGCGTCATGCCCTGGAACTGCCGGATTGCCATGTCGACTTCGTCCCATTCTTCTTCCTGCACCGACATGAGTAGCAGCATCAGGTTTGCGCCGACGGAGAAATTCTGCGCGTCGTTGGTGATCACGAAAGCGTCGAAGTTGTCGCCAGGGCCTCCGGGCTTCAGCGTTTGCAGGATCAGCGAAATGATGTCCGCGCCCAGAGCATTCATCTTGGAATGAAATTGAATGCAGCCGACACCATCGCCAAGATCGACGAGCGAGGCTCCCGAATTTTTCTTCACTACGCCGTTCGACTTTTTCGCAACTTCCACCGACCAGACACCCGCTGGAACAGCCACCGGTTGCCAGTTGCCAGTTGCCAGATCGTAATACTTGCGGCCAGAGGCAGCTTTCGAGTCATCGGCGTACCACGCCTTTTGCCCAGAGCCGAGCAGCTTTTCTACGTTGGCCGCGATCGGCCGGCCTTCTTTCTTCATGCGCGCGACGGTTGCTTCCACACCAGCGGCATCCCAAAGCTCAAATGGGCCAAGCTCCCAATTGAAGCCCATCTTCATGGCGCGGTCGATCTCGACGATGGAATCGGAGATCTCCGGAATGCGGTTTGCCGAATAAGTCCAGAGATCGGAGAGCGAGGACCAAAGAAATGTTGCTGCTTTATCGGGCTTTTGAGCCGCGGCGCCGCCGTCCATTCCGAGCAGCATGCGGATGCGGGCGCCAGTTTCGTCTACATTCTTCGCCATCTCGAGCGCGGCAAATTTCGGCTTCTGGCGCGGATGGTACTCGAGCGTCCTCCAGTCGAGGGCCAGCCGCTCGTCGTCACCGCCGCTGCTGGATTTCGTCTTCTTGTAAAAGCCGCCCTTCGTCTTGTCGCCCAGCCACTTGCGCTCGAGCATCTGGCGGTAGAAGTCGGGGATTTTCAGGTCACTTCGTTCATCGCGAGTATTCTGCGTCATGTTCGCGACCACGTGACCGAGAATGTCGAGGCCGACCAAATCGATCGTCCTGAAAGTAGCCGACCGCGGCCAGCCCACGGCTTGGCCGGTGAGCGCATCCACGTCTTCAATGCTCAGGTCCAGTTCCTGCATCAGGCGCATTACGTTGAGAACGGAAAAAGTCCCAATGCGATTGGCGATGAAATTCGGCGTGTCCTTGGCAATTACCGCGCCCTTGCCCAGTTGCACATCGCAAAAGTGCGAAACGCTCTCGATCAAAGCGGGATCGGCGTCCGGAGTGGGAATCAGCTCCAGCAGGCGCATGTAGCGCGGAGGATTGAAGAAGTGCGTGCCGAACCACGATCGTCGAAAATCTTCGGAGAATCCTTCGGCGATCTTGGCGACCGGCAATCCGCTGGTATTGGTCGTGACGATCGAACCCGGTTTGCGAATCGCTTCCACTTTCTTCAGCAGGCTGCGCTTGATATCAAGATTTTCGACGACAGCCTCGATGATCCAGTCCATGTCGGCGAGACGCTTCAAGTCGTCGTCGAAGTTGCCGATGGTGACCAAGCGCGCCAGCGACGCCTCAAAGAAGGCTGCGGGCTTCGACTTCCTGGCCCCATCCAGTCCGGTTGCGGCAATCTTGTTGCGCGCGGGGCCATCGGCGTCGGGAGGCACGATATCCAACAACAGGGAAGGGACGCCGGCATTGGCAAAATGCGCGGCAATGCGGGCGCCCATTGTGCCTGCGCCCAGGACGGCAACTTTGTGGATTCGTTTCATGAATGCAGTCTCCAGTAAGAGAGCAGCCTAAATCGTCTACGGCAGTTTATCTACGCCCCAGCTGTTTTTGCCAGTGTTCAACAGAATTATCTCGTCCAGCCAGTGCGATGGGCCGGAGCGGACGGACCGCTGATCCCTTACTTTAGCGGAATCAAGTAAAATCGGTGAGGTAATTATTAATAATGAAATTGTTAGCGAGAGGGACTGTGTGAGTTCGCCGTACGGGCTTGAAATTTTCGAAAATTGTCTTACCTGCAAGTTGCGTGAATCTGGTTTTTTCTGCGATCTTCCAAAGTCTTCACTTGAATCTCTGGAGAAGATCACGTACGCGAACGCACTGCCGTCGGGAGCAGTCTTGTTCGTGGAGGGCCAGTCGCCGCGCGGAGTGTTCATCCTGTGTTCCGGACGCGTAAAACTGACCACGACGTCGCGCGACGGCAAAACCTTGATTTTGCGCATTGCGCAAGCCGGAGGCGTTCTTGGCCTCCACGGCACAGCTTTAGGGAAACCGTACGAGCTGACAGCCGAAACCCTGCAACCCTGTCAGATCGTTTTCATCAAGCGCGAAGATTTTGTGAAGTTCCTGCAAAGCAACGCTGATGCCTGCCTAAGTGCCGCGCAACACTTGAGCTATAGTTGCCACACCGCCTATGCGATGGTCCGGTCGCTCGGCTTATCGCATTCCGTGTCTGAGAAACTGGCGCGCCTGTTGCTTGAATGGGCGAGCAATGGGAACCAGACTGGGGAAGGCATTCGCGTGAAGATCAGTCTGACCCACGAGGAAATCGCGCAGCATATCGGCACATCGAGAGAGACCGTGACTCGTGTGCTGGGGGAATTCCGCCAAAAAGAGCTGGCCCGGCTCCGTGGTTCTACGTTATTGATAAGCAACAAAGTGGCGCTCGAAAGGCTGGTCGGCGCCTGAGTCGGGCCGCTACTGGCGCGGTTTATTCCCATGCCGTTGAGTTCTCCAAAGCTGATGCCGGTCGTTCTGCCGTCGGCAAGCGAGTTGGCTGCCGATATCCGCTCGAAGTCGGTCTCGCCGGTTGAGGTGGCGCGGGTTCACCTGGATCGCATCGAACGTCTCAACCCCACTCTGAATGCCTTTGTTGATTGGCAGCCGGAGAACGTCCTGGCGCGAGCGCGGAACGCAGAACAAGCCGTTTTGCGCGGCGATAACCTAGGTCCGCTGCACGGCATTCCAGTCTCCATCAAGTCTTCGATTGACGTGGCGGGGCATCGCTGCGAATCGGGTAGTCGCCTGCGTGCCGGACACGTCGCTCCTGAAGATGCTCCGCTGGTTGCGCGTCTGCGAGCCGCCGGAGCCGTGATCCTCGGCGTTACCAACACTCCAGAATTGCTCATGGCGTGGGAGACCGACAATCTTCTTTATGGCCCCACGAACAATCCCTGGGATCTTAGCCGCGCGGCGGGCGGGTCGAGCGGAGGAGAAGCGGCCGCCATTGCCGCAGGTCTTTCCGCTGGTGGAGTGGGCAGCGACGGCGGCGGATCGATTCGCGTGCCCGCGCATTTCTGCGGAATCTGCGGATTGAAGCCGACTCCAGGGCGAATTCCCTCGACGGGGCATTTTCCGAAATCCGGCGGACCGTTCAGTTTGCTGGGAGTGGTCGGTCCAATGGCTCGCACCGTCGCCGATTTGCAAATCTTGTTCGCTGCAACAGCTGGCCCGGACGATGGCGATCCTTGTTCCGCGCCAGTGCCGCTTCGCCAGATCAATGAGCGAGAACTAAAGCAAATCGGCATCGCGTTCTTCGAAGATGACGATCGAACGCCCGTGACGGCGGAGACGCGAGTTGCGGTTCACCGCGCAGCCACTCTGCTCGGCGAGAGCGGTTTCCGCATCGACGAATTCCGTCCGCGAGGACTGGAGGAAGCGCGCCAGCTTTGGTGGCAATTTTTCGGCACCGCAGGCGGCATGATGCTTGCGCCCATGCTGCGCGGCCACGAAAAAGAGCTGAGCCCGATCCTGCGCGAGTTTTTTCTGTGGACTACAGCCGCGCCCGTGCATACCGGAGAGTCCCTGCTTCATGCGTGGCTGGGCCGCGATGAGTTGCGCGAAAAAATTCTGCGCCAGATGAGCAAGTATCCCGTGCTGATTTGCCCGGTGGCCGCGATTCCCGCGTTCCATCACGGCGAACGCGAATGGCAGGTGCAAGGGAGAACAGTGAAGTATCTGGACGCCTGGTCCTATTGCGAGTGGTTCAATTTGCTCGGCTTCCCCGCGGCAGTAATTCCGATGGGCGTTTCCGACGACGGCCTTCCGATCGGCGTACAGATCGTCGGACGTCCGTGGGAAGAGGAGGTGGTGCTTGCAATTGCGCGCATGCTCGAAGAGGCCCGCGGCCCGTCTCCGTGGCCGCATCTGAGGGCCGTGATCAGTTAACTTCGTGTTCGACGGATTGAGCGCGTTGGTTCGCCCAATCTGGGCCATTCGCCGATCGTAATGCTTTCATACTATTAACGGACATTCGATCCCCGAATAAACTGTCTCCTCGCGCGGGTTGATGTGGGGTTCAACGCGCATCGCTGAACACGACTCATGTCCTCTACGACACCGACATCGACCGCCACTCCGAAGTTCCTTCGCGGGCTGATCTATATTCTCGTCGCATCCGCCGTCTATCTTTATCCATTCCCGCAAGCCAACCTGATCTATCCCGCCGTGGTTGTTATCCACGTGCTCGCTGGCATCGTTGCGACGATTGTCGGAGTAGTCGTCGCACCGCGCTTGCTCCAAGAGGGAAATGTCGTCCGCAAGGCCGGATGGCTTCTGCTGGCTGTGGGCGCGGCGTTGGGACTGCTGCTTATCTACACGGGCACCGCGCACAGCGAATTCAAATGGCTTTATGCGCACATTATTCTCAGCGTTCTCGGCATCGGCTGCCTGCTTTCCGAGTTGCTTGGAAGGCGCGGTTGGATGAGCGCGGGCCCCGGCCTGCGCCTGTTCGCAAGTCTCGTCGTTCTTGTCGCGCTCGGTTGGGCCGCTCACTATCAACGCGAAAATCGCTGGCTGACGAGCCTTGTCATCAAGAATCCGGCGATGCCTGCCGAGACGATGAACGGCGAAGGCGACGGTCCCTCCGGCCCATTTTTTCCGAGTTCGGCCCAGGTCTACGGCAACCAGAAGATTCCCAGCAATTTCTTCATGGAGTCCGACTCCTGCAAACGCTGTCACGAAGACATCTACAACCAGTGGAACAGCTCTGCCCACCATTTTTCGTCGTTCAACAATCAGTGGTATCGCAAGGCGGTCGAGTATATGCAGGATACCGTCGGCACCAAGCCTTCCAAATGGTGCGGCGGCTGTCACGACCCCGCGGTGCTCTATGCCGGCAAGATGGAGACGCCGATCAAACAATTCGTGCACGCTCCCGAGGCGCAGGCTGGCCTCGGCTGCATGATGTGTCACGCCATCGCCGACGTGAAAAGCACGATGGGCCAGGCCGATTTTCATCTCGAGTATCCGAAACTCCATGAACTAGCGGCGAGCAAGAATCCCGTCGTTCGATACTTGCACGATACGATCACCAGGCTGAATCCTGAACCGCACCGGCGTGTGTTTCTGAAGCCGTTCATGCGCGACCAGACCGCCGAGTTCTGTTCTTCATGTCACAAAGTTCATCTCGATGTGCCGGTCAATGGCTATCGCTGGATTCGCGGCTTCAACGAATATGACAATTGGCAGGCGAGCGGAGTTTCCGGGCAGGGCGCGCGCTCGTTCTACTACCCGCTGAAGCCGCAGCAGTGCGCCGACTGCCACATGCCGCTTGAACCCTCGAACGATCAGGGAAATGTTGGGGGCAAGGTGCACTCGCATCGTTTTCCCGCCGCCAATACGGCTTTGCCAACCGCCAATGAAGATGCTGTGCAGTTGAAGAAGACCGAAGACTTTCTGACTAGTGGCGCTTTGACGGTCGATATTTTTGCGCTTTCCTCCGCTGCACCTCTGCAAAAGCAACAGGCAGCAACGCAGCACGAGATGGCGACGACTTTCGCGGTGGGAGAAGAAGCGGAAGCCAAGGTGACGCCCCAGGGTAACGCTGAAGCGACTCCGGTCACCGCGCCACTTGATCGCGTGCATCCCGCCGTCCGCCGCGGTGACACCGTCCGCGTTGACGTTGTTGTACGTACAAAGCGCGTTGGCCATTTCTTCCCCGGAGGCACGGTCGATGCCTACGATACCTGGCTCGAATTGAAAGCGGTTGACGATCAAGGCCAAACGATTTTCTGGAGCGGCATGGTAGAGGACAACGGCAAAGGTCCAGTCGAAAAAGGAGCGCACTTCTACCGCTCGCTTCAGATCGATGCCCATGGCAATCCCATCAACAAGCGCAATGCCTGGGCGGCACGTTCGGTTGTGTATGTACGCCTGATTCCGCCCGGGGCGGCCGATACGGTTCACTTCCGTATGAAAATCCCGGAGAAAACAGGGAACAAAATCACTCTGACTGCCCGCATCTGCTATCGCAAATTCGCGTGGTGGGGTACGCAATTCGCTTTTGCCGGCCAGCCCGATCCCGCCGCGCCAGCCACCGCGGTCGCCCCCGGCTACGACGACAGGAAGTTTTTCCTGAACGCGCCGATGACCGGAGTTTCGGCCAAAGAGGGAAAAATTCCCGACCTGCCCATCGTCGCGCTCGCCGAAAATCAGGCGACACTCAACGTGCTGCCCGCGAATGCTCCCGCTCCAAAGCCGGCCACGCAACTGGCGAAGGAAGACTGGCAGCGCTGGAACGATTACGGCATCGGCCTGCTGCTGCAAGGCGATCTGAAAGCGGCTCAGGCCGCCTTTGGAAAAGTAACGGAGATCGATCCCCATAATCCCGATGGATGGGTGAACATTGGACGCGCCGCGCTACAGGAAGGCGACGTGCCCCGAGCTCGCGTCGTTCTTGAAAAAGCGCTGGCCATCGATCCCAAGCTCGCGCGCGCCAATTTTTTCTACGCGTCGCTGATGAAGACGTCTGGCGACTACGGCCAGGCTGCTGCGCATCTTCAGACCGTGCTCGCGCAGTATCCGCGAGATCGTGTCGCGCTCAATAACCTTGGTCGAGTGTTCTTCCTGCAAAGAAAATATGCCGACGCGGTGAAGGTCTTGCAGCAGGTTCTGGCTGTCGATCCCGAAGATTTGCAGGCCCACTACAATCTCATGCTCTGCTACAACGGCTTGGGCGACCAGGAAATGGCAAAAGCACATCAGGCCCGCTATCTGCGCTTCAAAGCCGATGAGGCGGCGCAAGCAATCACCGGCCCGTATCGTCAGCTTCATCCTGAAGACAACAACGAGCGCCAGAACATTCACGAGCACGTGTCGGTGCCGCTGCCGATCCTCGCAGATCGTGAAAACGCGCGCGCAGGAAAAGCTCGTACAGGAAAAGCAAGTGTGGGGAAGGGCGTCCCGCCTGCCCAACACAGGCAAAGCCCGGCAACAAGCAAAGCCGCCGTTGCGACCGGAGGCTCGATGTGATCGCCAGCAATGATTGCCAAGTCCCCACAGAGCCACGGAACAGCGGAGACAAAAGGCTCTTGCTTCTTCGTCTTTGGCCTCTAGCTAAAAGCCAAAAGCTAAAAGCCAAGAGCGCATTTCTACGTGCCTCCGTCTCTCCGCGTTGGGTTTTGCCTTTGGCCCTGATTGCGGCAAGCCTCGCCGCGCAGGCGCAGACCATCACTTTTCGCGACATCACGGCGCAGGCGGGCATCCACTTCACGCACAACAATGGAGCCACCGGCAAAAAATGGCTGCCGGAAACCATGGGTCCGGGTTGCGCATTCATCGACTACGACCACGATGGCTGGCCCGACATTCTTCTCATCAACGGCGCCGATTGGCCCGGCCAGCCAACGCGTCTCGCAAAAACCGGTGCGACGACGCTGAAGCTTTACCACAACAATCACGACGGCACTTTTACGGACGTGACCCGCAAAACTGGGCTGGCCGTCTCGTTCTTCGGCATGGGAGTCGCCGTCGGCGACTACGATAACGATGGCTTCGACGATATCTTTATCACTGCCGTTGGCCAAAGCCATCTCTTCCACAACAACGGAAACGGAACTTTTACCGATGTAACCAAGTCGGCAGGTCTGTGGGGACCAAACGAATTCTCCACCAGCGCCGCATGGGTCGACTACGACCGCGACGGCAAACTCGATCTCGTGGTCGCGAATTACGTGCAGTGGTCCCCGCAATCCGATCTCTACTGCACGCTCGATGGCGTCCATAAATCGTATTGCACACCGGAGTCTTACAAGGGAGTTTCCGTCCGCCTCTGGCGCAACCTCGGCAATGGCCGCTTCGAGGACGCTACGCAGAAAGCTGGACTGTACGATCCGAGTTCGAAGAGCCTCGGCATCGCGATTCTCGACGCCAACAACGATGGCTGGCCCGACATTCTCGTTTCAAACGACACGCAGCCGAACAAGCTGTACGTGAACAAGAAGGACGGCACCTTCGAAGAGCGCGCCGTGCCTGCGGGAATCGCGTTTAGCGAAGATGGGGTGGCGCGCGCCGGCATGGGAGTTGACGCCGCCGATTACGATCATTCGGGTCGGCCGAGCGTGGTCATCACAAATTTTTCCAACCAGATGATCTCGCTCTATCACAATGAGGGCAACGGCCTTTTTGTGGACGTCGCGCCCAGCTCTGAGGTCGGCCACGCCACGCTGCTTACGCTCGGCTTCGGCTGCTTCTTCTTCGATTACGACAACGATGGATGGCCCGACATTTTCGTCGCCGATGGCCACATCGAAAACGATATCGAACGCGTGCAGAAGCGCGTGAGTTATGCGGAGCCGCCGCACCTGTTTCGCAATCTCGGTAATGGAAAGTTCGAAGAAGTCTCGACAAAAGTGGGTGCGGATTTCGCCATGCCGAAAGTGGCGCGGGGCGCGGCATATGCCGACATTAATAACGACGGCGCTCTCGATATCCTGGTAACGACGAATGGCGGCGCGGCGCACCTTTATCGCAACGAAGGCGGCACGAATCAAAGCCTGCGCGTGAAACTCGTAGGAACAAAGTCGAATCGCGATGGCATAGGCGCTGTGGTGCGCATAACCGCCTCCGGCGAAAAACAGTGGCAGATGCTGCGTTCCGGCTCCAGTTATTTGTCAGCAAGTGAATTGGTGTTGACGTTCGGCCTTGGCTCAAAGACAAAAGCGGACGCCGCCGAAATCGATTGGCCAAGCGGGCAGATAGATAAGCTGAATAATATCGCGGCCGGGCAGACAATTACGATTCAGGAAGGTAAGGGTGTGATCAATTCGGTGCCCTACTCAAGAAAATAGCATCAGGCATGTGTTTGAGGAGTCTCTCGCTCACGCAAGCCCTCAACTTGTGTCATTCTGAGCGCAGCAGGAACATCACGAAGTGAAGTTCCTGGCGGAGTCGAAGGACCCCTACTCGCCATACCAA
>JBAVYO010000340.1:0-16479 GCA_049698855.1 Terriglobales bacterium
GAATAAGGCTCGGAAGATTCTGTTTAAGTTGTTGTAAAATAAAGATTAAATATCTTGTTCCGATTTGGAATGAGAAGTGCTTAAGTACCATGTGGCGTGCCATGTCCCTCACGGGCACTCCCGTTTAGGCGACCTGAGTTAAAGTGGGCAGTCAATAGTTAATATACGAGGAGGAACCAAAAATGAGGCGAGTGGTAGTTCTTGCGTTGCTTGCACTGGCGCTGCCGATTGCGGCATGGGCGGATACGATCGACATCACCAACCGATTCGGCGCAATCTCCCTGTCGGATTCTGGTTTGTCAGCAAACTCCCAAATGGGAAGCTACAACAATATCTTGGCATCAAAGGGACATAGCCTTGGATATGTCAACTTTGGCACCGGCGCCTTCTCTGGCGCATCCCTCAAGGGCAACGGCACCTTTTCCGCGGCAGGCTCTTGGTTTGATATCTCTGGCCGTGGCGGGGCAGGTCAGCCAAAGGGCACCATCTTCTCCGGAGCTTTCGTCGGCCCCATCGACTGGACGCTGACCAGCCCTCCGGGCAATGGCGGCAAGCTGACGTTCACCTTGACCGGAGATATCCGCGGCATGCTGTACAACGGCCACGAGGCGTCCGGCACAACCACTCAATATTTCTATTCGACGAACTACCAGCTGAGCAAGGGCATCCTTCACCTCAGTTCGGGAAATACCCGCTTGTCGACTTCACCTGAGCCCGGCACCCTGGGGCTTCTCGGCACTGGTCTCGTTGGAATTGCAGGCGTTTTCCGTCGCAGGAAGACGGCGTAACTAGGGTATTTTCCCAAGTTATCCCCATACCACTCACTCGAACCCCGCCTCAGGGCGGGGTTCTTTATTCTCGCCATTACTCCCTTTCGCACCTGAAATCCCGCTTATTCCAGTGTCGCCCGACCCCAGTTACTACCCTGAGTATTACAGTCGTAACGGCCTTTGGCGCCTTTAAAGTTGACCTCCTCCCTTGCCAAAATCTACAGTCAGGCGCAGGGGGCTCCATGAAGGACATCAATGAAGTTCTGCGCCGAAAACAGGCTCAATATACCGAACTGGCCAAGCACATCGAAATGCTGCAGCAGGCCGCCGATAAATTACGTGAAGTTGCCCCGCTGCTGGCTGACGATTCCGACGACGAACCGGCTGTGCTGACCGAAGTCGAGGAGGATAGCAAAAACGCGATGGCCGCTAAAGCCGGTGTCCAGTCGACGACGGCGAACTCGAAGTCCGGACGCACTCCGCGCTGGCCGTAGAAGCAGAACTACGCTAAAGGTATCGGCTCCATCATGTTGCAGGCACTTCTGGTATCGAAGGACGACCAAAGCTCGGAAACACTGATTCACGTGCTGGCTGAGCTCGGTATCGCCGTCACACGTTCCAGCGCCGCCGACGTGGCGGTCGCGCGGCTTTCCGGCGAACCTTTCGACCAGGTCATTGCCGACTTTGAAGATACTCAAACCGCGTCGCTGATTTTTGAGAACTGCCGCCGGCTTGCAGCCGCGCACCGCAATCCTCCTGTAACCGTCGCCTTGTTGGGCGACATTCGGCAAATTCGAGCCGTCCTGGGCTCCGACGCACATTTCGTACTCACCAAGCCGATCCGCCCTGTATCAGCCCTCGCTACCCTGCGCGCCGCAGCCGCTATTCTCAAGCGCGAACGCCGCAAATCGTTTCGGATCGCCGTGCAGGTTCCAGCAACGATCCACGTTAACGAAGAGAGTACCGTTGAAGGTATATTGCTCGATCTGAGCACGGGCGGAATGGATGTGCTCGCGGCCAAACCAATTGCCTTGTCCACGCTGGTTCACGTGTCATTCGAACTGCCGGACCACCCTCTCCACGTTGAGGCCCACGCGGAGGTCGCATGGCGCACTAACAACGGCCAGCTCGGTCTCCGGTTTCTTGATATGGAAGCCAGGATTCGCGAGCGAATGGCCGAATGGCTGAAAGCGAAATCGCGCGACAGTTTGCAGGACGATCAAGGCCCCGTAGGTCAATGCAAGCTGACTGACTTGAGTCTCGGCGGCTGCTACATCGAAACCGAATCTCCATTTCCACAATCCTCAGCCGTGGATCTCTGTCTCAAAGCAACGGACATGGAAATTCACATCGACGGCTTGGTCCGCGTGATGCATCCCGGTCATGGCATGGGCATTGAGTTTCCGGCACGCACCCAGCAACAACGGGAGTCCGTCGGGGAATTTATCGACTGCCTTGTCCGTCATCCTGAAGCCCCGCCAAGACTCGAGACCTCTCCACGGGCGCTCGTGGCCAACCCTATCGATCTCAGCCAAGGCAATTCCCAGCCGGGGGATGCCGAGGATCCTTTGCTGACCTTGCTCCGCACCGGCAGCGCGATGGAGCAAGAAGAATTTCTAGCCCAGTTGAGCCGCCAGCGAACCTGCGCCGTCGGCAACTAGCATCCCGTTTTCAGCGCGCCTTCTACGCGCCTCTGTTTCAATCCCTTCTTTTCATCGTCCTTTCGCGATGCAATAGAATTGCCTAGCCCGAGCAGCCCAGGCACGCATGAGCACTCAATTCCTCAATCCGCACGAGAACCGATTGACCATCGCCAGCGACCAGCAGGCTTTCCCGCAGCAGTCATGGATTGCCTGGCTCATCATTGCTACCGCCTGCCTGTTGGCCGTCGCGCCATTCGCCTGGCAAGGCATTCCCTCAGGCCACGACTTCGAGTTTCACATGTTCTCCTGGATGGATGTTCTAAGCCAATGGCGCCAGGGAATTCTCTATCCTCGCTGGGCAGCCATGCCGCACTGGGGATACGGCGAACCCAGATTTCTCTTTTATCCTCCTTTTTCCTGGATACTCGGCGCAGCGCTGGGCTCCATGCTTCCCTGGAAACTGGTCCCAGCAGTGTATTGCTGGCTTTCGCTCACGCTTGCTGGCGGAGCCATGTACCATCTCGCCCGGCGCTGGCTCTCGCCTTCCGACGCACTTTTTGCCGCCATATTTTACGCGCTCAATCCGTATCACCTCCTGATCATTTATTGGCGTAGCGCCTATGCGGAACTGCTGACATCAGCTCTTTTGCCGCTTCTTTTGCTGATTCTGCTACAGCTCAAGGAGCCCGGCTTCCGCCCCACGCTACAGTTAAGCCTGCTGCTGGCCGCAGCATGGCTCACGAATGTTCCCGCGTCTGTGATGATTCACTACTCCGCCGCGGTCATTTGTTTACTCCTCGCCGTTCGGCACAAGACCTTCCGCCCTTTGACGAACCTTGCCCTCGCCGTACTGCTCGGCGCCGGCCTCGCATCCATTTATCTCGTCCCAGCCATTTACGAGCAGCGTTGGATCGATATCGCCCAAGTCTTTTCCCCCGGAGTCCGGCCGCAAGATCACTTCCTTTTCACCATGACTGCCGATCCGGATCACAATCGCTTCAATCGTCTCGTCTCATTCGTCGTGGTGGCTGACATCGCGATCCTGCTCTGTGCGATCTTTTTTTCACGCCGCGAGCGGTCGCAATCCCCGCTCTGGAAAATCCTGGCGATGTGGGGAGGCGCAACTGCCTTCGCAACCCTCTCGTTCAGCAATGTGTTGTGGAAATACTTGCCCGCGTTCCACTATGTCCAACTTCCCTTTCGCTGGCTCCTTTGCACGAATGTAGCAAACGCTCTCCTCCTCGCGATGGCCACAGTTCCGTCCGCGATCTGGCGTTGGAGCGCGCGTGCGCTTGTGTGCGTAGTCTTGCTGGCGGTCATCATAATCGCGGGCCTGCATACCCAACCTCCCTGGTGGGTTACCGCCGATGATCTCGATGACATGCAGCAATCCATGATTGATGGATCCGGCAACGAAGGCGTCGATGAATACGTCCCCGCAGGTGCGGATTCGTATGAGTTGAATAAAGACTTGCCACAGCTGAGCATTGCACCAACCGAACAGCCTGACTCGCAAAGCCCCGATGCGCCGACAAATGAAACGCCAATGACCGATGCGACGGATGGTAACCCGCCGACGGCCGCTGTCAAAATAATCAGTCAGAAAATAATCAAGTGGAGCGCAACCGACAAGAGCTTCCAGGTCTTTACGGACAATCCCTGTAATCTGACCGTGCGCCTGTTCAACTACCCGGCGTGGAAGGTTAAAGTCAACGGCCGCAATGTCACCGTTGCCACTTCCCCGGTTACCGGCCTGATCGTCGTTCCCATCAACTCTGGCGAAAACGATGTTGAAATTGAATTCACACGCACACGCGATCGCACGTTGGGCGATGCAGCCTCAATCCTAAGCGCGGCGATTTTCGTGCTCCTTTGGATCAAAACCCGGCCGCGTGGCGACAAGCACTCTCGTCCGTTTCCGCAAGAAAGCATTCAAGAGAATGTTCAGAGGGCGCAAAGCATGAAACGCACAGTCCTGATCGCGACTTCAAACGCCGGCAAACTGCGAGATTTCGCCGGAGCCGCGACCGCCCACGGAATCTCAATCGCCGGCATTCCCGGATTTTCTGCTCTCCCGCCCGTTGTCGAGGACGGCCTCACGTTCGAGGCAAACGCCCGCAAGAAGGCTGAAGAATACAGCCGCTCGGTCCCCGGAGAACTGGTTCTGGCCGACGATTCCGGCCTCGAAATCGACGCGCTACACGGCGCGCCCGGTGTTCACTCCGCTCGCTATGCCGCCCCCGATCTCCAAAATAAGGAGCCGCACGCGGCCGATTGCAATACTGACGACGACGCCAACAACGCGCGCGTGCTCCGCGAACTGGCTAACGTCCCGATGGAAAAGCGCACAGCCCGGTTTGTTTGCGTCCTCGCCGCGGCCCGCGACGGCCAAACCCTCGCAACATTCCGCGGAACTGCCGAAGGCCTCACTCTCGACGCCCCTCGCGGCACAAACGGCTTCGGCTACGACCCGCTTTTCTATTTCCCGCAAATCGGCAAGACGTTCGCCGAACTAAGCGCCGAAGAAAAATCCCGCTACAGCCACCGTGGCGCCGCGTTTCGCGCATTCCTCGATTGGTGCCGCTCCAATCACGAGTGCTCCTGATCAGTTGTTTTTGGCCGCGAATCGGCCCGACCCTTCGCCATGTGTCCGCCATCACATGCAAGAGTGACCCGTGTTCCCTTGACTTGTATTCCAACGCGCACCGATAATGAGCGGTTCGCTTGAATTCATAGCGACTCACGTAGGAGCCCATCGTGGCATCAGCCAGTTCCGTCGCTCCCAGAATCAAACCCGGCGTCGCTCCCTTGCGCGCCGGAGAAGGCAATTCGTTCCTGCTGCGCCGTCTGCACTCGCTCACGGGCATCGTTCCCATCGGCGCATTTCTCCTCGAACACTTCATCTCCAACTACGAAGCCTTCAAAGGCCCGGAGGCTTACGGCAAGCAGGTCGCCTTCCTCAACAGCCTGCCCTTCGTGGTTGGCATGGAATTGTTCTTCATCTGGATACCCATCCTCTATCACGGCCTCTATGGCGTCTGGATCTGGTGGCGCGGCGATTCCAACGTCAGCGATTATCCGTGGCAGGGCAACTGGCTCTACACCTCGCAGCGCTGGACGGGAATCATCGCGCTGATTTACATCGTGCAGCACACATACTATTTGCGCTTCACCGGCTTGCATCTGCCCACGCATCCCATGCAGTCGTTTGCCAAGGTGCAGGGAGAATTTCAGAATCCCTGGATGATCGCTTTCTACGCCGTGGGAATCATCGCGGCATCCTGGCACTTTGCCTATGGAATCTGGCTTTTCTGCGCCAAGTGGGGCATCACCACCGGCGAAGTAGCGCGCCGCCGTCTTGGCTATCTTTGCGTGTTGCTTGCCCTCGGACTGATCAGTCTGGGCGCGGTCAGCATGTATGGATTCCTGAGCACTCCGCGTCAGCCTCTGGAGCCGGACACTCCAGAGAGCATTGCAATGCAGGTGAAGTAAGAGCGCTAGCGTTTTTTTGTGTGCAAAGAGCCAGGAGCGTTTGGATAGATCGCTCTTGGATGCCACAGCGGCCTTGGGTGCCGCAGCAGCTTTTGGGTGGCGCAGCTTTAGCGCTGAGATAAGGATTGTATTTTTTGATCGGCTTTCTTAGCCGCCGCGGATTTTGAACATGCTTTGAAAGGGTGCGGCTTCAGCCGCACCGCGCAGCGCACACACAACAGCGGTTTTAGCCGCTGAGGGAAAGTTTAAGTTTGAGCACGGCTCCAACGCTGGAACAGCTCAGATCGGATTCATACAGATGGCAGCTCCGAAAATCATCGTCGTTGGCGGAGGCCTGGCAGGCCTATCCGCCGTCATCAAGATCGCCGAAATGGGCGGTGAAGTTGACCTCTTCTCGATCGTCCCAGTAAAGCGCTCGCACTCGGTCTGCGCGCAGGGTGGCATCAACGCGGCCAAGAACCTGAAGGGCGAAGGCGACTCTACCTACAAGCACTTCGATGACACTATCTACGGCGGCGACTTCCTCGCCAATCAGCCGCCCGTGAAAGCCATGTGCGATGCCGCGCCCGGCATCATCGACCTGCTCGACCGCATGGGCGTCCCGTTCAATCGCACTCCCGAAGGCCTGCTCGATTTCCGCCGCTTCGGCGGCACTTTGTATAACCGCACGGCTTTTGCGGGAGCCACCACCGGCCAGCAACTTCTCTACGCGCTCGATGAGCAAGTCCGCCGCTACGAGTCCGAAGGCAAAGTCAAAAAGTACGAGCACTGGGAATTCCTCTCCGCCGTGCTCGACGGAAACCGCGTCTGCCGCGGCATCTGCGCCATGGACCTCCGCACCATGGAAATCCGTACCTTTCCTGCCGACGCCATCATCATCTGCACGGGCGGCATTGGCGCCATCTTCGGCAAGTCGACGAATTCGGTGGTCTGCACCGGATCGGCGCAGTCCGCGCTCTACCAGCAGGGCTGCTATTACGCGAACGGCGAGCTCATCCAGGTCCATCCCACCTGTATCCCCGGTGAGGATAAGCTGCGCCTCATGTCGGAATCCGCCCGCGGCGAAGGTGGACGCGTCTGGGTTCCGCGCACGCCCGGAGATAAGCGCGACCCGAAATCGATTCCAGAAAAAGAACGCTGGTACTTCCTCGAAGAGTGGTATCCGAAATACGGCAATCTCGTCCCACGCGACATCGCGACGCGCGCTATTTTTAAAGTTGTGTTCGAAAACAAGCTCGGCATCGACGGCAAGCCGATGGTCTATCTCGACCTCACCCACATCGATCGCAAGCTGCTCGACAAGAAGCTCGAAGGCATCCTCGAAATCTACGAGAAGTTCGTCGGCGACGATCCGCGCGACGTGCCCATGAAGATTTTCCCCGGCATGCACTACACCATGGGCGGACTCTGGGTCGATTACAAGCAAGCCACGAACATTCCCGGAATCTACGCCGCTGGCGAGGCCGATTACCAATACCATGGCGCCAACCGGCTGGGCGCGAACTCGCTGCTCTCTTGTATCTACGCGGGCTTTATCTCCGGCCCGGCCACGGTTGAGTATGCGAAGAACCTGCAAGCCGCGCCCTCGAACGGCCATTTCGAAGCCGAGCGCAAACGTCAGCAGGAAATCAATGACGGCCTGATGAAAGCCGATGGCAGCGAAAATCCATTCCTGATCTGGCGCGAACTGGGCGAAGTGATGACCAAGGAATGCACGGTCATCCGCTACAACAAGGGATGCTTGGCGGCCGACGCAAAAGTAGTCGAACTGCTTCAGCGCTTCCAGAAGATCAACCTGAGCGACCGCTCGCAGTGGGCGAATACGACGGTGGCCTTCGCACGCCAGCTTTACAACATGCTGCAACTGTCGCGGGTAATCGCGCAGGGAGCGGCCATGCGCGACGAGTCCCGCGGTTCGCACTATAAGCCGGACTTCCCCGAGCGTGACGACAAGAACTGGATGAAGACGACCAAGGCTTCGTTTGCGCCGGATGCGGATGAGCCGAAGTTTGAGTTTGAGCCGGTGGACGCGGGGCTGATTCAGCCGCGGCCGAGGAAGTACTGAGAGCGGCATTCGTGATGATGCGAAAAAAACATCCGAAGACCAACACCAGGCTTGCACGGCTTGTAAGTGCATCTACAAAGAAACTAACGTGTTCTACAACAGATACTTTAAGAAGGGTAGCAAGAAAGACCCGGGGTTCCAAATTCTTTACGGGCCGCCCTTTTTTGAGACACCAATTTTGTTTATAGGATATCAGCCCGGGAAAGGCTGTAAAACTGCCAAGGAAGAACGCAAATACGGCTCAGAGAATAGGTGGCCGAAGAAAAGTGAATTCGCCACAGAGTGTTGGCCTTTAGCGGTGAATCTGCGAAACATGTTCGGCGGAAAACTCATTGAGAATTGTGTCGGCACGAACGCAATATTTGTGCGATCAAATAGCATTAGCGACTACCATAAAAACTTGGACAAGACGCTGCGCAAGAAGATCCAGGAGTTCTGTTTGTGCCATATTGCGCGAATGGTGAAGGCCATTCAGCCGAAATTGATAGTCGCATTAGGATTTGCAACGCTAGAACTATTTGACAAAAATACCGAACGTTACAAAATCGGCACGAAAAAGCGCGTGTTAGTGAGAAAGGGCAAGATCTGTGGACAGGAAGCCATCGGAGTCTTGCATTTGAGCGGGGCGCGGATTTCAATGCGGGATCGCAAAACTATTGCCCGTTGCATTAAATCCCGCGCCCGCGTCAGCAAGGGCTGAAATATTACACGCTAGGAGCTAAAGGCTAGAAGCTAATGGCTAATAATAAAACCGTAACTTTCAAGATCAAACGCCAACTTAACCCCGATGCCCCGGCGACGTGGGAGGAGTTCCAGGTTCCCTACCGGCCGAACATGAACGTCATCTCGGCCCTGATGGACATCGCGGCCAACCCCGTCACGCATGACTGCAAGAAGACCACGCCCATCACCTACGACTCGAATTGTCTGGAAGAGGTGTGCGGGTCCTGCGCCATGCTGATCAATGGCAAAGCCAAGATGGCCTGCTCAGCGCTGATCGATCACCTCGATCAACCGATCAAGCTTGAGCCCTTGAAGAAGTTCCCGGTCGTGCGCGACCTCGCCGTCGACCGCAGCGTCATCTTCGAGAACCTGAAAAAGGTCAAAGCGTGGGTACCGGTCGATGGCACTTACGACCTCGGCTCCGGTCCGCGCCAGAGCGCCGAGGATCAGGAAGCCAGCTACCCGCTCTCGCGCTGCATCTCCTGCTGCTGCTGCATGGAAGCCTGCCCGCAGTTCACCGATGGCACCGGCTTCGTCGGCGCAGCCACCATCTCGCAGGTGCGCCTTTTCAATACGCACCCCACCGGCGCAGCGCTGAAGCGCGAGCGCCTCACAGCCCTTATGGGAGACGGCGGCATCCAGGAATGCGGCTATGCCCAGAATTGCGTTGAGATCTGCCCGAAGGACATTCCGCTGACCAAATCCATCTCCGAAGTCGGCGGCCAGGTGATGAAGCAGGCTCTTGGAGATTTGTTTAGGAAATAATCGGCTTCAGTGGCGCATAACCCCTTGCACAGTGCGCACTTGTGCCTGTGCTGCGCGTCACTTTCCCATGTGACGCCCCTCACTGTCCGTTGGGCCGTCCCAAGGCAATCTCTCTAGGCTCAGAATTCTTTATAATTACAGGTTCCCTACAATCGCTGGAGGAAAGTCATGTCGTCTTTCAATGGAGTTCCGGTCCCGTCCAACGGGCAAAAGATCGAGTACAGCAACGGCAAGTACCGCGTGCCCAATCATCCCATCATCCCTTTCATTGAAGGCGATGGCACCGGCCGCGACATCTGGAAAGCCTCCGTCCGCGTATTCGACGCTGCTGTCGAGCGCGCCTATCAGGGCAAGCGCTCGGTAGCCTGGTACGAAGTTTTCGCCGGAGAAAAAGCCAAGGCGAAGTTCCAGAACTGGCTCCCCGATGACACCATCAGCGCCATTCGCGAATTCCGCGTCGCCATCAAAGGACCTCTGACCACGCCAGTCGGCGGCGGTATCCGCTCGCTCAACGTCGCCCTGCGCCAGATCCTCGATCTCTTCGCCTGCGTGCGTCCCGTCAAGTATTACGCCGGAGTTCCCTCGCCCGTGAAGCACCCCGAGCGCATGGACCTCACTATTTTCCGCGAGAACACGGAAGACGTTTATGCCGGCATCGAATGGGAGGAAGGCACGCCCGAAGTCGCCCGCCTCATTGAATTCCTCAACAAAGACATGCTGAAGGGTGGCAAGAAGCAGATTCGCCTTGATTCCGGCGTCGGCATCAAGCCCATCTCCATCACTGGCACCAAGCGCCTCGTCCGCATGGCGATTCAATTCGCGCTCGACAATAAAAAGAAGTCCGTCACGCTCGTTCACAAGGGCAACATTCAGAAGTTCACCGAGGGTGCGTTCCGCAAGTGGGGATACGAAATCGCCACCGAGGAATTCCGCAGCCAGGTTGTGACCGAGCGCGAGAGCTGGATCATCGACAACAAAGACAAGAACCCCAGTCTCACCGTTGCCCAGAATGCTGAGCTTGTTGAGCCCGGTATGGAATTTGCGCCACCCGAATTTCGCCAGGCAGTCGAAAAAGAAGTGAAGCAAGTCCTCGACTCCATCTACGCCACGCACGGCAACGGCGCATGGAAGAAGAAGCTGCTCATCAACGACCGCATCGCCGATTCCATCTTCCAGCAGGTCGTCACGCGCGCCGATGAATACACCGTGCTCGCCACGCCCAACTTGAACGGCGACTACATTTCCGACGCCTGCGCCGCGCAGGTAGGCGGACTCGGTATCGCTCCCGGAGCCAACGTCGGCGACGGCTATGCCATCTTCGAAGCCACGCACGGCACCGCTCCCAAGTATGCCGACAAGGACGTCATCAACCCCGGCTCCGTCATTCTCTCCGGCGTCATGATGTTCCGCTTCCTCGGCTGGACCGAAGCCGCGGATCTGATCGAGCAAAGCCTGGAGCGCACCATCGAACAGAAAAAAGTCACCTACGATTTCGAACGAATGTTGGAAGGGGCGACAAAAGTAAAAACCAGCGAATTCGCCACCTGCATGATCGAAAATATGCAAGTAGCCGTCGCCGCGGACTAAGATAGCAGTGGAGGCATTACCAGAATGTTGCGGAGGCTTTTGCCGGTCATACTGGCGGTCATACTGGCGGTCCTGGCTGGAGCGGCTCTTGCGCAGACGGTACAACGGCCATTCAGCTTAGGGATCAGCGTCGAGCACGACACTGTAAAGGCGGGCTCACCGATTGTTGTTAAGATACGATTTAAGAATATATCGGATCATGATCTTGTTCGTATGAGAAGGCCTGAAGGGGACGCCCACGGGGAATTGCTTGGTTTCCCTCCGATTGTAAGAGACGCTCAGGGGAACGAGCCCCCTTTGACGAGGAAGGGCAGGCTTATTTTCGGGCGACAGACCCCCGAAGATAAGGCGATTTATGTTGGAGTTAGTGTAGGAGCCACTGCCATGCATCCAGGAGAGGTCATAACACCCGAAATCAGGCTTAGCGAGTTGTATGACATGAGCGCACCGGGGAAATACACTGTCCAGGTATGGCACTACGACGAGGAACACAAAGACGACGTCAAGTCAAACGCAATTACTGTGACCGTAGTGCCTTAGCGATTATCTGAAAAAAAGTATTCCCACATCCGTCGCAACCAAAGGTTTTTTATTAGAAAGGAAATTTCATGCGCAATAAAATCACCGTAGTAGGTTCTGGAAATGTAGGCGCCACCGCCGCTCACTGGATCGCCTCCAAGGAGTTAGGCGATGTCGTCCTCATCGATATCATCGAAGGCGTCCCGCAAGGCAAAGGGCTCGACCTGCTTCAGGCCATGCCCATCGAAAAACGCGACTCGTTCGTCAAAGGCACGAACGACTATGCCGACACCGCCAAGTCTGACATCGTCGTCATCACCGCAGGCATCCCTCGCAAACCCGGCATGAGCCGCGACGATCTGCTCAACACGAACTACAAAATCATGAGCGACGTGGTCGGCAAAGTCGTTGCCAACTCACCCGACTGCATTCTCATCATCGTCTCCAACCCGCTTGACGCCATGGCCCAGGCCGCCTATAAGCTCAGCGGATTCCCCCGCGAGCGCGTCATCGGCATGGCCGGCGTACTCGACTCCGCCCGCTTCCGCGCTTTTATCGCCATGGAACTCAACGTCAGCGTGGAGAATGTCAACGCTTTCGTTCTTGGCGGACACGGTGACACCATGGTCCCGCTTCCCCGCTATTCCACAGTCGCGGGAATTCCAATCACCGAACTGATTCCGAAAGACCGCCTCGATGCGCTCGTCCAGCGCACCCGCGACGGTGGCGCCGAGATCGTCAAGTACTTGAAGACCGGCTCGGCTTACTACGCCCCATCCGCCGCTGCCACTGAAATGGTCGAGGCGATTCTGAAAGACAAAAAGAAGATTCTTCCCTGCGCCGCCTATCTCAACGGAGAATACGGCATCAAGGGCCTCTACGTAGGCGTCCCCGTAAAGCTGGGGTCGAACGGGATCGAACAGATCATCGAGATCAAACTAACTGCGGAAGAAAAAGCCGCGCTGGATAAGAGCGCAGCCGCGGTCAAAGAGTTAGTCGCGGTGATCAACGTCTGACTTTCGATAACTAAGCTCAACAAGAAGGAACGGCCCACCCAATATCGAGTGGGCCGTATTGTTTCATAGCCGCCGTTAGTCGTCGGCCGTTAGTCGTCAGTCGTCAGCACCTACGGACAATCAATCTGTCCTTCGCCCTGCAGACGACCAACGACTAACAACCGACGACCTTCAGCGCACTCACCCTACTTCCCTGCCGTGCCTTTATCCGTGCCAACGCCGGTACACATATCCCAGCCCGTGCCCGCCGTGTAACCTCCATACGGACCGCAATACCCCGACGCAACATCGTTGAAGTCCGACGCCACGCCAAGTTTGCTATAGATCGCCGTCAGCTCCCCATTCGACGAGGTATAAAAGCTCCCTGCCGAATTGATGATCCCAGCCAATGCAGGCGAGGCCACGCTGGTCCCGCCAACAATGTTCCACCCGCCCACGTTCGTGTCGTAGATCCAAACACCCGTCACCGGATTCGAATCAAACGACAAGTCGGGAACGCCGCGATAACTCCCAACCGTGCTCGCAATCGCGCTCTGGTAAGTCGGCCGCGCTTCGACCACGCTGATGCCGCCCCCAGCCGAGTCCCATGGAGCCTCGGCAATGAAGGCATCCGTCGATGGGTTGCGCCGCACCGTCGTTCCTCCCGCCGAAACCACATTCGGCGACGTGCTCGGCCAGCTCGTGCCCGGAGAGTCGCCCGCCGAAGCCAGGAATACCACACCCGCTTTCACAAAATGCGAGTCATACGACGTCTCGCCGCTGAATTCGCTGCCTCCCCAACTGTTGGAGACCTCGCCTCCGCCCGCGGCATTCACCATTTTGCTCGCCACGTCTTCGGCCGTCATCAGATCTGTAAAGCTGCTCGATGCCGCCTCCACCAGCACGATCTTCGCACTCGGCGCCATGGCATGGGCCCACTGCACATCCAGCGATTCTTCAAATTCCCATCCCATGTCGTACGCCGGCTTTGTTCCACTCGCATAGACGACCTGGAAGCTCGCAGCAGGCAAGCCGAACTGGCTCGAGAATTTGGCCAGATCGCTTGCCGCATTGGGTGCGTCGTAGGCGTCGACCAGCGCGATCATTCTTGCGCCGCCCGTAGGCACTGTCTTGGCCGTATTCGGATTGCAGCCTGTCACCGCTGCAACTAAGCCATAGACGCACGCCAGCGACGCCGGCGTCTCATACGCGTATCCGGCATACGGCGGTCCTCCCGTCTGCTCGTTTCGCATTGTCTCGGCGGGAAGGAACCCCAGGATATGTGTATGCGCGAATCGTCCGATGTCACTGCTGCGTTCAATGCTCGAATTGGGGACAATTATTTTTCCACCAACTCGTCCTGCCTGCGCCGCAGCCATGGTCGTGCAAATAAGGAATGAGGCAAGCGCTACAACAATAGGCAACTTCAATTTCATCTCGATTATTCCCCTGTATTTCGCTATTCGTTCGCCCTTGGTGACCTCCACCTCAAGCTGGGTTTCCGGTGGAGAAGCTAGGATATTGTCGAATGATTCTCGTACTCTTCACAGCTATTCTGGGGGCATACACTCAGACCGGCAAGATCACCGCCGCGCAGTCAGCCGGTTACTTTTGAGGAATTTGGACAGCGGTGGAGTGGCCCAAAAGCCTTATCCAGTAGGCCATTTGGGCGAGGCACAAACGATTCACTGGCTAGCAATATCGGCCCTATACCGCCTGCGACGGGTGTAGAATTACTCTATATTTGGGCCCGTGGTCATTCGTCAGTCCAGCCCATCGATCCACAAGAGCGCGACTTCGCACAACCTAATCTGCAAGGAGATCCCATGATTCGTAGGCTAGTCATTTGCTTGATCACTTCCATTGCGATCGTGTCAATTGTGAGCATCGTCTGTCAGGCACAGCCGCAGTCCCTCGCCACTCGCCATATGCGCGACGCTGTGCTCAATGGGCAAGCTTCATCCGTCGGACACCTTCCGGCCATCCAATCCATGCGCCTTGTTCTCACTTTGCCGCTTCGCCATCAGCCGGAACTCGAGAATTTTCTCGGCGAACTCTACGATCCCCTTAGCCCTTCATACCGTCAATTCCTCACCGTGGAAGAGTTTACCGCCCGATTCGGCCCGAGCCAGGAAGATTATGACGCCGTCATCCATTTCGCGAATGCAAACGGCCTCATCGTTGTTGGTACTTCGCGCAATCGCCTGAACGTGGACGTCCAGGCGCCGGTAGCAGCCATTGAAAATGCCCTCCATATCAACATGGGGGTCTACCAGCACCCTACGGAGAATCGCACGTTCTACGCTCCCGACCGCGAGCCCACCGTCGATCTGCCCGTCCAGCTCTGGCATATCTCGGGCCTCGATAACTATTCCATCCCGCGGCCCCTTTACAAGCGCCGCAGCAACACTGCGAATGCCCGGTCCAATGCCACCACGGGGTCCGGCCCTGACGCTTCCTTCCTGGCCAGCGATATGCGCGCAGCCTACTACGGAGGATCGCTCACCGGCAGCGGCCAGTCGCTGGGCTTGCTTGAGTATTACGGCACTGATCTCGCTGACCTGACCACGTATTACAAGAATGCCGGCCAAACCAATAATGTTCCCGTCACTCTCTTGTCCACCGACGGAACTTCCACCAGCTGCCTTGAAGCTAGCGGCTGCGACGATACCGAGCAGACTCTCGACATGACTCAAGCCCTCGGCATGGCGCCCGGCATGTCGAGCCTCATTGTGTACGTCGGATCGAGCGATTCCGCTATCTTCAACGCGATGGCGACCGCCAGCCCCTTGAACGGCCAACTGAGTTCGTCCTGGACTTGGTACCCGGCCGATCCCGCGACTGACCTCCCATATTTCGAGGAGTTCGCTGGACAAGGTCAAAACTTGTTCCAGGCAGCCGGCGACAGCGGCGCATGGACCACTCCATCCGGGAACAACCCGGTTTACCCCTCCGATTCGGTATATGTAACCTCCGTTGGCGGAACCGACTTGACCACCACGAAAGCTGCCGGTCCTTGGAATTCTGAAAGCACATGGTCCAGCGGCGGCGGTGGCATTTCACCCGATCATTACGCCATTCCTTCCTGGCAAAAGACGGCAGCCAGCGGATGCTCCAGTTGCTCCAAGACCTATCGCAATGGCCCAGACGTTTCCGCCAACGCAAATTACACCTTCTACGTTTGTGCGGATCAAACCACCTGCACCGCCAACTACTATGGTGGCACCAGCTTTGCCGCACCCATGTGGGCCGGATATCTGGCTCTCGTCAATCAACAGGCTGTCGCAAACGGCAATTCGCGGGTCGGCTTCATCAACCCTTTGCTCTATGCCATTGGCGAAGGCTCAAGCTATGACGCCGATTTCCACGACATCACCAGCGGCAATAATGGCTTCCCGGCAACCACAGGTTTTGATTTGGCCACCGGCTGGGGCAGCCCGAACGGTTCCGGCTTGATCAACTCTCTGTCGGGATCTTCGACCCCCGGCTTCAGCCTTTCTGCCTCGCCCACCTCGGTCTCTGTCGCTCAGGGTACCTCGGGCACCTCGACCATCACCAGCGCCGTAACCGGCGGCTTTAGCTCGGCCATCGCTCTCACCGCCACCGGCCAGCCCACCGGCGTCACTATTTCCTTCAATCCAACTTCCATCACCGGCGCTGGAACTTCCACGATGACACTCAAGGTCGCAGCGTCGACTGCTACCGGAACTTACTCCATCAAGGTGACTGGAACCTCGGGCAGCACAGTGGAAACCACCACCGTGAGCCTGACCGTCACTAAGACGAAGCCCACCTTCACTCTGAGCGCGTCGCCGACTTCGCTCACTCTAGCGCGTGGCGCGTCCGGCACATCGACAATCACGACAGCCGTTTCGGATGGCTTCAGCTCGGCGATCACGTTGTCGGACAGCGGAGAAGGC
>JBAVYO010000341.1:0-17854 GCA_049698855.1 Terriglobales bacterium
TCCATCCATCTTCGGCAAGCCGCACTTTTTGAATCGCACTTTCGCGGGTGAATGGAGGCAAAGGAGGCCGGATTGCCGTTGTCATTTCGAGCCTGAGCGGAGCGAGTGGGCACCAGCGCCATGCCCACAACCGTCCAGAACTTGCTGCGCGCCGCGTCGTTTACCTTGGCGATGTCTTTGCCCAGTTGGTCGCCCTTCAGGAACGCCGTGACCGGAACCGCTTCCTTCGTTTCTTTGTCGATCATCACCGCCATGCCCGTACCGCAATTCGGATGGCATCCGCAGGAGAGCTGGCCCCAGTCGTTGCTCAGGTCCTCGGAGTGCATCAGATCGGCCCAATCGCTGAACGTCGACATGAAGCTGATCGGGAACCAGTCGCGCGCGGGCTCGCCCATGCCGGTCTGATTTTTCACATCGTGTGCCAGGTGCGCCAGCGTGTAGCGCTGCGCAATGCGGCGATCGTCGGTGATGGCTTCGTCGCGGCCCGTAAACGAAACTGGCTGGAACGACAGGAATCCGATCTTCTTCGGATTGTCGAGCGCGAATTGAATGATGCGTCCGACCTGCTCATTGTTAATGCCGTTGATAATCGTGATCACTGGTACGATCTCGCAGCCCGCCTTGTGCAGGTTATCAATCGCCTTCAGCTTCACATCAAACAAATTGGCGACGGCGCGATGTGAATTGGCCGCATTGCCAATGCCGTCAAACTGCAGATAGGCATAACGCATGCCGGCTTCAACCGCCTGCTGGCAGAACTCGAAGCTCTTCGCAAATTCGATCCCGTTAGTCGCCGCCTGCACGCTGTTGTAGCCAACCTTGCGCGCATAGCGAACCGCATCCAGGAAGTACGGGGAAAGCGTTGGCTCGCCACCCGAGAATTGCACCGACATCTGGCGTCGCGGCTTGATCGTAATGGCGTTGTCGAGCATGGTCTTGATTTCTTCCCACGTCAACTCATGCACAAAGCCAACCTGGTTCGCATCCATAAAACAGGGATCGCACATCATGTTGCAGCGATTGGTGAGATCAACCGTCAGCACCGCGCCGCGGCCATACTTCACCGTCGAAGAACCGTGGTGGTGGAGGTGCTCATCTTTATGCGCCTTGATGTCGCGGCCCGGGAAAACTTCTTCGAGGTGCTTCGTGAACTCTGTGTCAATCGACATCAGGTCTTCAAAGTGACCGTGCTTCGGACAGTCTTTGACCATCCAGATCTTTCCATCGCGCTCAATGATCTGCGCTTTGACTTCGCCGACTTTCTCGTTCATCAGAATGTCGACCGGCAGATGGCCGTCGAGAATCTGCTGGCGAATTTCCGGCACGCACTTCGGACACAGCGAGTCGGTCGAGCGCGGCCAACCCAGCGGCGGCTTCGACTTTTCCCACGATTTGAGCAGCGGCTTATCGGACCACTTCGGAGTCGGCGATGCGTTGGGAGCAACGCGGTTCAGGCGCTCAAAGACGGCCCAGGCGCCAGTGGCGGCAACTGTCACGGCCTTCTCAACATATTTGATCGGCTTGTGCATTCTGCTCTCGCTTTCTCAACTCTCGCTTAGAACTTTCCCTCTAGCTGTCTCTCCGCGCCTTGGCGTGGAACACGACTTAAAAGGGATTCCACGAAGAAACCTGGAAGCTTCGATGCGTGGAATGGCTCATCGTTATGCTATTGAATCCTTGATCTCTTACGCACGCGGAAGGCAGGGAAAGGATGAAAATTCGTAGTAAACGGCGAAATGAGGCAGCGAACGGTTTGTAAGTTATTGAAAAATATAGCGGTGACTGCCTTCAACGGGGGCAATTCGACGTTCGTTGGCTGTTTGGATGGTTGAACAGCGCCCTCCCGGTCGAAATTAAGATGTGCCAGAGCCTGCTGCGCTTGTCGAGCGTTCACGCCTGTTTGTTGGGGGCCGGTAACCTGGCCTCATTTAGCCGCTCATCGGTGCGATCCCAATCGACCACGGTCACTTGTGGTCTTGCACTTTCGCGCGGTTCGGCGGAATATAGCCATCGCCCCGAACCTACTCTCGTTCGGTTGACATTTCGAGCCGCTGGAGGCAAGTTCAAGTTTTCATGAAAACCGAAGCTCCCCAAAACTTTTTTTGGCAGGGAGTAAACTGCTACCGACAGTAGTTGCGCGACAGCGAAACCAATACCGCTCTCGCCCGGTGCTTCACGCTTAACAGCATGTGGGCGAGAGATCGACTCCAAGTTCAAAGAGTGCGTCTTCAATCGCACCAGAAATTAATCGCACCTTTCGCATCAATGAGCGGTGGCCTCCAGTTGCCGCCAGACCCCAGGGACACGCAAATGACTTTTTCCGCAACCCATTAAATGGTTGCGCACGGACTCAATCATGACGTCACAGGCTCACGAGGCTATGCCCGCCTCTTTTTTCGAACACCCACGGCAATCGCGCTCTACTCAAGAAGAATCTATTGCGAACAAGAACTCAGGCCCCACTCTGCTTGCCCACCTTCACCAATTGCGATGCACCCACGACCTCGATGGACGCCTGTTGTCGGTTGATGCCGTTTCCGCCACCCTCCTTGGCTTCCCGCCTGAAGAAATCCTCCGCGCTCAATTCCGGAAACTCGTCTCTCCCAGATTCCGCAATCGGGTCGAAAAATACCTCGGCGAAGTGCGGTCCCAGGGCGAAGCGCGTGGCATTGTCGCGCTCGTCGCACGAACCGGTGAGCGCCGCTACTGGCAATATCACAGCTCCTTGCGAGCCGAGGGCATCGACAGACAGGTCGTCCGCTGCATCGCTCACGATGTCACCGGCCGTGTGCATGCCAGAAAGGCTCTGCTTGAAGAAAATGCCAGGCTGGAACGGATTGCCCGCGAAAAAGAGTTGATGCTGCGTGAACTGCAACTCTTTCGCACCTTGCTCGACCAATCGAACGACGCCATTGAAGTCATCGACCCCGCGACCCTGAGCTTTCTCGACGTAAATCAAAGGTCGTGCGCTGAGCTCGGCTACACCCGCGAAGAACTGCTCACCATGACGGTTTTTGACATCGATCCAAGTATTACTCCCGCTTCCGTTACTCAGACCGTCGATGATCTGCGAAAGTCCGGATCCATGGCCCTTGAACGCCTTCACCGGCGAAAAGACGGAACCACCTTTCCGGTTGAGATCAGCTTGAAGCATGTTGTACTCGATCGCGAATACCTGGTCGGCGTCTCCCGTGACATTACCGAACGCAAGCTCCGAGAGGGACGGCTCCAGGAATACGAGAGAGTAGTCGAGAGCCTCGACGAAATGATTGCCGTGGTGGATCGCGACCATCGCTTTGTAATCGCCAACCGCGCCCTCATGAACTACCGCGGGATAACCAGGGAACAAATCGTTGGGCATTCGATAAAGGAAGTGCTGGGCGAGCCTATTTATCAATCGAAGGTCAAACCGAAAATGGAGGAGTGTTTCCGCGGCAATATCGTTGAATACGATATGAAGCATTCATACCCGAATCTCGGCGAGCGGGATTTGTCCATTACATATTTACCAATCGAAGGCCCAAACGGCGTCGATCGAGTAGCCGCGGTGGCGCGCGATGTTACGGACCACAAGCGCTCCGAAGAAGCGTTGCGGTCGAGTGAAGAACGCCTGCGTCTGGCGCAGGAAGCCGCGCAGATTGGCACCTTCGACCGGAATTTTCTTACCGGAGAATCCCGCTGGACGCTCCAACAAGAGGCGATCTATGGATTGCGGCCGGGCGAGTTTCCAAGGACAATCGAGCAATTCATCGAGTTAGTACATCCCGACGACCGCCAGCAGGTCTCGGCGCTCGTCGCCCAATCCATGGAATCCGGCGAAGCGCAGGGCGAATGGCGCGCCATCTGGCCCGATGGCACCGTCCGCTGGATATCGGGCCGCTGGCGAGTCTTCCGCGACGCCGAAGGAAAACCGGTTCGCGCGATTGGCAGCGACTATGACATTACCGATCGCAAGCGCATTGAAGAAGAACTGCGTCAGGCCAAGGAAAAACTGATTGAGGAAAAACTCTATCTCGAGCAGACCATCGATAGCGAACTCGGCTTCGAGGAGATCGTCGGCCGCAGTTCAGCCCTCAGGACCGTCATGGAGAGAGCCGGCCGCGTCGCGGCAAGTAACGCCACCGTCCTCTTGCTCGGCGAAACCGGAACCGGCAAGGAACTGGTGGCGCGCGCCATTCATCGCCTCAGTCAGCGCCGGAGCAACAGCTTCATTAAAATGAATTGCGCCGCCATCCCCACCGGTCTCCTCGAAAGCGAACTGTTCGGCGCCGAAAAGGGCGCTTTCACCGGCTCCGTGAGCCGCAAAGTCGGACGCCTCGAACTCGCCGATAAAGGTACTATCTTCCTCGATGAGATCGGCGAAATCGCCTCCGATCTGCAGCCCAAACTCCTTCGTGTCCTCCAGGACCAGGAATTCGAGCGCCTTGGCGGAACGCAGACGATGAAAATCAATTTCCGCCTGATCGCCGCCACCAACCGCGATCTCGCCGACGAGGTGCAGCGCAACCACTTCCGCAGCGACCTCTACTATCGTCTCAACGTTTTCCCCATCCTTATTCCGCCGCTGCGCGAGCGCCGCGAAGATATCCCCTTGCTCGTGGAACACTTCGTTCGCAAATGCGCCCGTCGCATGAACAAGCCGATTGCCCGCGTTCCCAGCCAAACCCTGGCCGCCCTCGTCGCTTGGGATTGGCCCGGTAATGTGCGCGAGCTCGAAAATTTCATCGAGCGTTCAGTCATTCTAACTTCCGGCTCGGTCCTGGCCGCTCCACTTACCGAACTCCAGGCAAGAGCGACCTCCGACGGCCGAGCCGAAACTCTCAAGGCCGCCGAGCGCAAGCATATCCTCGAGGCCCTGCGCCTTTCGAATGGCCGCATCAGCGGCGAAAATGGCGCTGCCGCCCGCCTCGGCCTCAAACGCACCACACTGCAATCCAAGTTGAAGCAGATGCGAATCGATCCCCGCACCCCGCCATCCAGTTAGACCTGCCTCGCTCGTGGACATCCTCATACCCTTGTCTTGTTGTCTCTAACAATGCGCTGAGCTAAGGGTTCACGAAGTGAGCGTAGTGGAGTCGAAACATCCCCACTTATCCGGCGCCGCGCCTTCGCCGCAGATGCTCCCAACCCCGCCTTTCAGTTACAATCCTCGGGCGCATGCACCGCGAATTCTTCAAACACTACAGCCAGGAGCTGGGCCGCGACATGGAGTCGCTCGTCTTCGGTCACGCCGGCCAACCGATTCTCGTTTTCCCTACCTCCATGGGCCGCTTCTTCGAATATGAAGATGCCGGGATGATCCGCGCTCTCGCCGGCAAAATCGACCAGGGCGCAATTCAGATTTTCTGCATCGATGGAGTCGACCGCGAAAGCTGGTACAACAAAGGCGTCCACCCCGGAGCACGCATCTGGCGCCATGTTCAATACGAAAGCTATGTCGTCAACGAATTCTTGCCGTTCTTGAAATGGAAGAACTGGGCGCCGCAAATCGCCGTCACCGGTTGCAGCTTCGGCGGTTATCACGCGCTTAATTTTTCCATGCGCCATCCCGATATCGTTTCCGCCTGCGTCACCATGAGCGGCTCGTTCGATATCAAAAGCTTTCTCGACGGCTATTACGACGACAATGTCTATTTCAATAATCCGCCCGATTACCTGTCGAACACGAGCGACGACTGGTTCCTGAGCCGATATCGCCAGATGAAGATCGTTCTTGGCTCGTCCGATTGGGACATGTGCCTGGACGCAAACGTGAAAATGGCCGCCATACTGCACTCTAAGAGCATTCCCCATTGGCTCGATATCTATGGGGATAACAGTAAGCACGACTGGCCATTGTGGCAGCGCATGGCGCAAAAGTATTTTTGACTGTCGGCGGTCGTTCGTCGTTCGCTGTTCGCTATTGGCCGTTCTCGAGCAGCAGATTTGTGAGCGCGGACCTCACAATCATCCCGGGGACGCCGTCGAATCTGCGTTTGACATGAGAAGTCCAGTAGGGGGCCTTCGCGAATAGCGAACGCCGAACAGCGAACAGCGTTTCCACTTGTAAGGAGCATTCCATGAGCACAAAACAAATCGCCATCCTCTTCGGTATGGAAAACACTTTCCCACCCGCTCTGGTCGAGAAGATCAACAGCATGAACGTCGCCGGCGTCACCGCCGAATTCGTCATCATCGGAGGCATTCGCATGGACGAGCCCAAGAAATACGACGTCATCATCGACCGCATCTCGCAGGACATCCCGTTCTATCGCGCCTATCTCAAGAACGCCATGCTGCACGGCACCATCGTCATCAACAATCCTTTTTGGTGGACCGCCGACGACAAGTTTTTCAACTACGCCCTCGCCGACAAAATGGGCGTTGCCATTCCGCCCACGGTGATCCTTCCGCACCACACGCATCCGCCCGACACCACCGATAAGTCGATGCGCAACCTGATCTACCCTCTTAACTGGGAAGAAATTTTCGCGTATGTCGGCTTCCCGGCGTTTCTCAAGCCCTACGCCGGCGGAGGATGGAAGCACGTCTACAAAGTCGATTCTCCCGAAGAGTTCTTTCGCGCTTACAACCAGACCGGCGACTTATGCATGACTCTTCAGCACGGCGTTGAGTTCGAGGACTACTACCGCTGCTATGTCGTGGGCCAGGAAAAGGTCCACATCATGAAATACGATCCCAAAGCGCCGCACCACGAGCGCTATGTCAAAGGCAATCCGCCTCCGCCGCCAAAACTCAAAGACCGCATCGAGAAAGATGCGCTCGCCCTCTGCCGCGCGCTCGGCTACGACCTGAACACCGTCGAGTTCGCCGTCGAAGGCGGTGTCCCCTATGCCATCGACTTCATGAATCCCGCGCCCGACGCCGAGATCACTTCCGTGGGGCAGCAGAATTTTGACTGGGTAGTGAACGCGGTCGCCGAAATGGCCGTCAAGAAAGCCCTAAGCGATGAGAAGCCGTTCCAGGAAATGCGCTGGGCATCCTTCCTGACCGGCGCCGAAACGCCCGCTCCGAAGGCAAAGAAAAAAGCCGGCGCATAGAAGCGACAGAGACGCAAGCCGCGTGGGTCTCCCTTAGCGGACCGGTTGCTCGCTCGCGGCTCGAAGCTCGCAGCTCGTAGCTTCCCTCCGGTATACTAATCCAACTCTCGCCACGGCAGTGCCTCGCCTGGCGGCCCGGGGGTACAGCGATGAAACCTACTTTCACGCTCGGAATTGAAGAGGAATACCAGACCGTCGACCCGGAAACCCGCGATCTGCGCTCGCACATCCACGCCGAAATCATCGAGAAAGGCAAACTGGTCTTGCAGGAACGCGTAAAGGCCGAAATGCACCAGTCGGTCGTCGAGGTCGGCACTTCCGTCTGCGCAAATATCAAGGAAGCTAAAATCGAACTCAAAAAGCTCCGCCGGCACATGATCCAACTGGCGCGTGAAAACGATCTGCGCCTGGCTTCCGCTGCCACGCACCCCTTTGCTGACTGGAGAACGCAGGAAGTAACCGCCGACGACCGTTACAAAAATATTGTCGAAGATATGCAGTTGGTCGCGCGCGCTAACTTGATCTTCGGCCTCCACGTGCACGTTGGCATCGAGGATCGCGAGACCGCGATCCACATGATGAACCACGCCCGCTATTTCCTGCCTCACTTGCTGGCGCTTTCCACCAACTCTCCTTTCTGGCTCGGCATGAATACCGGGCTCAAATCGTATCGTTGCAAGGTGTTCGATAAGTTTCCGCGCACCAACATGCCGGATTTCTTTCCCAGTTGGAGCGAGTACGACAATTACGTCAAGCTGCTGATCAAGACCAACTCCATCGACAACGCAAAAAAAATCTGGTGGGATCTCCGTCCTCATCCATTCTTCAACACTCTCGAATTCCGCGTCTGCGATATTCCCATGCGCGTCGACGAAACCATCGCGCTCGCCGCGCTCATCCAGGCAACCGTCGCCAAGCTTTACAAACTCTACGAGGCCAATCAGGGCTTCCGCCTCTATCGCCGCTCGCTGCTCATGGAAAACAAGTGGCGTGCCGCCCGCTACGGTCTCGGCGGCAAGCTCATTGACTTCGGCAAGCAGATGGAGGTTCCAGAGGCGGACCTGATCGAGGAGTATCTCGCCTTCGTCGACGACGTTGTCGACGAACTCGACTCGCGCGAGGAGGTCGAATACATCCGTGAGATCATGAAAAGGGGCTCCGGCGCCGACCGCCAATTGCAGGTTTTTCAGGAAACCGGCGACACGAAAGCCGTGGTCGACTACATCATCGAAGAAACGGAAGTGAACGTAGGCGAAGAAGCCGATGATTTGCCCGCTGCCCGTGCCGTTTGAATCTGCGCGGTTTGATTTTGGGTGGCGCAGCGCTTCACCGCTGCGATAAATGCAAAACAACCAAGCGGCTTGAGCCGCTGAGGTCAATGATAGCTAATTAGCTCCGCACACTTACAATGGGACCCGCATCCTGATGAATTTAAAAACCACGGCATCATCCAATCGCCAACTGAATACCTTGCCTTTCGATCCCCAACTAACTCCGGGCGCGCGTAATGCTCTTCGTGTCTGCCTGCGCATTCAACCGGCCGAGAAAGTCACCGTCATCACCGACGAAGTGACCCTCGAGATCGCGGCCGCACTCGTGCATGAATTGGAAGACTTAGGCTGCACTTATCGCTCATGGGTGCTTGAAGACGTCGCAACTCGTCCATTGAACGACCTGCCAGAGGCCATCGCTGCCGATCTTGCCACCAGCCAGGTCAGCATCTTCGCCGTGCAAGCACAGACCAACGAACTCAAGTCGCGCATGCAGATGACCGACATCGTGAACCGCCAGAAGATCCGGCACGCACACATGGTCAACATCAACAAGCAGATTATGCTCGAAGGCATGCGCGCCGACTATCTGAGGGTCGACCGCCTCAGCACCAAAGTCGTCGAGCGGGTGCGCGCCGCAAAACAAATCCGCGCTACTACGTCCGCCGGAACGGACCTTGTGGCCGACATGAATCCGAATTACCACTGGATCAAGACTAGCGGAATCATCAGCGTCGAAAAGTGGGGCAACCTGCCCGGTGGCGAGGTCTTCACCACCCCCGGAGAAGTCAACGGCACGTTCGTCATTGACGGCGTGGTAGGCGATTATCTCTGTGCGAAGTTCGGCGACTTGAAAGCGAATCCTCTGACCATCCAAGTGAAGGCCAATCGCCTGGTGGAAGCGCATTCTAACAATCGCGAACTCGAAGACGATTTCTGGAAATATACTCACACTGACGAAAATAGCGACCGGGTCGGAGAATTCGCCATCGGCACCAACCTCGAACTCAAAGACGTAATCGGCCAGATATTGCAGGATGAGAAGTACCCCGGAATCCATATCGCGTTCGGCAATCCGTACGGAGCGCACACCGGCGCCGACTGGTACTCTGCGACGCATATAGACGTGGTCGGCCGCAAGTTCAACATCTGGGTCGATGGCGAGCAAATCATGCAAGCCGGCCAATTTTTGATTGAGGCGTAAGGCTCGCTGCGAGCGCGGGAGGCAGGACGATCGGAGGGTTGCTTTCCTCCGTGTTCCCTGTACCCCGTGGTTATTTGCTTTGAAAGCTCGTAAGCCAGCGTGCGGCCAATAAAACTGCCATGATTTCCTCTTATCGAGAATCTTTTAACGCGAACTTCACCCAGGAAAAATACGAGCGCCTGCGCCGCGAAATCACCGCGCGCTGCGGCATGGAAGTTCCCTTCCCCATGTGCGAAACACCATGCTTTTTCCCGCGCGAGTTAGTCGAGCGCATGGGAGAAGATGGCAAGGCGCTAATTCGCCAGCTCGTCGACAATCCCGAATACCGGACGATCTCCGACGCTTCGATCCCAGAGCGTTTCCGCGTGCCAAACGAAGCGCCGCATCCAATGTTCATCCAAATCGACTTCGGATTGGTGCGAGATGCCGCGGGTAACTTACAGCCGAAGTTAGTCGAGTTGCAAGCCTTCCCTTCCCTCTACGCCTATCAGCCGGTTTTAGCGCAAGCTTACATGGACGTGTTCGAACTCGATTCAAAGCTTCGCTACTACCTGGACGGTCTAGACGCGGCCTCCTACAAGCAACTGCTGAACAACGCTATCGTCGCCGGACACGACCCAGCACATGTCGTGCTGATGGAGATTCATCCTGAGGAGCAGAAGACGCGCCCCGACTTTCTGCTGACCGAAAAGATGCTTGGCATCCGGACCGTCTGCATCACGAAGATCCGCAAGCACGGCCGGCAGCTGTTCTATGAAGAGAATGGCAAGCAGGTCCCAATCGAGCGCATCTACAACCGCACCATCGTGGATGAGCTGGAGCGCAAGGGAATCGAGTTGCCGTTCGACTTCCGCGACGACCTGAATGTGGAGTGGGCCGGTCATCCTAACTGGTATTTCCGCATCAGCAAGTACTCGATCCCATATCTCAAGCACCCATCGGTGCCGCGAACATGGTTTCTCGATCAGTTGCCCGAGATTCCCGCCGATCTTGAAAACTCTGTCCTGAAGCCGCTCTACTCGTTCGCCGGGCTTGGCGTGGTAATCGCGCCGTCGCGGAAGGACATTGACGCGATCCCTTCGGCCCGGCTGGGCGACTACATCCTGCAGGAGCGGATGAACTTCACCCCGGTCATCGAGACCCCTCACGGGATGACGAAGGTCGAGCTGCGCATTATGTATGTCTGGCTCGACGAACTACGTCCGGTGTTAGTCATCGTACGCATGGGGCGCGGGCAAATGATGGGTGTCGACCAGAACAAGGGGATGGCATGGGTGGGATCGTCGGCGGCGCTGATCGGCGATTAGCGGTGCATAAACATGATATATGCTCCGCGAGCTATTAAACACAGTGCCAATGAGTTATCAGCATAACTGGATTTTGAGCAGATTTTTGGCGATCTAACTCCTAATGGCTTACACCTGGTTCATTCTTCTGTTAGTGGTGTCGGGGACCGCGCTCATGCTGCTGCTTTTGCATGGGACTGGCCTTGGCTCATTGGTGCACGACCGAATTCCAGATCGTCCGCGGCGGCGGCTTTTTGTGGCTACGGTCAGTTTCTTTCTGACGTTTGCCGGAGTGCGGGGAGTGGTGTATTGCATCACGCACCAGATTCCTCCGTTTCACTTTGTGATCATGAGTGGCCGCCATGTTCATCATCTGGTATTCGGCATCATTATTTTGCTGGCGGTGGGATATGCGTGGCTGGCGGAGATTGGAGTTGGGGCGGGCGCTTCGTCGCTGCTGGTGAGCCGGCTGCTTGCGATTCTTTACGGAGTTGGTGCGGCGCTTACGCTCGACGAATATGCGCTGTGGCTAAATCTGCGCGACGTGTACTGGTCTCCCGAAGGACGCGCCAGTATTGACGCAGTGGTGCTGTTCGGAGCGTTGCTGGCCGCGGGGGCGTGGGGCGCACCGCTGTTTTCGGGGAAGAGGCGGAACCGGGGTTCATAGACGAGACCGGATAGGTGCGTCGGCATGCGACCAAGTTGCCCCTGCGCGGCGGCGATTCCTACGCAAGGACGGTCGATTTTTCTGGCGCTCCTTCCCTAGCTGTTTCCGGTTCCAGCCTGGCGGTGAAGTGGCGCAGAAAGGGGGCTTCATAGGCTAGGGTCAGGCCCTGGATCCTTTTGCGGTTTTGCCACACTTCCAGAATTACTTCTACTACGTAATCAATATGGCTTTGGGTATAGACGCGGCGGGGGATGGCCAGGCGGACTAAGTCCATTTTGGCGGACTTACCAAACATCAGCGTGCCGATCTCCACGGAGCGGATTCCCCCTTGCAGATAAAGCTCGTTCGCCAGCGCGACCGCGGGAAAATGATCCGGCGCGATCTGCGGAAGAAAAGCGCGGGCGTCGATGTAAATGGCGTGGCCTCCAGGAGGCTGGACTATCGGAACGCCCTGGGCCGAGATGTGGTCGCCTAAGTACGCCGTCGAGGCAATACGGTATTGGAGATAGTCCTCGTGAAGGACCTCTTGCAGTCCGACGGCGATAGCTTCCAGATCACGACCGGCGAGGCCTCCATAAGTAGGATAACCTTCGGTCAGAATTAGTAAGTTCTTTTCCTGCTGGGCCAGTAAGTCGTCATTAGTACAAAGGAATCCGCCGATGTTGACCATGCCATCTTTTTTGGCCGACATGGTGCAGCCGTCGCCGTAGCTGAACATCTCCTGCGCAATCTCCTTGGGAGTCTTGCTCTCGTAACCCTTTTCGCGGAGTTTGATGAAGTAAGCGTTCTCGGCGAAGCGGCAGGCGTCGAAGTAGAGCGGGATTTTGTGACGGCGGCAAACGGCGCTCACGGCCTTGGCATTTTCCATGGAGACGGGCTGACCGCCTCCGGAGTTATTAGTAACCGTCAGCATGACCAGCGGGATGCGATCGCGGCCCACTTTTGCGATCAGGGATTCGAGCGCGGCCACGTCCATGTTGCCTTTGAATGGATGCTGGAGGCTGGGCTGGCGGCCTTCCGGGATGACCATATCGACGGCCTCGGCGCCTACGAATTCAACGTTGGCGCGGGTAGTGTCGAAGTGCGTGTTGTTGGGGACTATGTCACCTTTCTTGCATGTACAGCTGAAGAGGATGCGTTCGGCGGCGCGGCCCTGATGAGTCGGGATCACGTGGTTATAGCCGAAGATGTCGCGGACGGAGGAACGGAAGCGGGTGAAGCTGGGACTGCCCGCGTAACTCTCGTCGCCCTCCATCATGGCGGCCCACTGGTGGGTGGACATGGCGCCGGTACCGGAGTCGGTGAGGAGATCGATTAGGACGTCCTCGGCCTGAAGAACAAAAAGATTGTAGTGGGCGTCGCGCAGGAATTGTTCGCGCTGGGCGCGGGTGGTCCAACGAACGGGTTCAACACTCTTGATGCGGAATGGTTCGATAATTGTGTGCGGCATAGTAGTCGAGGTTAATCGTAGCAGAACAGTAAATGGGCCGGATGTGATCCAGGGCACTGCTGTTCGCTCTTAGCTCTCGGGTCTTAGCGTTCGGATCACGGCTCTCAGGGAGATTTGGCGGCTTTGGCTTGCTTCGACTACCATTCCTCACGTGGCGGACTGAGCGCTGCGGGCTTGCCCGCTGGACGGGCGAGGGCGACAGTCCCCACATGGGCAATCCGTCCCCACACGGGCGGGCAGATCGTAATCGGGCTCTGGGATAATGGAAGCAATGGGCATCGGGTATTCGACAATTCTCATTTTGGCGGCGGTGGTGGCTTTGGGATGCGCGGCTGTGCTCAGCATTATTAGCCGCGGGAAACACAGGGCCAAGGCGTGCTCACAGTGCGGGAAACGGTCCTCACATGGTTATTCGCGGGTTGGCGAAAAAGATCGGGGCAGAGAGATAGAACGGAGCGAGACGGTACCGCTGTGCGTCGATTGCCTGCTGAAGCATCTGGACGAGGATTACTGCACCTACGACGGGCGCGCTGTGGTGGTGCAGCCGGTTGCGGAGCTTCCCTGCTACGTTTTTCGTCCGAAGCAGGATTGGGGCGAGGCGGTGAAAAACGATCTGGACTCGATTTTGGCCGGGCTTGATATCCGCTGCAGCTCGTGCGGAAACGAGGCGCGGTATGCGTGGGTGAACGCGCTGGAACCGGGGCCGGTGGCGAAGCTGCCGACGGAAGGAATCAGGAATGCTCTGTTGAACGGAGCGCGGGCGCATCCGGTGGCACTGTGCGCGCGATGCACGCTGCGGCGGATCGAGCACAGCCTCAGGGCGCAAGAGGGGGGATATTTGGAAATCTGCGGACCCTATGGAAGTGATGACGGGGTGGTAAGCGGGATGGGGTATTAGGGCGGTTCGGCTTTCGGCTCTGGGCTCTCGGTCTCTTCTCCTCATTTATAAGAACTTCCTCTTCACTCCTTTCGATTGTTTTCTTTGGTGGGACGATGTCGCTCCCACGACCGCCGTCGGGACGCCGGCGCCACGAGAAACTACACTTTCACCGAATCCCTTCGTTCGGCAGGCGTGTATTTTACGGCGGCGGTGCGGTCGAGTTTGTCCCAGGCGAAGGGACGGCCGGTGATGGCGCGCTTGAGCGTGCGGAAAAGAACGAGCGAAAAAATCTGGCGATAAGCGAAGCGCTGCAACCAGACCTGGCTGAGGAGCCAGCCATCTTCGCGGGCTTCGGGCCGCCGGCGTTCGAGCGCGAAGGCGATGGCCGAGGCGATGAAATCTATCACCAGAAAAACCACGAAGAACAGGACCAGTCGCTGGAAGCTTACGGGGTCGGTGGAGTCGGGGTGGAAATACAACTGGATGCGATACCAGACCACTCCGACGACAAACATGATGTCGATGAAGGGCGAGACCAGCGGCAAAAGAATCTGGAAGATAAGGATGTTGGGAATAGCGACCCAGCCCAGAGCGCCTTTGCGCGCGACTACATCAATATGTTTGAAGACAGCCTGAAGGATTCCGAATGACCAGCGGAAACGCTGACGCATGAGGGCGTTTGCGTTGGTGGGCGCTTCGGTAAAAGCAAGCGCGAGATCTTCATATTCCACCCGATATCCGTTGCGGAGCAGCGCCATGGTGAGATCGGCGTCTTCAGCAACAGTATCGGTGTGATAGCGGCCGGCCTCGCTGACGGCGGAGACTCGCCATGCGCCGATGGCGCCGGGGACAACGCTAACGGCTCCCATGGTGTTGAGGGCGCGGCGCTCGAAATTCTGGCTGGTGATGTATTCAAGCGCCTGCCACCGCGTCCACAAGTTGACGCGGTTTCCTACCTTGGCATTTCCGGCAATGGCCGCCACTTTGGGATTGAGGAAGTGCGGCACCATGCGGGAAATGGCGTCGGACGCGATGATGGTATCGGCATCGATACCGACGAATAATTCGGCGTCGCCAATGTGATCGAGTCCATAGTTGAGGGCTTCGGCTTTGCCGCCGTTGGGCTTGGTGAGGATGACGACCGCGCCGGCGGCTTCTTCGCGAGCGAAGGCGCGGCGCACGATTTCCAGCGTTCGATCCTTGGAACCGTCATCGATGACGATAACGCGCAAATTGGGATAATCGGAATCAAGCGCTCCTTGAACCGTGCGTTCGATGACCTTTTCCTCATTGTAGGCGGGGATGAGGACCGCAACCTTCGGACGGTAAGCGGCAATCTGTTCGGGCGTACCGAACACGTGCGAGCGGAAACGGTCGTAGAAGGCGAGGACGCCGACGAAAATGAGGCGTCCGGTCATCAGGATGTCGCCGAGGAAGAAGATGACAGTGATGGCCGTCATGGTTGCGCTGAACAACCAGAAGCTGATCCAGTTCAGGCGTGCGGCCCAGCGCTCATTGATGGGCAGCGGGGGCATGACGTCGGCTTTAGTTTTTCCCAGCAACTGGTAGATGGGTACGAATTCAAATCCGCGCGCGCGGGCGCCCTCAATAATGAGCGGGAGGGCGAGCACGGTTCGCTCGCGATTGCCGCCGCCATCGTGCATGAGAATGATATTGCCGCATCGTTGCTGATCGTTCGGTTTGCAGGGCGGCAGGTGATCGAGGACCTCGGCGGCAATCTGCTGGGGCGAGAGCGGCGGCAGGTCGTTCCAGTCTTTTGTATCAAGCTTGTTGCCGATCGTGATGTAGCCCAGGCTCTGAGTAAGATCGAGCGGCTTGACCTGATCTTCGGTATCGGGCTCGGCATCCACCGAGTAGGGTGGGCGAAACAGCATGGTGCGAATGCCGAGGCGGCTGGCGAAGAGCCGCTCGGTGAGATTGAGCTCGACGCGCATATAGCTTGAGCTGATGTTGCTGATATCGGGATGGGTGAAGGTATGGTTGCCGATTTCGTGGCCTTCGCGATAGATGCGCTGCGCAATGTCGGGGAATTTCTCGGCCTGTATGCCGATAAGAAAGAAAGCGGCCGGAGCGTGTTCGCGCTTGAGAACGTCGAGAATCGCGGGCGTCCACTGCGGGTCCGGGCCGTCGTCGAAGGTTAGCGCCAGTCGATTCTTGCTCGCGCCGTAGCGGGCAACGCGATAGGGTTCGGGCAGCGTTTTAAAAGTTTCATCGTCGATGAGGCCTGTGTCCTTATCGATGCTGATTTCGCGTTCGCCATCGGCGGGCTTGGACTCAATGTGGAGAATCTCGCCGTCGCCTTCCATATCGACATCCTGGCCGGGCGGCACATCCTTGAGCAGATTCGGAGCGTTCGCTTCGCCGGGGACATCCCACACGCGCCACAACGAGCGGTCTTCAGAGCCCAGCCGCCACAAGGCGAAGGTCTGAATGCCGAGAGTCTGCGCGGCGCGCATCTGGTTGAGGGCCGTAACGGCATCCAGGAACCAGACGTCATGGCGATGGTTATCGTCATCGCGGTAGCTGAAGTGAGGATTCAGGGCGTCGTCGTCGTACTCGATGTCTTCTTCGGAATCGCGCGAACCGATCCAGGCTTCCTGCACGGAGACACCGTGGTCGGCGGTTCCGCGCGGGAGCTTGCCTTTCTTGTCCCTCTCGATCCAGTCGTAACCGTAGTTGCCGATCGCACAGATCAGCTTTTCCTTGGGTATCGTTTTCACGGCGAACTTCAGATTGTTGGTAAACCAGTCCTGAGAAGCAACGGGACCCGGCGTGCCTCCAGGATAGTGTTCGTCGTAATTCATGATGACGACGCCATCGACGGCGGCCGAAATCGCTTTGTAGTCGTAGTCCTCGTTCCGGACCTGAACACTGACATAGAGTTTCATGCCTTTGGCGTGCAGGTCGGAGCCAACCTCATTCAGTAATGCAACGTAGCCGGGCTGTCCCTTCTTTGGGAAAGACTCGAAATCGATCATCAAGCCGCGATAGTGATCGGAAGCAAGGTAGAGTGCGATCTCGCTGCGAAAGCGGGCACGCGCCTGCGGATCGTTCAGGAAGTCGGCAACCGCGGGGCTGAAGTCGTTGCCATCGAAGTTCTGAACGACGGGAAAGACTTCCATGTTGGTGTTTTCCGACTTGATGAACGGCATGACCTTGTCGTCGACGGGATGGACTTTCTGGTTTTGAATCACGTCGAACATCCCATTTGTTTCCGAATCGACGGCTTGCAGGCGGCCATCGGCGCTTAGCACTTGCAGCCAGGTGGGGAACAATAAGTCGATCTGGCGGGCATATTCACGGAGCGAGGAATAGCTGGCGGAATCCCATGAGACGTAGAAGGCGGCGCGCACGCCTTCTTCCGAGTTAAGAACGATTTGCGACGGAGTCTTGCGATGCTGGTGGGTGCGTCCGATGCGGGCAATGGTGGCAAGGCGGCGTTTTTCGCGCGCCTTTTCTTTTTCGCTTTCCTTCAGTGCGTGATAGGGACGTTTCTCGGCGCCCCAGGGCAGATCGGGCAGCGGGTCGCTGCGCAGCGCGCTGTAAAAGAAAAAGATGATGAGCAGGGTAAACGCCACTGCCGCGGCGTCGAAGATGCGGCGAATGCGCCTCCAGCGCGCCTGCAAGGGATCGTAAAAAACCTGTTTGGCCATTGATTCGGTGTATTTCATCCTAAGGGGCGCGGGGCGCGGGGTCAAACCGCTCATCGGATCATTGGGTCCATCGGGCCATCGGGTCATGGCATCATCGCCAACTTGGCAATGGCATTTATCGGGCGTTCCGATGTTTGAGTTCCACCAAGTTGCTGATCTTCGGTCCGGAGGGATCGATCACTCAACCTGGGCTCTTAAGAATTTCAATCACCCGATGGCCCAATCACCCGATGGCCCGATGGTCAGATGGCCCGATCACCCGATGGCGTGCGTTATATTTTCAACGTGCTACGAATGCTCGGTGAACATCGAAGGTTCTTTCTTTGGGTGGCTCTGGTTGGCCTTGCGCTGCGCATTTTCTTTTTTGTGTACGCCCCGGCCG
>JBAVYO010000342.1:0-5026 GCA_049698855.1 Terriglobales bacterium
CTCTTGCCGGGTCGCATTAACGGCAAACATGTCACTATTGAGGGAGACTGGATTGAGCATCAGGTTGAATATCCCTCTAAGAAAGAGATCATTCAAACTCATCTTGTGAGAATAGAGGGAGCGCTCGATCTGACCTCATTCCATGGCAGGTTGACCATCAAAGATCTGTCTGTTGATAGTGATCTGAAGCTGAGAAGAGTGCAGCATATCTGGTTTTGCAAACCATAGCCAGTCACTCGTAGCCTCGACCGAAAAGCAATAAGGAGCACTTTTGACCAACCTCACCAAATCCGCCCTACTAACCGCGATCCTCGCGCTGGCCCTATTCTCACTTGCCCTAGCCCACGCTGCCGCCCAGACCCTCACCGGCACCGTCACCAACGGCACCACCAACAAGCCCGCTGCTGGGGACGAGGTCATCCTCATCAACATCGCCAATGGCATGGACATCGCTGGCAGCACCAAGGCCGACTCCTCCGGCAAATTCAGCTTCACCCTCAAAGATGCCGGAGGCCCGCACCTCATCCGCGCCGTCCATCAGGGAGTCAACAATCACCAGATGGCGCCTCCCGGCACTGGCAATGTCGAGGTCAAGGTCTACGACGTGGCCAAGAAAGTCGGCAGCCTCAGTCTTACCGCCGACGTGCTTCGCCTGCAGGCCGACAAGACCAGCCTGCAGGGCATTCGCCTATTCGCCATCGACAACCAGTCGTCGCCGCCGGTCACGCAGATGAACGACCACAGCTTTGAGTTCTATCTTCCCGTCGGCGCCAAGGTCGAACAGGTCCAAGCCAAAGCGCCCAACGGGCAGCCCATCCCAGCCGATGCCGTTCCTCAGTCTGAAAAGGGCCGTTACGCTATCGCTTTCCCGCTGCGCCCCGGAGAAACTCAAATCCAGCTCGAGTTCACTCTCCCGTACAACGGCACGGCGAAGATCGATCCCAAGCCGCTCTATCCCGCCGAGCATTTTGTAGTCATCCTGCCCAAGACCATGCACTTCGAAGGCGGCGACTCGTCGTCGTTCAAATCCATGCAGGACCCCAATCAGACCGACAGCGTCGTCCAGGTTGCTCAGCAGACACACGTAGGCCAGGCGCTGGGATTCACGGTCACGGGCACCGGAACGATTGCCGATGAGCAGGGCGGAGCAGCAGGAGCGTCTGGCGCTGCGCCACAGGGCGGTCCCATGAACGAGAATCCGCAGGCCGAGAGCAGCCGTCCCGGCGGCGGACTCGGCGTTCCCATCGACGCGCCCGATCCGCTGGAAAAATACCGCTGGCCCATTATCGGAGCTTTCGTAGTGTTGCTCGCCATCGGCGGCTGGATCGTGACCAAGCGGCAAGGAGCCGTTTCCGCTGCATCCGGAACGGCAGGCGGTTCGGCCAACCGCGCGACCTTCGCCTCCGGCCCGTTCGCCGCTCCGATCACAGGTCCGGGAGCAGGCGCAATCTCGGGAACGCCATCTCAATCCGGCTCAGGAGCAAGCGCGGCGTCATCTTCTGGCAGCACACCAGCCACAACTACACCCGCCGCAGCAACACCGTCTGTAACCGCGCCGTTCTCCCGATCCGCCGCGATCCTCGAAGCTCTAAAGGAAGAAATGTTTCAGCTCGAAGTCGAGCGCAAACAAGGCAAAGTCAGCGCGGAGGAATACGAAAAGGCCAAGGCGGCGCTAGACCAAACCCTGGACCGCGCGCTAAGGCGTCAAGGCTGAGACTTCTTCAAGCGTGGAATCGGGCTCAGCTCCGCTTGGATTGGCTATGGCCCCGTCCCCACTTTTGGGTTCAGTCCGCCTTACCGTGCCGAGCAGAGCATTCAATTTCGCCAGCACTTCGAACGCGTCGGCTACGTAAAGCACGTCCGCTTTTCCTCGCGCCCATCCGCAGTTCGGGTCGAGATTCACGGCGCGGCGCTCGTTAATAAATCGCCAGCCCACCGCGTGAGGTTCCTCGCCATGGCAGCACATAGACAGCCCTTTAGGATGGCGCGGCGTTGAGCCCGTCTGTCCGACCTGATTCAGATGCGTCATGAAACGCAGCACCGCCTGACTCTCTCCCGTTTGATCCACAAGCGATTTGCTGCCGCCCAGCGATGCGCCCGAAGCGCGCAGAAAATCAAGAATCAGCTTTTCCGCTTCATCGACATGAGTGTTTCCGTCCGACTGCTTCTTGGTCCAACCAGCACCCGCAACAAACAGCAGGTTGGCGTCGGGCCGGATTGTTTGCGCATCGCTCTGCGGAGCGCGGATACCGGTAACCACTGTTTTAGTGGTCCATTGGGGGACGGCGATTTCTTCGATCTTGACCGCGCCAGGCGTGCCCGTCCATGCCGCTTCGCAGCCGGGATCAAGCAGCACAATCCATGGTCGCGCCTCGCGGCGAATGACTGCTTCGATGCGCTGGCGATAATGCCACCGGGTTGCCCGCAGTTCGCCACTACCGGCTTCCAGCGCAGAAACATGCGTGTCCACGCATCCCTTCAGACGAAGAGCCACGCCAGCGAGAACGCGCATAAAGCGCGAAGTTGCCGGCGCCAGAATCAGATCGGCTCCCGCGGCCCGGCAGATGGCTTCGGCCGCCGCAGCATCGCTCGCGTAACGCGGCGTGGAGAAGTCCGGTCCTGACACCGCTAAGACTCTTTCGGCTCCTGCGGCCGCAATCGTCTCCGCGGCGGCAGCCACATTCTCACCAATCAACCCGATGCTCAAGTGAGCGCCTAGTTGACCGGTCAATTTCAGAGCCGTCCCCAGCACTTCATACGCTGACTTAGGAAGCGTATTACCAGTTTCCGAAACGTGCGCCAAAAACAAAATGTTTTGTGCCATTCGATCTCCCAAATTCCTTGTAAGCCTTCCCCTGTGTTCCTCTGTGCCCTCTGTGGTTAACGTCTTTCCACGCGCCGCAAGTCCCCTTGCGCAGAATTGGCGAATACTACTTGCCAATCCATTCTGCAATCTCTAGCGCAACCTGCTCCGACGATAGTTCTTTAACCACGCGAGTCTGACGCTGTTGTTTGGGCGGACTGGCGCTCAGGAAGTGCAATCCGCCAGTGGGTAGCGGCACTGTCTTAGCCCGTTGCAACGCGGGCATCACCGTGCGCATATTTGCCATCCCAACTTGCGGATTGTTTCTTGGCTCCGGCAGATTGCCCGTCGCCCACCCCAACAAAGCCGGAGGGCCCGAGCAGACCGAGACCTGATGACGTCCACCTTCTATGCGCTCCATAACCTCGAATGAACCGCCGCTCTCAGCCTCGTCCAGAACTCTGAGCTGGTCGACGCCTTGAAACTGGTCGAGGATATCGAGCCGTTCTCCGACCAACTGCATGGTTGCGCCCGCGCCTCGCGACGCCGATTCCCATCCGCCAAATACCAGCAAGCGCGCGCGATCAAGGCCGGGAATAGTCTGGATGGCGTCCGCCAACAATGCTGCCGTCGAATGCGCATCGGCGAATCCGCTGGCGCTCGCATCTACTGGCACAAGCTCAAAGCTCACGCGCTGTGCAATCGTCATCATCACTTGCTGCAGCTTTGCTTTTGGTCCCACGCTTACCAGCCAGACCTTGCTGCCGGCGGCTTTCGATGCCAGGTTGGCAGCTTCATACAGAGCATGTGCCGCCCATGGATCCAGCACAGCCGGAAGCATCATTTCGTTCTTAAGCGCGGGACCGGTCGGAGTAGAAACCGGCTCCAGAGTTTGTAGCGGGTCGGGTACGACGCTCCCGCACACTACGATGTGATATCCGTTTGTCATTCGAGTCCTGTCAAGTTCGTAATTTCTCCGATTGCCCAGTGTTAGTTTTGCCCAGTGTTGATAGCCCGTCATTAGTCGTTCGTTGTTGGTCGTCGGCAACCCGCAGACTAACGACTACTGACTAACGGCAAATGACTAACGACGAACGACCAGCGACTAACGACTGCACCGAGACTGTCGAGCGCTCCGCGTGCTCTCAATTCAGCGCCGAATGCAATCCCCCAGCGCCCGCATTGAATTCGACATTTCCCCGTCTCCCGTCGCCTTCAGCCCGGCAATTCCAGAGGCACGCGCCGCAGTAGACACACTTCTCACGATCGAAGGCTGGCACTTCTTCCTCACCGCGCGTAATCGCCTGTCCGGAGCACATTTCCACGCACAGTTTGGTTTCGCATTCGCGGCAAAGTTCGGGGCGGAGAAAGATCACATGATTTGCATAGCCCGGAGCCGCCTGCACGCCGCCGCCCATTAGCAAAGCATCCTGATGCGAGATCAGCAGCTTCCCGTCCATCGGGATCTGCGGCCAGCCGCATCGGTCCATGATGCGGTCATGCAATGATGTTCCCTTGGCCGCGCACTCGTCCTTTATCTGCTTCAGCTCAGACGGAGAAATTCGCGAGCCGTAAGCTTCTTCCAGTGAAGGCACGGAACGCGCCGAGTGTAGTGCCGGCGCGATATGCCCTCCAGTTAAGTCCGCCACGGCCATGCCGATCATTCCCGTGACCACGCCCTGCTGAAATCCATTGCGCGCGTTCGCCGCCACCTTCGATTCGGCATCAACCCAACTCGCCCGCCGGCGGCGCACGTAAGTCGCTTCAAGATTTTCCCGCGTGAACGCACGCTTTTGCTCAGCGAGTTCTATGACTGCTTCCGCCAGTTGCACGCCCGTCGTCCAGGCTTCATCCACTCCCGAACCGGCGAGTACGTTCGTACTACCCGAGCCTTCGCCGATGCGCGCATAACCGTTGCCTGCGAGAAACGGTTCGCCGAGCCTGCCCGATTCTTGCAGAGATTTCGCTCCCCACGACTTCAGCGTTCCGCCCTCAAGATAACGCCACAAATAAGGATGAAGCATGAAGTGTTGTAGATAGCGATAAGCCGTGCGTACCGGGCTGCCAAACCATGACGGAATAAAAATTCCAACCGAAGCCAGCCGATCCGGATGAACGTAAAGAAAACCGAAGATCTCGGGCTCGGGGAATCCAATGGTGTGCAAGACAGTCCCAGCATCCAGCCCGCTGTCTTCGCGGAGTTCGACCACCATCTTCATGCCC
>JBAVYO010000343.1:0-7315 GCA_049698855.1 Terriglobales bacterium
AACCAGGGTCGCGAATTGGCTTTCGAGCGGCCGTTGCGATGTCGCGGTCTGCGACTTTCTTTCCGCCTCGGAGAATTTTCCGCAGATCCTGCCAATTCCCTGCGTGCTCTTTCAACATAATGTCGAAAGTTCGCTTTGGCAGCGCATGGCGTCCGTGGAATCGAACCCGGTCAAGAAGTTGGCCTTCACCATCGAGTCAGCCAAGATGACTCGTTACGAGCGCTCGACGCTGGGAAAATTCCATCACATCATTGCCGTCTCCGAGCATGATCGCCAGCAGATGCTCGCCATGAATCCGGCCTGCGAGATCACCGTCGTTCCCACCGGCGTGGACACGCAGAAGTTCAACATCGCGCTGCCCGCGTCCGCCGACCCGCCTCGCGTGGTATTCACCGGCTCCATGGACTGGGAACCGAATATCGATGCCGTCGATTATTTCTGCGCGCAGATCTGGCCCCGCATTCGCGCCGAGTTCCCTTCCGCCATCTTTCAGATCGTGGGCAGGAATCCATTTGCCAAGGTTCAGCGCCTAGCTTCTCCTTCGGTCGAGGTCACCGGCACCGTGCCATCGGTGGCTGAATATCTGCAAAACGCTTCGGTAGTTGTGGTTCCGCTACGCATTGGCGGCGGAACGCGGCTTAAGATTTTCGAAGCCATGGCCATGGGCAAAGCGATGGTCTCGACTTCCATCGGAGCCGAAGGGCTGGCAGTCGAGAACGGCCGCGATCTTCTCCTAGCCGATGACGCGGCTGCCTTCGCCGACGCGGTCATCCTCCTTTTGCGCGACGCCGCCATGCGCCGCAAGATGGAGCAGGCCGCTGTTCGTCTGGCCGTGCAGTATGACTGGTCGCAGGTGGTGAAACAGTTTGCCGCCGTCCTGCGTCACATGATGTCTGGAAGCTCCACCGGGGTCCACGCACGCGGCATCGATCCCGTCAGGCTATGAGAGTTCTTGTCCTCGATGGCAACCAGAATCAGGCGGTCGCGGCAGTTCGCTCTCTGGCCGCCGCCAGACACACTGTTTTCGCAGGCGATTCCACGTCCTGGAACAAAGCTGGATGGTCGCGCTTCGCTCATCAGTCGTTTCAATATCCCTCGCCACAAAAACACGCTGAAGCCTTCGTCAGCCACATAGCAGCGATGGTCGCCGGATCGAGCACAACCGGATCGTCCGCGCTCCACTTAACTCAACCCACCCTCGTCATGCCAATGACCGAAGCGACCACCCTTGCGCTGTCTCTCCATCGCGAGCGTATTTTCGCCGCCGGTGGACTCATGGTGCTCCCGTCCCACGAGCAGGTTCTTCGCGCCTTCGACAAGCAGCAGACTACCGAACTCGCCCAGTCGCTGGGCATCGCTGTTCCTCGCACCACGCTGATCGAAAACCGCGAAGACGCCGAACGCGCAGCTAGCTCACTCGAATATCCGGTCGTACTCAAGCCTCGTGCCTCTGAAGAGCTAGGCCGGCAAGGCAATGTACGCACCGGCGGACGCCCTCGTTACGCCAGCACGCCCTCCGAATTCGAATCGGCTTATGCCGATGTCAGCCGCCGTTCATCCGGCGTTCTCGTCCAGCAATACGTCGAGGGCGAAGGAACCGGCTATTTTGCCCTGATGCATAATGGAGAACTCCGCGCCGAATTCGCACACCGCCGCATTCGGGATGTGTATCCCACCGGCTCGGGCAGCGCCGTGCGCGAGAGCCGCGAACCGGAGCCAGAGATTCGCCGCGCCAGTCTCGCAATTCTCGAAGCGTTGCGCTGGCATGGAGTCGCTATGGTGGAATTCCGCTGGCAGGCGGGCCACGCGCCCGTCTTCATGGAGGTCAATGGGCGCTTCTGGAATTCCCTGCCCCTGGCCTGCTATGCCGGTGTCGATTTCCCAGCCCTGCTGGCTGAGATGGCCGAGCATGGCGACCTTTCGCAGCAGCACGGATATCGAAGCGGCGTGCGCTGCCGCTGGTTTCTTGGCGACTTCCGCCATCTGATTGAAGTATGGAAGGGCCCGCCGCAAGGCTATCCCGGAACCTATCCTGGACGCCTCGCAACGCTGGCCTCGTTGCTAACGCCGGTGCCGGGGACGTTTCACGATCTATTCCGTTGGGACGATCCGCTTCCAGAAGCCGGCGATTGGCTGAATTTCGCCCGCCGCATTGTGCAACGCGGGAAACAATAATGCCGGGCGCGATTAATAAAAATGTGGACAGCAACGGGCTCGGTAAAGGTCATCCGATCCTTGTTCCCTTAGCCGGCGGGGCGGATTTCCTTTTTTGGGTGGGACCTTGCCATCCCTGCACTCTAAGGCCTATACCGCGAGCGGACAGGTCGCTTAAGAAAGTCGGCGTTAGAGACAGCTCGAAACACTTGTCTCCATTTTTCCATTCTGGGTTTATCGTGTGGTTCAGAATCAGTGTCACGCTTCCATCCCCCACTATAAAATCAGTCCAGAAATCATTGTTCTTCTTGAGAAAGGAGACAACCCTTTTCAATGCACCTTCAAACTCGGAATCATAATCACCGTTTTGCAGATGGGCATAGTAAGAACTCCATTTTGATCGCACCTTACCGAGTTGTTTGCAGCCCACCGAATAGGCCGCCAAGGGCTTTAAAGACAGGGCCTTCGATATGCTCTCGGGGCTATAGGAAGGATCTCTGTGGCGAAGAGAGATGTTGATGCTAAATGAATCTTCGGTCATCATGGGATGATAAATGAGACTTACATGCTAAAAGGCGCGCTGCACGTTCACAGCACCTACTCGGACGGCGAATTCACGCTCGCCGAGCTGCGCCGCATCTACCAGGATGACGGCTGCGCTTTCGTCTGCATGACCGATCACGCCGAAGCGTTCGATCCCGACAAGCTCCGCCAATATGTCGACGAATGTCAGGCGCTCTCCGATGACCGGTTTCTCTTTGTCGACGGTATGGAATACGAGTGCGAGCGGCGGATGCACATCCTCGGCTACGGCGCAACCAAGCGCGTCGACAGCCAGGATCCGGAAACCGTCATTCGCCACATTGAGGAGCAAGGGTCTCCCTCTGTAATCGCGCATCCCAAGGACGATTTCTTCGATTGGATCCGCAAATTCGAAACCCTGCCACTAGGCATCGAGACCTGGAATTCAAAATACGATGGGCGCTACGGCCCGCGGCCGGAAACCTTCGCGTTGCTCCATGATTTGCGCCAGCGCAAACCGGAAATGCTCTCCTTCTACGGTCAGGACCTGCACTGGAAAACGCAGTTCCGCGGGCTCTTTGTTCACGTCGATTCTGCGTTAACGCGCGACGGCATTCTGCAGGCATTGGCCCAAGGCGCATTCACAGGAGTCAAAGGAGATGTGACGCTTCCCTCTTCTGGCATGGTCGACGCGCAACTACTCGCGGAGTTCGGCAAAGCGCATGCCGCGTCGTTCCGCGTGCGGCAATTTCTGAAGCAGTCCAAGCAAGCGATGGATCGCATCGGCATCCGCGTTCCGGAAACGGTGAAGGCGCAGTTGCGAAGGATCTTCTAACCGCAATGACCAGCCAAGATTCAATCCCGGCCAAAGACTCGACGACACGCAACGGATCAATACCGCCCAGAGATTGCGTTTTCCTGATGTACCACGAACTCGAGCTGCCGGGGCGAAAACTCTGCCAGTCAGAGCCCGGCTATGTGCGCTATATCCTGTCGCTCGAAACTTTTCGCAGCCAGATGTCGTGGCTGAAAGACCAAGGCTGGCGCGGTCTATGCGTGAGCGAGGCTCTGGATTTTTCCGCGCGGCAGAATTCCGCGCAGCCGAGTGTCTGCATTACTTTCGACGATGGCTGCGAAACCGACCTGATCGCCGCCGCTCCCGTACTTCGCGGGTTTGATTTTCATGCCACCTTCTATGTGACCGCGGGATTCCTCGGAACGCCCGGCTATCTCGCCGCGGAACAGCTTCGCCACCTCGATTCCGAGGGATTCGAAATTGGCTGCCATTCGATGACCCACGCCTACCTTTCCGATATTTCTGAGCCGGAGCTGAAGCGCGAGATCGTCGACGCAAAAAACAAAATCGAGCAGCTCCTCGGACACGCGATCGAACACTTCTCCTGCCCCGGAGGACGCTACGACCAACGAGCCCTGGACACGGCTCGGCGCGCCGGATTTAAGACCGTCGCAAACAGCGACTTCCATGCCAACTCGTCTGCCACGGGCGCGTATGAACTAGGGCGTATCGCAATAATGCGGGATCTCCCAATCGCCGAGTTTTCCACAATCTGCCGAGGCGCGGGCCTGTGGAAAAAGAGGCTTCAATATCGCACTCGCCGGGGCATCCAGCGGATTTTTGGTAATCGTGCCTATGACCGCCTGCGGTCCGCACTGCTCGGACAACATCTCTCGTAACTCCGACTAGTTACTTTTTCGATTACACGAAGCCTTTTTGATGCCGCCTATTGCGCGTTTTCACGCAGAAATGGCATGAAAATGCACCCGAACGAGCTAACCTGTCCCCTGAAATTGCCTTTCCCGCGCGGATTTCAACCCGAATCCTGGCACCCAGCGGTACATGTTTGCGACCAAGTACTGGCGTGTCGCATGGATGAACTTCTGGAATCTATGCAGTAGTTGCAATCCCCGATAAGGTGTGTGCTGTGGACTAGCTCGACAAGTCCCCCATTCCGTCGGTCGAGGCTTCTCTAATGCATTGCACGTCCCCTGTTCGCAACCGTTGTGCAACCCCACTCAACCAGTTAATTCAGCGCGCGAGCGCTTTGATGCTTCTGGCCGTGCTTGCACTGATCACCTCCTCATGCGCCACAAGCGCAAAAGCTACCGGTTCCCATATCGGTAATACCCTGGCAATCTTTGGCTCTCTTCCCGCTGGCAACGTAAACAAGTCCTATAACGCAGTGTTCGCAGTCGGGGGAGGCGCATCCCCTTATCTGTTTTCTATTGCCTCCGGCTCACTGCCTCCCGGAGTTACTCTGAACCAAAACACGGGTTCGTTGACTGGCATTCCGTCGACCATCGGATCTTATAACTTCGAGATTCTCGTTACCGACGCCGCCGAGAAATACGGAAGCGCGGCATTCACCGTCGATATCGCCCGCTCGGTGCAAAACGGGTTCTCCATCAGCGTTTCCCCATCCAGCGCAACGGTGAATTCCGGCGGAAAACAGCAGTTCACCGCAACCGTAACCGGCACTTCGAATTCCGGCGTCACGTGGAGCGCTTCCTCGGGCTCAATCGATAAGAATGGCCTCTACACCGCTCCGGCAGTGCAGTCGCCGGCAAGCGTCACAGTCACGGCGACCAGCAAAGTCAGCTCTGCCGAGAGCGCGCAGGCCGCGATCACGGTTAGCCCCGCGCAAAGCAACCCTCTACAGATCACAACCAGCAGTCTGCCTACGGGACAGTCGGGGAACACCTATAGCGATACACTTGCGGCTACCGGCGGCACACAGCCCTATACCTGGAGCGTTTCTTCCGGCACGCTTCCGGGGGGCGTCACGTTGAGCGCGAGTGGAGAACTGGAAGGTGCGCCCACCGCAACAGGCACTTTTCCCTTCTCGGCCACTGTGACCGACGCAAACAACAACACAGCCGCCGCCAGCTTGAGCATGACCATCAGCCCAGCGGGTGGCTATGACGGTCCCGCGCAGCTTCCTCTAGTCACAATCACCACTGCGATGGCAGACACGCCAGCGCCCGGTTCCATTATCCATGTCAATGCCGGTGACGACTTGCAATTGGCTCTGAACCAGGCACTATGCGGACAGACCATTCAGCTTCAGGCGGGAGCAACTTTCAGCGGCTCATTCATCGTGCCCGCCAAGAATTGCAACGCGGATCACTGGATCATTATCCGCACCAGCGCTCCCGATAGCGCGCTGCCCGCCGAAGGACAGCGCCTTACTCCTTGTTATGCGGGAGTGGCGTCCCTTGTGGGCCGCCCCGCCTACAGCTGCTCAAATCCTCAGAATGTACTGGCGAAGGTTGTGATGACCGGAAAGGCCGATGGCCCTTTCCAGCTTGCCACCCGGGCTAATTTTTACCGCTTCGTCGGCCTGGAAGTTACCCGCGTGAATTCCACCCCCGCACCTGCAAGACTGATGATGCTTCAGGGCACGGGCGACCACATTTTTGTGGATCGCTGCTGGTTTCACGGAGAGCCACAGGACGAAACCTATAATGCATTCGAAGCCAGCGGCGGCACGAACATCGCGGTGATCGATTCCTATTTCAACGATTTCCATTGCACCACTCTTGGAGCTTGCACCGATGCGCACGTTATCTCCGGTGGTGTCAGCGACTCGCAGGACGGTCCCTACCTGATCCAAGACAACTTCCTTGAAGCCTCCGGCGAAGAAGTAATGTTTGGCGGCGGCCCCGCAACCAAGACGCCGACTGACATCACGATCCAGTTCAACCATTTCTGGAAGCCCTGGCAGTGGATGCCGGGAAACCCCAACTTCGTCGGAGGACCGACCGGCGATCCCTTCATTGTCAAGAACCACTTTGAACTCAAGAACGCCGTTCGAGTTCTTTTGCAAGCCAACTTGATGGAAAACGTTTGGGGCGGATTTACTCAGCATGGATACGCCATCCTGCTGACACCGGTAAATCAACACAACAAGAAGGGCAACGTTTGCCCGCTTTGCCAAGTTACGGATGTGACCATCCGCTACAACCAGATTTCGCATGAAGCAGCGGGCATCCAGATCGCGACCCAGATTCGTCCCAACCTGAAGGTAGGAGCACCGGCTCTGCTCGGCACCCGCTTCAGTATTCACGACGTTGTGATGGATGACATCAGCACGGAGTACATTGGCGGAGGCAGCGGGTTTGAGATCCTCAACGGCTGGCCTAAGAATCCCATCAACACCATCACGATCAATCACGTCACGGTATTCCCCGATCCAAGCGGCCATCTCATGAACATGGCGAATCTGGATAAGAACCCTCCGATGTATGGATTCGTGTTTACCAACAACCTGGCGGTGGTCGCTGATCATCCGATTTGGGATTCCTTTGGTGGTCAGAATGGAGCGAGTTGTGCCGAGAAGGACGTGCCCGTCACAAGCATTTCAAAATGCTTTTCAACTTACACGTTCCAGAACAATGGCTTGATCGCAAGCCCATCTGTATACCCCCCATCCTCGTGGCCAAGGGACAATCTCTTCCCCAGCTCTCCTGAAGCTGTTGATTTCGTAAACTTCAACGCAGGAAACGGAGGAAACTACGAACTGCTGCCGAGCAGTCCATACAAGAACAAAGGCACGGATGGAAAAGATCTGGGAGCTGACATCGTCGGACTGGCGGCCCAGTTGGCGGGTGTGGAATAGGG
>JBAVYO010000344.1:0-15947 GCA_049698855.1 Terriglobales bacterium
GTGGGAGCGACGACGTATCCGCCTTCGCCCTGGATGGGCTCGACAAAAATCGCGGCCACTTCCTCGGGTGCGAGAACGGTTTTGAAAAGTTTCTCTTCGATGTAGCGGGCGCAGCCGAGTGCGAACGGCTCCGCATCCTGCGAGCCGCCGACGCATCCGCGATAGATATCCGGATAGCGGACGTGGGTCACGCCGGGGACCAGCGGAGCGAAGCGGCGCTTCTGCTGCGGCTTCGACGCGGTCAGCGAAAGTGCGCCCATGGTGCGTCCGTGAAACGCTCCCAAGAATGCGATCACCTGCTGGCGCTTAGTGTGATAGCGCGCCAGCTTCAGCGCGCACTCGACGGCCTCGGCGCCGGAGTTGCCGTAATAGACGCGATGCGGCCCCGGCATGGGAGCGATCTTCGAAAGCCGTTCGGCCAGCGTGACCATGCCCTCGTAATAGAAGTCGGTGCCCGACATGTGGATCAGTTCGGCGGCCTGCTTCTGAATGGCAGCGACTACCGTGGGATGACAATGGCCGGTCGAAGTCACGGCGATGCCAGCGGAAAAATCGAAGAATTCGTTGCCGTCAACGTCTTCAACAACGACACCGCGGCCGCGCTTGGCCACCATCGGATAGGAACGCGTGTAAGAAGGGGAAATATATTTTTCGTCGCCGGCAAGAATGCGCTGGGCATTGGGACCCGGGATCGTGGTTGTGATCTTGGGGCCGATAAGAGTTTTGGTGGTCATGGAATCCTCCGGATTAAGTTCTCGGTTCTCAGTTCTCAGTTCTTAGTAGTCCAAACCAGGGTCTTGGCGATTTAGAATTCGCGCGGAATTTGGGCATAAACGCTAAAACTATAGGCTCAGGATCTGGAGATGGACAGGGTTGCTGAAGAGCGGAAGGTGAAACTAGTCGCCGAAGAGGTTGGCGCGAACATGCGAGGGAAGCACAGACAGGTAGCGGCGAGGGCAGGCAAGCCCTTGAATCCAGCAAATCCGGAAGCGCGATATGGAGCCGATCGAGCGCATATTTACTGTACAAATTATAGCCTGGAATCCCGCGCGGCGTAAGTCCCCGAAAGGCGGTACCCCAGAGGAAGGCATGACGCTGACTTGATCAAGGAGGCAGGGAGAAAACCTGCAAAAACGAGGGGACGGCCTGCAGAACTGGAGCTTTCGCGGGCGAGCGCCCCTTCGACTGCCGCTCAGGGCAGATCCGCGCCACACTTAGATCGCAGATACTCCCACAGCTTACGGCACGGCTGGAGTCGTGCCCTATCCAAAACCGACTCATGAAACACGCTCTAAGTAGTTGGCGACGAATCGGCTGGCGGCTCGGAATTCGGTCCTGTCTCCAATTGCGGAAACACGAGCCAGTCGCTCAACATGAAGTTCGCGATCGAACACACACCCACGGCAATCAAATTGGCCGCGATATAGTTCATCTGCATTTGCCCAACCAGCGCACGCATGATCAGAAGATTGCCGAGGATGGAAACCGCTCCATTAGTCGCGTTGAACTTGATGAACCTGGCCAGCGACTGTGTCAGATGTGCCGACGGACGGTCGCGCCAAGTGAACCGTTCGTGCCATAGGAAATTGTGAATGACTGCCGTTTCCACTGCCAGAGCCGTCGCGACCAGATAATCGAAATGAAATAGCGAGCGATAGGATGTTAACGCGATAAGCTGCACCAACACTCCCACGGCACCCACGAAGTTAAATTTCAACCAGCGCACCAAACCCTCCAAATTCTTGTGTTTTGCGAGAACCGGGAACCTAGAGCTCATCCAATTCTTTCCTCGCCATACAGGCGGACCGTATTTGTCAGACTGATGAAGACTAACATTAAAGACATTCCAGCTAGCCCGATCACTCCGCCAAGATCAAACAGACGATAGCGGCCATGAATTACGCATGCCCAGCGGAATAGCGCCAGATTTCCGATTGCCAGCAGAACTCGTAACTCGGTCGGACCAAATCTCCAGAATGATAGTTGAAACTCTCCCAGAGTGTAAGTGGCCAGATACGACTGAATGGAAAGCAACAGAAACGCAACCAGCAGCGCAATAGCAATCGCGGGATGCATGTATCCCGACAACGCCAGACCTCCCATCATGGCTACCGCTCCAAAGGAGTCGACCATGTGATCCACATAAAATCCGTAGCGCGGACGCTGATGCTGGCGCACGCGGGCCAGGGTGCCGTCGAGCGAATCTCCAAACCAATTGACAGCCAGACAAACGATGGCGGCCAGCAACATGCGCCGGTCGCGAGCAGCGAACGCATAGCAGATGCCAGTGGCGATCTGTGCCACGAAACCGAGCGCGGTCAGATGGTCGGAATTCACCCAACTCGGAATGCGCTTGGCCATCCAGACGAGGGCGCGCGCCTCAACGGACGCCAACAAGCTTCGATGCACCCGCGCGGCCTGGCGAAACCCGAGGCGTTGAATTTTTGACCATCGAATTTCCGACTGTCGAATTTCCGACAAAGTGGAGGGATTGATTTGTTCCGCAAAATCCACCATTGAGTTTGCCTCTCCGATTGCTGTCGTGATTGGCATGAGTGCCTCCGACTGGGGCCAGTACATGCGCGGGGGCTGGGGATGGCAATGCACGGCGGGTAAAGCGCGGATCAACAGCTATCTAATTTTCTTTCAACAAGATACGACAGCATATCCTCCCCATGCCGGCCCCCTGTTTACCGGGGCGAATCAGTTTTTCTGCGAGCGTGAGAAGAGTTGCCGATTGTCGTTGTCAATTGTCATAGGCGATTCGTCAGAAGCGATCCGCGCCCGCGGCGTTCGCCCGATGCGTTAATCTGCCAGAGATGCGGCTGCTGCGCTTTTTTCGTCCGTCTCATCAGCACACGGCTTTTTCGGCGACCTTGCTGCTGATCTCGACCACCGCGCTCTCGCGTGTGATCGGGTACGTCCGCGAGGCCTACATCGCCTATGCGTTCGGCGCGGGGCTGCAAACCGACGCCTACGTCGCCGCGTTCACCCTGCCCGATTGGCTGAATTACATCGTGGCGGGCGGAACGGCATCCATTACATTCATTTCCATCTATACGAGATTTCTAGCCGATAAACGCGAGCGCGAGGCGCAGAAGACGTTCTCGATTGTCATCACGGTGATGACCACGGTGCTCGTCGTCGGCACGCTCATTGCAGAAATTTTCACGCGGCAATTCGCTGGCTGGATGTTTCACGGCTTTAATCCGCAGCAAATGGATCTATGCGTACACCTGACGCGAATTTTGCTGCCGGCGCAGATCTTCTTTTATGTGGGAGGAGTCGTTTCCGCCGTTCTGCTATCGCACAGGCTGTTTCTGTTTCCGGCATTCGGGCCGCTCATTTATAACGTCTTCATTATTCTAGGCGGAGTTGTGGGCGGGCATCGGTTCGGCATTGCGTCTCTCGCATACGGAGCGCTCGCGGGCAGCGTTATCGGGCCATTCTTGGTGAATGCAATTGGCGCGGCGAAAATCGGTACAGGATACCGACCATCGTTCGATATCAAGAATCCCGCCTTTCGGGAATGGATACGGCTTTCAATTCCTTTGATGATCGGAGTGTCGCTGGTCACGGTGGATGACTGGATCCTGCGCTATTTCGCGTCAAGCGGGGTTGGAGACATCGCGCGGCTAAACTTCGCCAAACGGCTGTTTGCGGTTCCGATTGCGATTCTGGGACAAGCCACAGGACAAGCATCGCTTCCTTTCTTTTCGCGGCTGTTTGGCGAGAAAAAGTACGATGAATTCGCTGTGACGGTGAATGCCTCGGTCTATCGCATCACGGCTGCGTCGTTGCTGAGCACGGGATGGATGGTGGCTGTCGCGGTGCCGCTGGTCGATCTCGTCTATCGCAGGGGTAGCTTTACGTTTGCCGACTCGCAATCGACCGCGCTCTACTTTCTGTGGTTCTCGCTGTCGCTGGCATTGTGGTCGAGCCAGGCGCTGTATGCGCGAGCTTTCTACGCTTCTGGCAACACGCTTACCCCGATGGTGGCGAGCACGCTGATCACGCTCGCTTCGCTGCCGATGTACCGATTCCTCTTTCATCAGCTGTCGGTGACGGGGCTGGCGATCGCATCGGATATTGGGATCGCGGCGAACGCGGTGGCCATTGCGCTACTGCTGCACATTCGCGGCATGGTGCCGCTGAGAGGAATGAACTGGAAGGAACTGGGCAAAGCGGCGCTCATTGGGGCGGTTTCCGGGGGATTGAGTTATCAGGTTGCGAGGGTGTTTTTGGTGACCGGCAATCGGCGCGCCGATCTGGCAGCGCTGGCTCTGGGATCGTTAACCTGGGCTGCGGCGGTCGCGGCGGGATTATGGTTGTTGCGCTCGCAGTTGCCGGGTGAGCTCCTTAGAAAGCGATCCACATCGTTCCCGCTGGTGGCAGAAGGACAGGCATCGGAGACGATGGAGACTGGGAAAGAGCCGTGAGAATGGGCTTTCGGTGTTGGGCGTTCGGCTCTCGCTATTCGCTCTGGAACTCTGCGCTACTTTTCAAGCATGCAGAGCATGTGTGCTCCCGCATGTGCACCTATACGTGTACAGACGAAAGATACATATCCACCTATAGGTGGACAAAACAAACGGGCCCCAAACGGAGGCCCGCTCTTTGAAGTTTCTTGCAAGCAACGCGCGAACAGCCAACAGCGAACGACGATCAGCGAACAGCGCTTCTACGCTCTGGCGGCGATTGCCTCGGCTGGGGCTGATGCTGCGGCCTTTGCTTCGTCGGCCTTCGATCCGGCTTTGCGGATGTCGATTCCGCCCTTGAAGAACGCGCCATCTTCTATCGAGATGCGCGCGGCTACAACGTCGCCGGTCAGCGAGCCATCGCTGCGGATATCGACGCGATCGCTGGCGGTCAGATTCCCGCGAACCTTGCCCAGCACGACGATTTCACGCGCGTTAATATTCGCCGCCACCACGCCGTTGCGGCCAACGGTCACGCGATTTCCCGACAGGTTAATCGAGCCTTCGACCCTGCCATCGATGTACAGAGACTCCGAGCCGGTTACTTCGCCCTTGATGACCAATGACTTGCCAATCGTCGCCTGGTCGGAACCGGTGGTCGCGACCGCCGGACGTGGCGCAGCAGAACTTGAAGACGGTTCGCTTACAACAGGCGCCGAGGGAATTGTCGCGTTGGGACGTTCTGGTTCAGCCGGCCTTCCAGGTGTGGCAGGTTGATTCGTGGGCTTCCACATTGTGCTTGAAATCCTTTCTGAATAAGGGGTTTCGCTTACACCGCCGCATTTCGGTGGCCAAATTGATTCTACTCCCCGGTGACGTTACCATACTGTGGAAATCCCGCTATTTATAGGGACTTTCGTGGTTCCCCGTTCGACTACCTTTCTGGCTGGGCTGGCGGCGATTGTGTAATCGATTCCTTGTTACTGGCCATTTCTTCCTGCCACCCCCTTCCTTCCCATGCGCTTCGTGCAAGCGCGATAATATGGGGAGTCGGGGTTAACATTTTCTTTTTAGTTTCTATCCGGTCTCGTTCCATCAGGACTCGAGATCATCAGAGGGATTTATGACTACGCTTGCAACCATCGGCCGGCCTGAAGCCGGTGAATATGCCTCTTTCTACCAGAACTATATTGCTGGAGTTCAAGGCAATGACATTCTTGCCACACTCGACGAACAGCGGCGTCAGATGCTGTTACTGCTTTCTGGGCGGAGCGAATCTGACGGAGACATCCGTTACGCTCCGGGCAAGTGGACGGTGAAGGAAGTGGTTGGTCACATCTGCGACTGCGAGCGGATTATGTCGTACCGCGCATTGCGCATCGGGCGCGGCGATGCCACGCCGCTGGCTGGCTTCGACGAGAACGCCTTTGTGGCGAACGCGCCGTTCGCGCGGCAGCCGCTGTCCGACTTGATCGAAGACTTCATCGCGGTGCGGCGCGCGACGCTCTCGTTGTTCCGCAATCTGGACGAAGCGGGCTGGAGCCGCCGCGGCGTCGCCAATAATAATGAGGTGACCGTGCGCGCGTTGGCGTATATTGTTGCGGGCCACGAGTTGCATCATCGGCGGATGCTGCAAGAGAAATATCTGAAATAGAGATTTTGTAATTTGGTAATCGGGTAATTTTGCAATTTAAACCTTGGCGCTTTAAGCCCGGTCGATGACGGCGGCACAAGAAGATTTTCAATGGCCAAATTACCCGATTACAAAATTACCAAATGAGCTCTTCGCTTTCCGATTCCATCATCCTTCGCCACGTCGAACGCCAGCCGAAGAAGACGGCCACTTACAAGCAGTTGGTGCGCGAGCTGGGAGCAAAGGGGGACGAGCGCCGCGCGCTCGCCGACCGGCTGTACGCGCTCGTCAAAAAGGGACAGTTGCTTGAGATCGACCAGGGCCGCTACTCGGTTCCGCAGGCAAAGGCGGGACGCAACACGCTGGTTGGACGGCTGAGTATGCATCGCGACGGCTTCGGGTTCGTGATTCCCGACGCCGCGACGCTCGACCCGAGCATAAAAGCGCGGCTGGAGGGGGATGTCTTCATTCCTCCGCATGCAACGGGATCGTCAATGCACGGGGATCGCGTGCTGGTCGAAATCTCCGCGTTTCGCACTGACGGACGCGCCGAGGGCCGCATACTGCGCTCGGTTGCGCGGGCGCATCCCACCGTGGTCGGCATCTTCCACTACGACCGCCGGCACAATTACGTGAAGCCGATCGACGGAAAAGTCACGAACGAGATCGTGATTCCGCCGGGGATGGAGATTCCCGTCGGCGAGAAGCAATCGGAGGTAGCGCCGCCGCCCTCGGCGGCGGTTGCGGGGGCGACCCGCCCCCTCCAGCGAGGGCAAGATACTTCAGCACGCTCAGCGACGGTCCCTAAAGCCGGCGGGACGCCGGCGCTACACGGTAAACACAGCGAATCCCTCGACCGCGTCATCGGCGACCTGGCTGCGCGCCATACCGGCTGGCAGGATTTGGAAGGCGTGGTGGTCGACGTAGAGATCACGGACTGGCCGAGCGCTACGCAGAATCCTCGTGGCCGGGTCGTTGAAATCTTGGGCGAAGAGAACGATTTCGGCGTGGACGTCGAAATCATGATTCGCAAATTTCACCTGCCGCACCGCTTTCCTGCGGCAGCCATTGAAGAAGCGCAGGCGCTTGCCGCCGACGACGCGGCTAATAACGCCGCTAATAAGGATGAGAACGCCACCCCGGCGCGGGAACTCGAGCATCGGCGCGATTACCGGGAGCTGCCAATCGTCACCATTGACGGCGAAACGGCTCGCGACTTCGACGATGCCGTTCACGTGCGCCAACTGGAAAACGGCAACTACGAATTGCAGGTTCACATTGCCGACGTCGCGCACTATGTCACGCCGGGTTCGCCCATTGACGAAGAAGCGCGCCTGCGCGGGACAAGCGTCTACTTCCCCGACCGCGCCGTGCCGATGCTGCCGCTTGAACTATCGACGGACCTTTGCAGCCTGCGCCCGCAGCTTGATCGGCTGGTGCTTTCGTGCACGATGGAGATTGACCATCGCGGCGAAATTGTTGGGTATGAAATCAACGAAGGCGTGATCCGCTCCGCGGAACGGATGACTTACACGGCGGTGAATGCCGTGCTCGAAGGCGACGCCGAAGCGCGAACGCGCTATGCGGGTCAGGCTGAGCACTTTGAGCGCATGCGCGATCTGGCGCTGATTTTGAACCGCAAGCGCGAACGACGCGGTTCGATTGATTTCGATCTGCCGGAGCCGGTGATTGAGTTTGACGAATTCGGCATGATGAAGAGCATCACGCGCTCCGAGCGCAATATCGCGCACCGTCTGATTGAGGAATTCATGCTCTCGGCGAATGAGTGCGTTGCCCATTATCTGGAGAACAAGCGCATCGGGTCGCTCTACCGCATTCACGAAAAGCCGGACGCCAAGCGCGTTTACGACTTTGAAGTGATCGCGGCGACGTTTGGGTATTCGCTGGGAGTGGGTGCGCTGCCTATCGAACGCATGCAGATGAAGACCGATCGCCGCGCAGCGCACGGCACCGGAAAACGCGTGCGCGAGCTTGAGGTTCCAAAGGAAGTGCACATCACGCCGCGCATGTATCAGAAGCTCGCCGCGAAGATTGCGGGCAAGCCGGAAGAGCGGATTCTTAGTTTCTTGATGCTGCGCTCGCTGAAGCAGGCGCGCTATAGCGAAGAGAATGCCGGGCACTTTGCGCTGGCGGCTACTACGTATACGCATTTCACTTCGCCGATCCGCCGCTATCCGGACTTGATTGTGCATCGCATATTGAAGGAAGTGCTGCGGGAATCGGCTGAGCGTGTGGACGGGAAGATTCCAGTCGGCACGTCGAGGAAGAGTTCGGACGCGGAAATCCGGGAAGGGCACGACTTAAGTCGTGCCGATAGGCGCTCGGAGAAAGACCGGGCTTCAGCCCATGAGGGAGCGCCTTCGCCTTGGTCCAAGCGACGCGATCACGACTCACATCAAAAATCGCTGGAACCGCTGGGCGGCCCGATTTCTATCGACGAGTTGCACGCCATCGCCGAGGAATCCAGCCATTCCGAACGCCGCGCCGATGATGCGGAGCGCGAGCTGATGGAATGGAAGAAAGTGAAATTCATGGAGCGGCGCATTGGCGAGGATTTCGACGGTCTCATTATCAGCGTGACGAAGTTCGGATTCTTCGTCGAACTCACAGATCTTTTTGTAGAAGGCCTGGTGCCGCTGAATACGCTGGCCGACGACCGTTATATGTATCACGAGGGCGCGCGCGAAATCATTGGCCAGCGCTCGCGCAAGACCTACAGCATGGGAGATCGGGTGCACGTGCTGGTCGACAGGATCGATCCGGTGGAGAAGAAGATTCAGTTTGCGGTGATTGAGGAAGAACCGAAACACGCGACACCGAGGCGCCGACGCTAGTCGTTAAGTATAGAATTTCTTGTTAGCCACACCCTTTCTAATAAAAGGCGATGATTCGAGCGCGAATTTGGAAATCACAATACAAGAAAGCCGCTTGAGCTTCAGATCAAAGTACGAAATTGAAACGCCTGGATCTTTCTACTATGCCCAAAAGGCGTTCTTCTCTTGGCCTCCCAGACTGACGCTTCAATCATCGGATGAGCGTGACGTTGCCACCCTGCTGGGCCGCTTCTCCTTTTTCCGAAACAAGTATGACTTTGTGCTGCGGGACGGCCGAATCTTTCACTTTTACTGTCAAAAAAGATGGAAGCGTGTATTCATGTGCGAAGGCGGCACGGAAAGCTACTGCATCTACGGACACAAAGGACTCAGATATTCCGTTTTTCAATCTGACTGCCAGATAGCAGCTTTCACAAAGAATCGCATCGTGATTGGGAAGGGCAATCGATACGATGTAAGCCTTAACGATGATGCCGATCTCCTCGTTCTCATGTGCATTGTGCTCGCAATCAATACTTCGGAGAACGACGATGACGACACGACAGTGACGATAGACATTGGAAGCATCGGACCCGAAGAAAAACCGTTCGACAGCCGCTGGCAGCCTAGTTGACCTTCAGAGTCCGGCCTCCCCCTGCTAGAATTCTCCGTCACCATTCTTGGCGCCTGCCTGAGGTTATCCGCTTCATGTCCAGCGACTCCACTTCCAACAACGCTAGTTCCGGTAAGGCCATGCCAACTCCGCGCACTCGCGTGGTTCGCGAACCGCATCGGGGCATTTACGACCGCGAAACTCTCAACCGGATTCTCGACGAAGCTTTTATCTGCCACGCCGGTTTCGTTGTGGATGGACAGCCCTATGTGATCCCGACGTTGTACGGGCGCGAGGGCAATGTGCTCTACATTCACGGATCGGTTGCCAGCCGCATGTTGCGCAATCTGGAAAAAGGCGTGCCGGTTTGTATAACGGTAACGCTGCTGGATGGACTGGTGCTGGCGCGCTCGGTCTTCAATCACTCGATGAATTACCGGTCGGTGGTCATTCTCGGAACGGCGACGCTGGTCGCCGACGCGGCGGAGAAAGTTGCAGCGCTGCGTGCGGTGAGCGAGCACGTGATCCCGCGTCGTTGGGACGACGCGCGGCTGCCCACGGAGAAAGAATTAAAAGTAACTTCGGTGCTGAAAATTCTGATTGAAGAGTTTTCTGCCAAGGTGCGCGTGGGTCCGCCGATTGACGATGAGGAGGATTTACCGTTTCCGACTTGGGCGGGAGTAATTCCGCTGGAGATGAAAGCGGGCGCGCCGATTGCGGATGAGCACTGCCAGCGGGAGTTTCCGGAGTATTTGAGGAATTACGCGCGCGGGAAAAAGAGGTAAACCTTGCGGCACGGGCGCGGTAGCGATCCTTCGACTCCGCGGATGCTGCGCTTCGCTTGCATCCGCTTCGCTCAGGGGGACAGCTCTCAATCAATGACAAAGTTGCTCAATAACGAAATTGCTTAGTTTGGTATCAGCAGCAATTTGCCTGTCGTTTTTCGGCCTTCCAAATCGCGGTGGGCTTGCTGCGCTTCGGCTAGCGGATACACGTGCTCGATGCGCAACTTGAGCTTGCCCTCGCGAATCATGGCGAAGACCGCGCCCATGCGGCGCTGCAGGTCCTCGGAAGTGATGATGTAGTGGCCGAGCGAGGGGCGCGTGAGAAAAATCGATCCTTTTTGCGTCAGCACCAGCGGATCGATGGGCGCGACTGCGCCGCTCGATCCCCCATAAAGAGCCATCATGCCGCGCGGGCGTAACAGATTCAGCCCCTTGTCAAACGTGGTTTTGCCCACCGAGTCATAGACAACGTCCACGCCTTTGCCATCAATGAGGCGCTTGGTCTCGGTTTCAAAATCCGCTTGGGTATAAAGAATGATGTCGTCGGCGCCGGCAGCACGCGCTAGCTTCGCCTTCTCCTCGGTTGAAACCGTGCCGATCACGCGAGCGCCGATGTTGTGCGCCATCTGAACGAGCAGCAGGCCCACTCCGCCGGCGGCGGCGTGGATCAGCGCAATCTCGCCTTTCTTCAACGGGTATGTGTCGTGAGAAAGATAGTGCGCCGTCATTCCCTGCAGGACGGCGGCTGCGGCTTCGCGGTCGCTGACGCCGTCGGGAATCTTCACGAGCCGGTCGGCCGGCACGGCGGCATATTCGGCATAGCTGCCGAGCGACATGGTGTAAGCTACGCGATCTCCAACGGCAATGCCGCGCACGTCGCTGCCAATGGATGAAACAGTTCCGGCGGCTTCCTGGCCGAGAACGAATGGGACCTGCTGTTTGTAGCGGCCCTCGCGGTTGTAGACGTCGATGAAGTTAACGCCAGCGGCTGCAATCTTGACGACGGCTTCGTTCGATTTCGGCTGCGGGACAGGGAGGTCGACCAGTTGCATGACTTCCGGACCGCCGGTTTGCTTTACCTGGATTGCTTTCATAATGAGCTTTGATGTCCTTGAAATTTGTAAGATGCGGCGACGGGGGATGTCAAATTCAGGGGGATCGATTAATGGGACGTGGGAAGCATGGGGCGTGGTAACATCCTCAGCCGGTTCCCAAAGTCACTGTCTTGTGCATACGTCTACTGGAGCGTTGCCCAACGATTTTCGGGATAGTACCATCTCATATTCAATAGATGAGGCTGCTATCCTGTGTTTATGCGATTTCGTTGGGATCAAAAGAGCGGATTCCTCCTCCCTTCGGTCGGAATGACAAGGGTGCCCTGAGTTATGAATGGAGTGTGCTGTAGCGTGACTTGGTCCTAGCTCGGCATCGAGACGGGCCGGAGAGACAGGGGAGCAATAACAACTTTTCCTCAATGATATTTTTTTCTCAAAGATGTGCGGCGATTTTGCTGTGCGCCCTTGTGGGCATGAGTCTGGGCTGCCAGACGGCACAAAGGCAATCCGCATTCATGCCGCCAGCAAAGGCGCAAGCCCCGGTGCTGATCGTGAGCGCGCCTCCCAATACCGACAAGCAGCAGGCTGTGCCGAAAACCCCGGAGCCCGAACAGAAAACCGAAGCCGCAAAAATTCTGGCCGTCGATGCGGTTGGCGACCTAATCTCGCGGGTGGAAAAAGAATATCTCGCAGGGCAGGAGAATTATCGCGCCGGGCATTTGGCCGCGGCCAAACAGAATTTCGATGCGGCGTTCAACCTACTGCTAGGGAGTGGATTCGATCTTCAGTCGGACGACCGCTTGCAAGCTGAGCTAAACCGCATTCTCGACGGAACCAACAGCACGGAATTGGAAGCGCTGCAGCTTGGCGACGGATTCTCGGAGCAGAAATCAGAACCGGCCCCGATCGATGAGGCGAACGAAGTCACACCCCCCGTCGATCAGAATGTGAAAGCGAAGGCTGAGGCGGAGATCAAGTCGACGCACTCCGATCTGCCGCTGATGATGACCGATCAGGTCGCCGCTTACATCAATTATTTTTCGACGCGCGGGCGGGGAACGTTCGAGCGGGCGTTGGCACGGTCGGGACGATATGAAGAGATGATCCGGCGGACATTTCGGGAAGAAGGAGTGCCGCAGGACCTGATCTACCTGGCGCAGGCGGAATCGGGGTTTCATCCGCTGGCGGTTTCGCGGGCGGGCGCGCGTGGGATGTGGCAATTCATGGCGGGCCGCGGCTCGTCGTATGGGCTGGAGCGCAGTTGGTGGACGGACGACCGGCAGGATCCAGAGAAAGCCACGCGCGCCGCGGCGCACCATCTGAGGGACCTCTATAACGAGTTCGGCGATTGGTATCTGGCGATGGCCGCGTATAACTCCGGTCCGGGAACCGTGCAGGCCGCGGTGAAGCGCACCGGATATGCGGATTTCTGGGAGCTTTACCGGCGCAACGTGCTGCCCCAGGAAACGCGCAACTACGTTCCGATCATCCTGGCCGTCACCATCATGGCGAAGAATCCGGATCAGTATGGCGTGGCTGGGTTGGTAAAGGACAAGCCCATTCCGTATGACACGGTGAAAATCGACTATCCAATCGACCTGCGGCTTGTGGCCGAATGCGTGGACAGTTCCGCCGCCGACTTGCAGGATATGAATCCAAGTCTGCTGCGGCTGACCACGCCAAAGGATCAACGGTTTGAGTTGCATCTTCCCGCGGGAACTGCAGAGCAGTTTCAGAGCGTCGTCGCTTTGATTCCGGTGGACAAACGTGTGTGGTGGCGCTATCACAAGGTGCAGGCAGGGGAGACGCTCACCTCAGTCGCGCGCACGTATCACAGCTCTCCGCAATCAATCGCCGAGGCAAACGATCTCGACGAAAACGCGCTTACTCTTGTTCTGCCGCGAGAGACGCGGCTGATCATTCCAATCGCTCCCAGCACCAGCAAGGAGAGTGACACGACCACCTACGCACACGCGATTACGCGCTACAAAGTTCGCAAGGGCGATACGGTGGAATCGGTGGCAAAGAATTTTGGCGTTTCCGAGGCCATGATCCGCAAATGGAATCGCCTGAAAGGCAACAGCCTGGTGGGCCGAAAGAGTCTACTGGTGCACGTGCCGGTTCGCGCTGGAGCACGCGAACCGAAGGTTGGATCGAAGTCGCCGGCCCACCATGCAACACTGCACAGGGCTTCATTAGTTTTGACGTCATCGGTGCGGGCTCCGCCGGAGCAAGGTTCGTCAGGCCAGGCCTCTTCAGGCCAAGGCTCGGCCAGCGAGCATGCTACGCCGCCCAGCGCTACTTCATCGCACGCCAGTCCGCCACACTCCACTCCGTCTTCAACTGCTTCGTCTTCCACAGTACCGCCGAACGTTGTACTGATCACAATCGATACGACGCGCGCCGACCGCATGGGGTTTCTGGGATCTGAACGAGGACTCACACCCAACCTGGATTCGCTGGCCCGCCAGTCAGTGGTTTTCACACGGGCATATTCGCAAGTCCCACTGACCGCCCCCTCGCACGCGACCATTCTCACCGGCACCTATCCTCAGTTTCATCAGGTGAATAATTTCGGGGTGCCGCTGGCGAAGACTTTGCCGTATGCGCCGGCACTCCTGCGCGCCCACGGATATCACACCGCGGCGTTTGTCGGTGCGCTGGTTCTCGATCCAAAAGCGCGCAGCGTTCCCGGCTTTGAACGAGGCTTTGACACCTACGATGCGGGCTTCACGCAAATGCCTCCGGGAGGAGATCGTTACCACACGGCCGAGCGCCGCGGGGATGTGGTCGTGGCGCACGCGCTGGCGTGGTTGAAGCAGCACCCGCACGGTCCTTTTTTTATTTGGGTGCATTTGTATGATCCGCATGATCCGTACGATCCTCCGGAACCGTACAAGAGCCGGTACAAGTCCGCACCCTATGACGGCGAGATTGCCTATGCGGATTCGGCGGTTGGGAAATTGCTGAGTGAATTGCGCACGCGCGGGGTTTACGAAAACTCGGTGATCGCGGTCATGTCCGATCATGGCGAAGCGCTAGGGGACCACGGGGAGGACACGCACGGAATCTTTCTATACGACGAAACTATCCATGTTCCGCTCCTGTTCAAACTGCCGGGAGAACTTTCGGCAGGAGAGCGAGTGGATGGCCGCGTTGGTCTGGTGGATGTGCTGCCGACAATCCTGCAAGCGGCGGGAATTGCGATTCCGGAGGAAGTGCAAGGAAAACCGTTGCTGGACATGGTGAAGGCGATGCCAGCCGACCGGCCAATGTATGCGGAGTCCGATTACGCGTATACCTCATTTCGATGGAGTCCGCTGCGGGCGCTGCGAACGGGGAAGTATCTGTTCGTCGAAGCGCCGCGGCGTGAACTATACGACCAGGGGACCGATCCGCAAGCAAAAAGTAACCTCGCGCCTGCGTCCAAAGCCGTGGCCGACACGCTGGAAGGCCAGCTCGATGCCTTCCGGCAGAAGACGAGCAATTCAAGGGAAGCACCCACCGTGTCTCTGGATGAGGACCAGCAGGCTAAACTGGCTTCGCTGGGATACTTCGCGGACAACGCTCCCGCCGGAGGCAAAAGCAGCAGTACCAACCCCACGGGCACTGATCCTAAGAGCGTTGATCCAAAAGACAGAGTCGAAATCAGCAACACTCTGCATCGGGTACAGCTGCTGGTGCAAGCTCTGCATTATGACGAGGCCGTTGCCTTGCTGGAGCAAGTCATTCAGAAGGAACCGGAGCAATTCATTGCCTACCGGCAACTAGGCCAGATCTACATGTTGCGGCACGATTTCAAGAAGGCGGTGCCGGTATTGCGCAAGGCTGTGGAGTTGCGGCCGGATTCGATGAAAGATCATTTCCAACTGGCGATGGCGCTATACGAAACAGGTGAGTTCGCGGCATCTGTACCGGAATTCGAGAAGGTTGTCGCCCTGGCGCCGACGTGGGAGCAGGCGCATCTCTTCCTTGCGACCGCTTATATAAAGGTAGACCGCGCCCGGGAAGCGATTTTCGAGTGCGACAAAGTGCTGAAAGTGGCTCCCGAGAACTACGGGGCCCTGCTGCTTGGGGGCCGAGCGCTCGTGCTCGCGAAACATCCTGAAGCCGCCTTGCCGAAGCTGAAGAAGGCGGCTACGATTTTGCCGCGGGAATCCGACCCGCACATGGCTATGGCGGATGCTTACAGCCAGTTGGGGCGGGCAACAGATGCCGCGCGGGAAAGGGCTGAGGGCCAGCGGCTCGCCGCCAGCCTGCCACAATGAGCGCCAACCAGAAGCGCATGTACTAAGCATTCGTAATGCAGACTACGTGCAAGAATATGCATCTTGACAGGCATTCGACCGTATCGTACGATTGCGCGTCCCCGGCGAAGCTGTGCGTGGAGCTTCGTAGATTGCGTATATTCAACGCCTTCTTTGGTTCTTAATTGAGGCACGACCCGTCCGGGTGAACAATAGCTGTGTTCTAAATGCTGCCAGGCCCCCCCTTCAACAGGCAGCGCGAATTCCAATGAGTACCGCCACTGGGAATCGAACGCAAAACATGGAAGGGAAAAACGTGTGTCTTCCAGGAGAGACTATGTTTCGTAGATTCAGTGTTGTCG
>JBAVYO010000345.1:0-9280 GCA_049698855.1 Terriglobales bacterium
AAGAAGATATGCCCCGCCGCGTCTTCCACACGGGGCTTCGAAAGGAAAGCGAGATCCACGCCGCCCACCGCACCCAAGCCGAACGATTTCGACAACTCGAAGCGCGTGGAGTCGCTGTTACCCAGAAAAATTGCGATGCGATCCAACACCAGCGTTCGTCCCAGCCGGTCTACCAGCGACGAAAGCATCTTGTCCAGATCAGTTTCCGAACTCAATTCGCGCCCGAACTCAATCAGCGTGCGGCGATAGTCGTAGCGCGTGCGATAGAAAAATACGTCCAGCTTCTCCTGGATCCACTTCCGCACCGGATCGAACAGCAGCGCGGTAACCACGATGGCGATCATTAGTCCCACGGGCCCGGAACTGGGTACCCGCGTGTGCACGAGTTCCGCAACCGCAGCCACGCCCGCGAAGTACGTACCGACAATCGCTGCCGCAGCCAGCGTATACGCCATGCCGCGTTTGAAAATCAAATCCACATCCATCAGCCGGTAGCGCACGATGGCGTAGCCGAACGTGAGTGGGAGCAGCCCGAGCGATAGCACCGACGCCTTCATGGCGAGCGAAGGCATGGCGCCTGCCAGGTATGGCAGAACATAAAACAGCGTGAAAGGCGCGATTGCCATGACCGTGCCGCGCGTAATCCATTTCAGCTGTTGCCGCAGAATGGGGGCGGTCGTCTGCCGGTAATTGCGCCACAGAACCACAGCTGCCGAGACGAAGTAGATTGCAAGGTATCCCCAGTGCACCCGGTTCAGGTTCCACAGCAGCCGGGCACTTGCGTTCAGGAACTGGAAACTCACGATCTGCACGAGCAGCAACACCAGCCCCGGCAGGTAGAGCAGCGGCAGACTTGACCGGTGCCGGTTGACGAACGTTCGCCGCTCCGGGAAGACAAGCACGAAATGCAGGAACAATGCCGGTTGCAGCACCCAGGCAACTTCGTTACTCCACAGAACAATCCAGTCGAATGCGTTGAATTTTCCGGTGTAGTGCAGCGAATAAAAAATGAACGAGACGAGGCAGAAAATATAGAAGTGCGTAGACCCGGCCGCCGTCCAGCGCCGCAGAAGCACGTAGAGACCGATTCCGAGATAAATCAGGGCGATCAGCCGCAGCCAATCGTTCATGGAGCGCTCGGCTGGCACCAGCACTACCACCACGTCCAGCGGCACCGAGCCCCGAATCAGCGAGTAGGTCGCCTTCGAGTAGACGCCCGAGTAGTAGAGCTGCCGGGTCAACGCCGCTGCGCTGTTAATCGTCCGGCCGTTGACGCTGACCACAATGTCGCCGCTGCGGATGCCCGCCAGTGCGGCTGCCCCGTTCGGATCCAGGCGATCGGCGACGATCTGCCCGCCGCGCTCCATCCACCACGCGCCATCGTCGGGGATGGCCGACTCGTGTTCCAGCCGGTAGTTGTATCCCGCGAAGACCGCCGCGGCAACGGTCAGGATGAGCAGCAGAATGACGGTGAATCGGGTCTGGAGCTCACTTTTCATGGGCGAGACGAGGGACGTGACGGCCGGGGCAGCCTTCCGCCGCCGCTTAAGCCGGAGCAACTTCACTGCCACGCTGTCGAGTCCGCCCATTCAGGATAAGTCGCCTTGAAATAAGGACTTCCGCAATTATATGTATCCGTAGAGCGTTTGGCTATGAATTTTGGAATACGATTACTGTTTTTGGGATCGCTGGCGGGGCTCTAGATCAGAAGGAAATTGCTAAAAAGACAGCCCCGCAAGGCGGTCGACTCCGCACGCTGTTAGCGGCACCAAAGAACTGCCGCCGCGATTCAGGCCTATGTATACTTCCGAAGAAGAAGTGAGCGCGTGGGGCGCTGTTGAGTCAGATCAGAAGGAACTTCTCCAAATGGATTCCGCAATTCGCACGCGCGATCTGCGCAAGGTCTACCACACACCGGCGCCCGCCGCTGCTGGCGGGCGCACTGGCTTTTTTACGCAATCTGGCGGAGGCGGCAAGAAAAGCAAAGACCAGAAGCCGCAGGTTACTGCGCTCGATGGCATCGACCTCGACGTGGCGCCTGGTGAAATCTTCGGCCTGCTCGGTCCCAATGGCGCTGGAAAATCGACCACCGTGGGCATTTTGACCACGCGGGTTCGTCCCACCAGCGGCACCGCATGGATTGGCCAGCACGACGTTTGGCGAGAGCAGACTGCTGCCAAGCGGTTGATCGGCGTGGTGGCACAGCGTCCAAATCTTGACTTCTCTCTTACTGCACGCGAAATTCTGCTTTTCCATGGAGCCTACTTCGGCCTCAGTTCCGATGAGCGCACGACCCGAGCCAACACATTGCTCGACCGCTTCAAGCTGACTGATCGTGCCGACCAACTTGTGCGCGGTTTCTCCGGTGGCATGATGCAGCGCATGTCGATTGCGCGCGCCATGATGCACGACCCACAGGTTCTGTTCCTCGATGAGCCGAGCGTCGGCCTCGATCCGCAAACCCGCCTGCTGCTCTGGGAGATCATCCGCGAATACAACCAGAAAGGCCGCACGATTCTGCTGACCACGCACAACATGGAAGAGGCCGATACCCTATGTCAGCGGCTTGCCATCATCGATCATGGGCGGATCATCGCTTCCGGCACGCCCGCTGAACTTAAGGCTTCCATCCCCGGCGGATATCTCCTGCGCTTGCGTTTTGGGCATCACTCCGCGCCGCTGCTGGAGCGGCTCGGCACGCTGGCGAGCGTGACTGAAGTCCGTCCGTCGGAAAATGGCGGAGCCGATCTCTACGCCAGCCGCGGCGGTCCGCTCATTCCCGAGATCGTGAATACGGCGGCCGCTCTGGGCGTGGAGTTGTCTGATGTTCATATCTCCGAGCCCAGCCTTGAAAATCTGTTTCTTCATCACACCGGCAGGAGCCTGCGCGAATGAACCGTAAAACGTTCCTGGCATTACTGGCCCGCGACGCACACGTAGCACGGCGCAATCTGGCCCCGCTCATACTGCAAACATTTTTGCAGCCGCTGCTGTTTGTTTTTATTTTCGGTCGCGTGATGGTGGGCAGCGGTTATATGCCGGCGGCTTATAAGAGTCTGCTGCTTCCCGGCATCATGGCCATGAGCATGGTGTTTACGGGAATTTGGGCCGTCGCCATGCCGCTGATTGCGGAATTCCAATTCACGCGCGAGATTGAAGACCGTCTGCTTGCGCCCATCGACATCTCCTGGGTTGCAATAGAAAAAATCATTGCCGGACTGATTCAGGCTCTGGTGGCGGGTTTGATGGTGATTCCGCTGGCTTGGATTATTCTGCGGCCCGGTCTGGAATTGCACATTGAGAATCCGCTGCTGTTCGCGGGCATTACTTTGTTAGTCGCCGGTTTCTCCGCCTGTGGAGGCCTTGCGCTTGGCTGCAGCGTGAATCAGCAGCATATTGGCTTGATGTTCAGTATGGTGATGACGCCGATGATATTTTTCGGTTGTACTTACTATCCGTGGAGCGCGCTAGCCAAATTCCCGATTCTGGCGAAGCTCGTGCTTATTAATCCGCTTGTCTACGCTAGCGAAGGGCTGCGGGCTACGCTGGTGCCGCAGTTTCCGCACCTGTGGCTACCGTTGATACTGGTGGCGCTAACTGGCTTTGATATCTTGTTGTTAGCGGTCGGGCTGCGGCAATTTCGGAATAAGGCGGTGAGTTGAAACGCCGGGTTGGAGACTGCCGGTCCGCGCGATTTGAGTGTTTCTTGAGGGCGCGATAGTCGGGCATTTCTTCGAGAACCTTCAAATTGAACGGGGTTCCGAAAGGCCAAAAGTCAAGTACGGCCGTCACAGACTTTCTTCATCAACTCATGACATTCTGTACAAGAGCGTTCAAAACCTCCCAGAGTGTCCAGGACACCCTTCCAGAGTGCCAGATAGTCCTTCTTGAGAAAAACCACTGCCCACCTTTGTTCGCATACACCAGCAGTTCTTGCAGTGTGGCTGCGGGTTCGTCTTTGCCGCAGACTCCCAGGTCGACGCAACCCTGGCCGTGAAACTGATTTCGGACAAACGCAATTTCCCATGATCTTAGAGGTACCGATACCCGTGTACAATTTGATCGGCCTTTATTTCCTACGGTGGCAAGAACGCATCTAGGATATTTAGGGAGACTCCAGTGCCGCCATACTCTCGTCGATGCACCATTATTCGGGATCTTAGTTCTCTGTTGCTGATTCTGGTCTTCTTTGTCTTCTTAACGAAAGCAGAACGATGCTGGGCACAGAGTAATGCCCCGAAGACAGGGACCATTTCCGGTCGAGTGTTGGCCGGAAATGGCGAACCTCTTCGTCGGGCAACCGTAGCGATCGAAGAAGTCAATTCCGCCGACGGAAGCGGTGAAGCCTTGGGCAGTGTAACTACGGGCGACAATGGCGAATTCAGTTTCACAGACGCGGCTCCTGCGCGATACCGGTTGCTTGCGGAAAGGAGCGGGTACGTGACAGGGCGGTTCCCACGATCCAAAGCACTTGTCACGCTTCACGCCGGAGACAATATAGAGGGCGTCACGCTGCGGATGGTTCCGACCTCTGTTGTTAGCGGGAGCGTGCTCGATGTCAATGGAGACCCCCTCGCCAAGGCGGTGGTACGTCTCCTGCAATATCACTACTCACCGGGAGGCCGCAGATTAGAGGTTGTTCGTGAAGGTGCGTCTGACGAGCGCGGCGAGTTCCGCATGGGCGACCTCAATCCGGGGCATTACTATCTTGTGGCCAGTTATCGCTCCCACATCTCAGATGTGGTTTGCCCGCCGCAGTACTACTCCGATGCATCCTCTTTTGAAAAGGCGGTGCCGATTCAACTTACGCCGGGTAACGAACTTCCAGCCAGATTCGTCCTAATACCGGGGAAGCCGGTCAAGCTGCGTGGCAACGTCTCCGGCGGCGGAAATCAGACAATAAAGGTCAGACTAATCCCTCGCGGTGGCGTCCCGTTTGCAGAGTCATTGAGCGTGGAGACTTCCAACGGCACATTCCAGTTCAAGCAAGTATTACCGGGAAGCTATACGGTGTTGGCCACAAGCACCGGGCGGGATGAAATAGTAGAAGGACGCACCGAAATCGAAGTGGAAAACCATGATCTCGACCACATAGCGGTACGATTGGACTCACAGCCCACGCCAACGAAACTTTATGTCGCCGTTAATTACGAGCGGAATTATTTTGGCCCCTTCTCCAAGTCCACGATTTCATTAAATCGTACCTTTGCATCTGGTGACGACGACCTGGATGCTGTAGCCTCGATTAGCACAAAAGACGAGTTAGGTGGACATGTCCTGGATTTCCCCGCTAAAGGGCCATATGTCCTGTCAGCGAGCGATCTGCCTCCGGGAGATTTCTATATTGAAAAAGCTTCAATCGAAGTTTCGTCGATGGGACGTAGTCTTCCCCCCGGAACGAGAGTCCTGAACATTCTCTTGAATTCAAAGGGAGGCAGTCTCGACGGCCTTGTCCTTGGTGCCGACGATTTGCCTATGCCGGGTGCCGTCGTAGTCGCCGTGCCCCGAGTGAACACAGGCTATACGGTCGATCTTTTTCGAAAAATCACAACAGATCAATATGGGGAGTTTGTCCTTCACGGCCTAGCGCCCGTTGCTTACGATGTTTACGCTTGGGAAGATGTGCCTGATGGAGCTTACTACGACCCTGAGTACGTTGCCGATTATGCAAAATTCGCGAAAACAATCAGTGACGGAACCGGGAAGCACTGGCTAAACCTGCGCGCCATTTCCCCGGAGGATTGGTAGTCCCGAACGACGAACAGCGCCCTTATTACTTCCCGCTCGCAAACTCCGTCCACGGGTATGCATTCATATCGCGCAGCAGACCTTGCTCCCATCTGAACTCTGGATGCTCGCGCAGATGCTCTTCCGCTTTGAAGTCCTTCCCGCAGGCATGGCCAGCCGCCGCCGTGAACGACATGTGAGCCACCATCGCGGCATCGGCTGCCTTGTTCTGCACTGCGCCGGCAGTTCCGTAAGGAGGCATCCACGGTTGCGAGCCGCGCGGCGATAGGTCGATATGTCCATCGAGCGTGCGCTCGTCCAGCTCTTCTTTTTTCGAGTAAGTGTCGTAGTGATCGGCCATGAAGCGTTGCGCGGCGGCCATGTCGATCTTTCCTTTGTTCTCGGCCATCAGCTGTTCCCAGCGCACATGGCGCGCGTTGGCGCTCATGCTCATGTCCTGTGTGTCGAAATCGGTTTCCTCGCGAATAAGTTTCTCGTTCACTGGGAAATTCGATCCCACAAAATAGCCGTCTTTCTTTCGCTCCAGCGTGACGTTCTTCAGGCCAAGCTCCAGGCTGGCAATCTCGTTGTTCTTGATGTCGGCGAGCAGCCAGTTGTTGGCGTAGCCGCCGTTGTTGCCGTCTTTCATGATGCGCGCGAAATCGTCGATCGAGTTGGAGTACTGCGCTGCCTTGCGCGCCCGCACAAACTCCGGAATTCCAGCAGTGTTGTAACCGGAGAAATGGCCGATTGTCGTCTCGGTGATCACGATGCCCTCCGAGTTGACCACGAAATCGTCGGCGCTATGGATAACTCCCGGCAATCCGTCCATTAGCATGCGGTTGCCTTTGGCGGGAGCGATATCGAAAATAATCGTCCAGCGCTGGCCATCCATGTAACTTGTCCAGTTATTATGCGCGATCACAATCTTGCCGTCTTTGGTGTAGCTGCCCGTGGCTACAAACGCACTGCAATGGTCGGGAGCGACCAGGGTCGCCAGGGCCTTAATCCCATGCTCGTTGTCATACTGCTTGATGTAGTAATCCCACTCTTCGGCGGCATTCAGCGCGATCAGATCCCAAATGTCGATCTTCAGACCTTTGGCATTTGCGCCATCGGCAATGCCCTGTAACTCTTCGCGATATTCCTGCTCGATGTGCGGCCACATCATGGTGCGGGCCGCCTCGCGAAAAAACTGCCAGTCTTTCTTGCTCGAGTGCAGTTCCTCGGCCGCGACCACCTTCATCACATCCTCAATTTCAGGAGCGAGCAGGTAGCCATTCTGAAATCCGATTTCGGCAGGCAGGCCTTCGAGGTGGACGTATGTCCAGCCATTTTTTTCGGGCCGGCGAAAACTACGCTTCAACCGAGAGTCGCCGGCGGCGTCTTTCGCCAGCGAAGGAAGGGCTAGAGCAATCAGCAGACAAGCAACTCGGGTGAAGCTGCGCAACATGGACACCCCCACAGAAGTGGAAGCATTGTAGCAAGGCAGAAGCCAAAGACGCAGTCTGGCATCCCGTCACCGTCGCCGCTCACACCACTTTCGTGGCAGAAATCGGAGTGAAACAGTCCCGTTACCAGCATTCGCATTTAGTTGATGTGAAATGAGTTAGCTCGTGACACCGGCTTAACAGAGACCTGACTCACAGTCCATTTACTCGACTTGGCTTTTGCGCGATAGTCGGGGCGGATTCGCAAGTTGGATCTCATAAGAAGAACGAGACTAAAACGCTTCATTGACTCCACAGGAGACATAAATATGAACTCGATTTACCTTCGACGGAGCTGATGCGGCGTTCACGGTGGTATCCAACACATATCTGACGGCGACGATCCCCAGCGGGGCAAAGACGGGATATGTGACGGTCACGACGTCCTCAGGCACGTTGAAAAGCGCGGTGAAACTCACAGTCGTGAAGTGAAAAAAGAGGAGCAAGGGAACGCGTTTCACCGCAACTGGTCTCCTGGTTCGCGGTGCCGGAGCGCAAGAGAAGGGATTTGCGCTCCGGTTTTGCTGCCTTCCAACCGCATCGGGCGCAAATTCTTCCCGGCAGGCGCTCGGACTACAGCGCATTAAGAGTTCCCCAGCGCATTAGGAATTCGCCCGCACCCCGCTCGGAGCATCTTTTCGTTTTACAATTTCACTATGTCTCGTTTAGAACAAATCGTCGATCTCGAAAAGCGTTTTCTACTTCCAACCTACAATCGTTATCCCGTTGCCTTTGAGCGCGGCAAAGGCGTTTTTCTTTACGATTTCGAGGGCAAGAAATACCTCGACTTTGTCGCCGGGCTGGGCGTGAACGCCCTCGGCCACGCGCATCCTCGCATTGTGAAGACGATTCGCGAGCAGGCCGCACGCGTCATTCATCTTTCCAATCTTTATTACAACGAATATCAGGGGCAGCTGGCCGAGCGCCTGTGTCAGCTCTCGGGCCTGGACCGCGTCTTTTTCTCCAACAGCGGGACGGAGGCGATGGAAGGCGCAATCAAGCTGGCGCGTCTGGCTGGACACAAGGCCGGCGGCGATGCGAAATCCGGGCTGGTTGCGCTGCAGGGTTCGTATCACGGGCGAACTTTTGGGTCCATGTCGCTTACCGGGCAGGACAAGTACCGGAAAGGCTTTGAGCCTCTGCTGGAACAGGTGACGTTCGTGGAGCGCAATAACATCGAGTCGCTTCGCGCCGCTGTCAACTCGAATACCTGCGCCATCGTGCTCGAACCTGTCTTCGGCGAGGGAGGGATTTTGGAGTGCTCGCCGGAATTTCTGCGCGATTGCCGCACGCTTGCGGACCAACATCAGGCGGCGCTGATCTTCGACGAGATTCAATGTGGGCTCGGACGCACGGGCACCATCTTTGCCTTCCAGACTTTCGGCGTTGTGCCTGACATCGTCACTATCGCGAAACCGATTGCGGCTGGATTGCCTCTGGGCGCATTCATTTCGAAGGAGAGTTTCGCTTCAGCCATTTCGGCGGGGCAACATGGCACAACGTTTGGCGGAGGACCGCTCGCATGCCGCGTCGGCTTGGAATATCTTGCCATTCTCGAAGAAGAGAAGCTGCTCGAAAACGTTGCGCGAGTTGGGGCTTATCTGCATGATCAGCTGGAAACGCTGGTTGGTAAATATGCCGCGGCGCGCGAGACTCGCGGGCGTGGCTTTATTCAGGGGCTTGTGCTGGAGGTTCCGGCGCGTCCGTTTGTGGAGCAGGGCTTGGCGGAAGGCGTGCTCTTCAACGTGACGCAGGATACTGTGCTCCGCTTCTTGCCGCCGTTCCTGCTAGAGGAGAAGCACGTGGAAAAGGGAATTCGCGTGCTGAAAAAGCTGCTGGGAAAGAAGCGGGCGAAAGATCAGACTAAAGACCAAAGCAAAGATCAGACCACAACTTCGGTTGCAGTCGCCACGGTGTCGCACTGAGAAATGGAAGTCAGAATCGGGTTGCCCACGTTTTGCCTGGTTTCCGAAACGTGGGATTCCTCTAATTCAAAAAAAATAGTGGGAGCGCGGAACGCTCCCACTTAGCGACAGAGGCGATATCACTTATCAAGTGAGAAC
>JBAVYO010000346.1:0-10857 GCA_049698855.1 Terriglobales bacterium
GATCTGCGCACGTTCCTCCCCAGCGATCAGGTTCTGGTTCACTGCTTTGAGTTAGCTCATGCAACGACAAATGCAGGGACACGCCCGTAAGTACGACCATGCGGTTAAGAGATCGTCACGAGGCGAACAACGGGCTCTGAGGAGACAAGACAATCGAGTTCTAGGCGAAGGTGGACTTTGGCAATCACGCCCAGCAAATCTGGATTCCTGCTTCTGGACACGTCGCTGAATCTGATCGCCTCAAACCCCGAGGCGGTTCAAATTCTCGCGTATCCGAGCAAGCCGGACCGGATCAAACAACTTAATGTGTTCCTTTCAGACCGTATACGTACGGTTCTGGTTGACCATCCTTTATCGGATGGGAATGGTGTCAAGGAGTATCAATCCGGCAGACGGCGGTATGTGTGCCGCAAGTTCCAGATCGATTGCAATGCACGCTATACCCCGCAGCCTGCGATAGCGATGATCTTTGAGAGGACGGCTACTCCGGATCTCGCACTCGAAGATATCTGCAGACAGTTCGATTTGACGCCGCGGGAGCGGGAGACGGTGGAGTTGCTGGTGCAGGGCCTGACAACAAAAGAAATCGCCAATCGTCTGTCCATCAGTCCAAATACGGTGAAGGCGTTTGTGCGGATTGTGATGGTAAAGATGAGTGTATCGACGCGCTCGGGCATTGTGGGAAGGCTCACGGGAGCTCGGGCAACAGGCTGAATTTCCCCTTAGATCACACTAGATTCCTCCCTATGTTGTTACCACCATTGTGAATTAGTTCAATTGAGGAGTTTACTCGGCACGGCTGGTTGAGTCATGATCCAACCCCGTGAAGCGCTCAGCTGAACGCGACCGCCGTCTGCATGCCAGATTTCCTCAGGCGCTCGACGTGTGTGCCAAGAGCATGCCGCCAGTTAACGCGTCGTATGCCGCCTCGCGGGAATTCCAGGGAAGGCTGCAGAATGTAAGCCAGGGCGGCATCTGCATGATGAGTTCGCAGCCACTGCCGGTTGCCACTTTTTGTTCCTGTGAAATTTCGATGCCCGACATTCCGGTATCGATCCCCGCATTAATGCAGGTCCAGTGGACCTCGAAGCGTGGCCGCGACGCGCATCATTACATCAGCGGCCTTCGTTTCGTCTCAGGCTCGTAGCGAAATCGTTAAGAGTTTTTCGCGCAAGATACCTCGAGATTTCTCGTTTGGCCCTCCTCTGATTTGTCCCGTCCTGATACCCGCTGCGCTGCCGCTTGCCGCGAAGGGCCGCTTCCAGCGGCGCTACTTGCCGCCGGCTCCGCAGGTGCAGATGCCTTGCCCTCCACCTTGACTCTGGATGAAGCTGCACATCGCCGCCAGGTTCGTGGTGGTGGCAGGGGGTAGACCAGAGGAACTGAAGCTGGTTTCCGTGATCTGCGGAGTGCCGGAGGGGACGCCTTGAACGTTGGTCTCCCATCCAAGAATGACGCCATTGGGCGATAACGAACTAGGGCTGCATTGCGGGTTCTGCTGAATATTGGACGGCACCATCAGAATCGTTCCGGCCGCCGGCGGAGTGCCCGTTAGCGGGTTGGAGGTTAAGTCATGCAACAAGGACAAAGAACGGAATCCACTATCGGAGACGGAACATCCGCAGCATTCGTTGAGTTCCTGATTCTGATCGAAGACGTAAATCATGGCGCACAGTTTTCCGGCTGCGGAGCTTCCCGCAGTCATGCCGGGATTAGTGAGATAGACCGTGCCGTCGATGTTCGCGGTCTGTGCGTCGGCGCGATCAAAGTAGCTCACAAAGAGCAGCGGTGTGACGGTGAGACTGGACGTGCCGGTAACTCCGTTGTAGGTCGCGAAGACGGTGGTCGAACCGACTTGCCAGCCTGTGGCGCGGCCGCTCGCGCCGATGGTGGCGATGCCGGCAGGCGTCGAGCTCCACGAGGTAAGGGTGGTTACATCCTGGGTGGTTCCATCGCTCCAGGTGGCGATTGCCTGGAGCCGGCCGGTACTTCCCAAGACCAGGGACAGCGTGAGAGGGGCGATGTCCAGGGAAACGACAACGGGCGGGGTGGCGGTGACGGTCGCATTGCCAATGACCGCGCCCGAGGTTGCGCTGATGGTCGACGTTCCAAGCGCATTGGCAAGCACGGATCCCCCAGCGCCCACGCTGACGATGGCGGAACTGGAGGAAGTCCACGTCAGCGATTGACTCAGAGTCCGCGTTGTTCCGTCGGAGAAGGTACCAGTTGCTGTGAGCTGCTCGGTTTCGCCGATTGGCAATGACGATTGAGTGGGGCTGATGGTGATGCCGAGGAGTACAGCCTGTCCCACATCTAACGGCATGGCCCCTGTCACAGGGCCAGACTTCACAGTGACCGTGGCGCTGATTGTAACGGTACCGGGCGCCGTGCTGATGACCAAACCGGAAGAATTGACTCTCGCAATACCCGTTCCGCTCGACGCCCACGCAGCCGTATGCGTCAGATCCTGCGTGGATCCATCGGAAAATTTTCCGGTTGCGATCAACTGCTCGGACTCCCCAAGAGGCAAAGAGGAGTAGCCTGCGCTCACGGCGATTTCGACCAATACCGGCGCTCCAATCGTCACGTAAGTGCTGCCGATCTTTCCCTGGTAGAAAGCGAGTATTTTTGCGGCGCCTTCTCCCATGCCCGTGACCTGCCCGTGATCGTCGACGGTGGCGATCGCCGGTTTGTCCGCGCTCCAGCCTACTGAAGTCGCTGGGAGCTGTTCGACTCCGTCGTCATAAGTCGCGGTGGCTTGCAGCTGGATTTTGTCGCCCTTGGCAACAACAGGATTAGCGGGAGCGAGTGTGATCTGCCTCAGGCCGTTACCGGCACCGCAGCCGGGCAGGAATAGCGAACCTGCGAGCAGGGCGAGGACACACGTGCCTTCCGCGACTGAAAGACGTTTCACTTTGAGAATCTCTAGCTGCCGTAGGGGAGGGAATCGCGTTTAATAAACATTTGGACTATATCTAAAGGATAATTCTGTTCAATACTCAACACGAACTAGTCCCTTTGGGTAATGATAAGCGATTTCTGCGGGCCTGCGCAAGGGCTCTTTTTGGTTCCTGACAGCCCGGAAACGCCCGCCAGACGCGGCAAGAGCAAGATTCCGAACGAGATCGGCGTGGGGGTTTGGGACGCTTGGAAATGGCGTTTCCCAAGGAGGACGGTGAGCGGTGGGGCCCTCTGGATGCTCGACTGCACTCGCTTCCTAATCCGAACGGGCTACTGAACTGGGGATAAGGGGACCGAATAGCTAATCCGATTGAGGCATTGCCGCTACGCTTTTTCCGTAGTCTACTAACTACTGTCCTTGGGCTAGTTGCTACGTCTCATGCGACTGATTTGATAACATTGAGGCGAAACGAATCCGGAGCAGGGACGCGGCGAAGTTATGCAGTAGGCTTCTTTGCTCAATGATTTCCCCTTTCGTTGGGGTATGCAATGCAAGGTTTGGTTTTCAGTGCGTTCCTGCTATGCGAGCAAATGGCCGTGCGCGCGAGCCGGAAAGCGCTCTTCCCGTTACTCCTCCCCCAAAGTAGAGGCTCGCAGTGCTTTAAACAGTGCTATAACAGGTCCATGGCGGTCTGCTGAAAGCCAGGACCGCAGTGCAAGCGATGGCTGTGCTGAACTGAGTCCGTTATGCCAGGGAATTCCGTAGCAAAGTCCGATCATGCGAGATTCGCGGCGCGTTGTCGCGCGAACTCGGAATTGGGTTCAATGATTCGACGCGGAATCCAGGTCGCGGCTGCGATCGCGGTGTCGGCCTGCATGACGGCCGGTCTTCGGGCGGCGGAGACCCGTGTTGCGGGCGGGCCGATGATTCAGCGATCCATGCGCGTGGTGCCGCGCAAGTTTGTCATCTCTCCGAGCGGAGCCACCGTCGCAGTCAATCAAACGCAGCACTTCGGAGTGCTCGACTCAAATGGCAATCCAGTAGCGGTGCGTTGGAACGTTTCCGGCCTCGGATGCTACGGCGCGACTTGCGGGAGCATGGACGAAGATGGCGTGTATCATCCGCCGACATCGCTGCCGCAGCCTCGAGTGGTTACCCTCGAAGGCGTGGTCGTTTCCGATCCGCGATACTCGGTGCTGACGGAGATCCGGCTCGAGGAAGACCGCATGATCGCCGGCAGCGCCACGAAACTTGCCGCAAAATCAGCCGAAGAGCGGCAACTGGCGGCGCCAGAGGCACCCCAGGATCGGGATATTGCCAGCCGAGTGGAATCGCTTCCGACGCAGCGCCCGGTGGACGCAACGCCTACGGTTCAGGGATCGGACGCCATTCGAGCGATGATTGAAGCGAACCGCGTGCCGCTGCCTTCCGCAGTGAGCGCAGCGCCGCCGGTACAAAGGCAAGACATCGCGAGCCGTGCTGGTTCCATGCCGGTGCCTTCGGCAGTCAGCAATCTGCCGGCGGTTGGATCGTCGGTGGATATCGCTCGCGCGGAGCCTTTGCCGCTGCCGATTGTGGTGGGAGCCGCCCCGATGATTGCGGCGCAGAGCATGCCTCGCCGCACCGCATCGCCGCCCACCCCAACCGCTGTGGCGGCTGCGCCCTCCGTGGATGGAAGGCCCGCTATTCGCACGTCGAATCTAACGCCGATTCCTTCGCCAGTGGCGGCTGCTCCAGCGCCGGCTGCGCAGGAGCTTGCGGGCAGGGTTGAACTGGTGCCCGTGCCAGAGGCTGTGGGCGCGTCGCCGACGCTAGGAAAGCCGTCGGGTTCCCGCAAGTCGGATTTAGTGCCTTTGCCGCACGCGATCGCAGCGCCGCCGCCGGTGGTTGCGCAGGAGCTTCCGAGCAAGATTGAGCTTGTGTCAGGGCCAGTGGTAGTGACCGTTGCGCCAAAAACAGAACAGCGAGCTAACAGCCGTCCGACCAGTTCACCTGCGCTTACGCCTTCCAAGTCCACTCCAGCGGTTGCGCAGGAGCTTCCGGACAAGATCGAATTGGTGTCGGGACCGGTGGTGGTGACTGGTTTGCCGAAGACAGAACAACGGGAGAATATCCGCACGAGCAACGAGCCCGCGTCGTCGGCTTCAATCGCCGCCGCGATTCCGGCGGCTCGGGTTCCGGCCGCACCACCTCCAAACGCACCAACACCAGCCGTGGCTGCCAATCTCGCGTTCGCGCAGACCGCAGGCGAGAGGGATCAGCCCGTGCTCATGGCGAGCCGGCAAGTCCCCGACGCAAGTCCCATATTGAGGCCCATGGCCGATGAGAGCGCAAAGCCGCCTGCGGATCTTCTGCCGCAGAATGCCGCGCGCGTGATCTACCGCGACGGACAACTCACGATCGATGCCCAGAATTCAACCTTGGCCGAAGTGCTGAATCTGGTAGGGCAGAAGACTGGGGCAACAATCGAGATTCCGCCGGGAAGCGGACAAGACCGCATTTTCGAACACGCCGGTCCGGGCAAACCGAACGAGGTGCTCACGCAACTGCTCAACGGTTCGCATTTCAATTTCATCATTGTCAATTCGCCGGAGCATCCGGAGAATGTGGCGCGAGTGTTGCTCTCTGTGGAAAAGGAAGACAATCAAACGGCTGCGATTACACCGGCGGTACCAAATCCGGCAACATTGCCCGGTATGTACAAGCCGTCGGAAGAGGTGGGTCCGCAGACGCTGCCGCCGGAGTACAACACCGATTTGAAAGTTCCCACGGAATCGTTGTCTCCCGAGGCTCGCGGGGACTTGATGAAAGAGATGATTCGCAAGCTCGGCGAAAGAGCCGCGCAGCAAGCGCCTCCGCAGTGAAACAGCCTTCGAAGTAAATTCGTCCACGCGCATCGCGCTCTGAAATTCACAAAATCAAGTTCTCTGAAAGCGAATTTCTTCGCTGTGGACCATTTGCAACAAATTGCAGACCGCGAACTACTCCATACGAAGTAGCTCCCTGATTTTAGTGATTCGGGTTAAGCCAGGTGGGTACTTGTAAAGAATTAGTAAATGATTAGAGTTGCGAGAGCGCCACCAGCTGAACTCCCCCCAGCCCTAGGCGTAACACTACTGGAGGATCACAAATGAAAAGGGTTGGATACGTGTTGTTTTCCGTGCTGGCTATCGCGCTGATGCTGGGAATCGCGTCAGGAACTGCGATGGCACAAGGTGACAATAGCGTCTATTTTGTCACTTATTATTCCAACAACGTAGCTGCGGCTCCGGATGCAACGGTGCGAGTGATTAACGATGGCGACCAGGGTGCACCTCAACCCGCGGGCGACCTGTTTGCCGAGTTCTTTGTGTTTGACGATAGCGAAGAGCTGACGTCCTGCTGCGGTTGCGTGGTAACCCCGGATGGCCTGCTTTCCGAATCGTTGAAGAACCAGCTCACAAAGTACCCGCTCCGCGGGATCGTTCCTCCGCGTGGCGTGATCAAGCTGATCTCGTCCTCGAACTGCTTGGGCGCGAACTGCCCCGGCGGACCGTCGTTCAGCCCGACCACCCCAGTCCCGGGATTGCGCCCATGGGCGACGCACATCCAGAGCAACGCCAACAAGTATCCGTACGGCGCTGCGCCTTACACCCAGACAGAAACGAAGTTCGCGGATGCGAACCTGGGAACAGCTGAAAAGGGTCTGATCGAGCAGCTCTGCTACTTCGACTACCTGCTCAGCGGCAGCCCGTGCACCTGCACGCCGGAAGACAACGACTTCTAGTCTTTCGTGCGAAGCATCTGAGGTCAGGCTAAAGCCTTCAAAGCGAAGCCCTTTAGCCTGACCAAACCAAAAAAAATCCCCGGACGCCGGGTTTGATGGTAGACTCGTGGTCTGGGGCCCTCCCCCTCCCTTTGTTTTATCCCCCATTAACACATTCTTGAAGAGAGGAAAATTTCCGCAATGTCAACCAAACACGCTTTGATGGCGCTTGGATTGGGAGTCGCTATGGGGGCAATTTCCATCCCGGCGGTTGGCCAAAATGGATCGGATGTAGTAGCTGAAATTGGCGGCAACAAGATTACCGTTGAAAAGCTGGAACACGACGAGTCCGGCAAGCTGCTTCAAGCCCGATATAAGTACTACATTGCCGAGCGCGAGGCGCTTCAGCAACTGATCGACGAGCAGCTCGTGGACCTGCAGGCGAAAAAAGAAGGTATTAGCCACGACGAGCTGTTCAAACGGCATGTCACGGTCAACGTCCCGGATCCGACCGAAGATCAGCTTCGCTTCTACTATGAGGGTGTGCAGACCGATGAGACGTACGAATCGGCGCGGCCGCATATAATCGAGACGATTCATACCTTACGCCTGAAGAAAGCGCGCGATGCGTACATGACGCAACTTCGTGCCGACTATGGGGTGGTTGTGGAGCTGAGCCTGCCAAGCGCCCAGGTCGAAGTGGGGGCGGCGCCCCGGCTGGGCGCGGCGAACGCGCCGGTGCAGATTGTCGAATTTGCGGACTACGAGTGTCCATATTGCCAGCAGGTGAATGCGGATTTGGGCAAGTTGCGCGAGCAATTCGGTGACAAAGTATCGCTGGTTTATAAAGACTTTCCCCTTCCCATGCATTCCCTGGCACAGAAGGCCGCCGAGGCCGCCCGCTGTGCTGGCGCGCAGGGAAAATTCTGGGAGTTCCACGACTACCTGTTCGCGAGCAAACGCCTTCAGACTACATATTTGAAGGAAGAAGCGCGCACGCTGAAGCTCGATACAGACCGCTTCGACAAATGCCTGCAGAATGGGGAACAGCGCGATCTGGTGAAGAAAGACTCTGACGAAGGTCAGCAGCTCGGATTGGAAGGCACACCGAGCTTCTTCATCAACGGCCATTTCATGAGCGGCGCGATCAGCTATGGCAAACTGCGCGAAACGGTTCTGCAGGAACTGGGCAGCACAGGTGCAACCAAGCAGAGCGCTGAGCTGACCACATCGAGCCCGGACAGCAAGAAGTAAACGGAGCGTGTTTCAAAAGTGTCTTTCGAGCCAAAATGCGCTCCCCAAGGGAGCTAAAGCCCCACATTTTGGCAGGCGCTTAGGCACGGCTAAAAAGCCGTGCCCTTCCCAAAACACGCGCTAGTTCAAGGCAGGACAGACCGCTGCACTTGCCCTTTATTTGGCGGCAGGTGCAGCGGTTTTAAATGCGGCCACGCTCATGCAGAACTTGCCTTCCGTTCCTCCCGCAGTCAGCGTTGGCTGGTAGGTTCCCGCCGCGCCGCTCTGCACGAAAGCGAAAGACGGGGTCAGCGTCCAGGCCGCCGGAGTTACGCCCGTCGGAGGGGGCGGAGCGGTAAAGTAACGGGCAATAATAAAGTCTTTGGCCGTTGTCTTGATCTCAGGGCCAATTTCCGACCCTGCACTGGTGCGAGTTCCATCGGTCACATGGACGCCGTCACCATCGAGAACAGAGGTCGAGGCCAGACCCGAAACTTCAGCGAACGCATTGATAACGCCGCCAGAGCGGCCGGACAAATGGAACTTCAGTTCGGTGACTCCCGAGTGGCATTTTTCGCAATACCAAATCCCCAGCGATTTTCCCTCGCATGACGCGGCGCTTCCCGGCACCTGCTTATACGTGTTGCCGCCATCTGGGGCATTATCGGTAACGCTTTCCACCTTGAGGCCGGGGGTGAGAGGGAATGGCATAGCGATGAGTGTGCTGCCTTCCGCTGTGGCCTCAAGATCCATGTCGGAGACGGCGCCTCCGCTGCTGAGCGCGGCGAACTGCTGAACGATCGTCTGCGCCGACAGGGTAGCCGTCAAGAAACTGAACGCGCACAACGATAGCAACACAACTAGAGTTTTCTTCATTCAGACCCCTTCCGTGAAGTGATTTATAGATTGGCTGGCCGTGCGAGTTTGAGTCAAGCCTAAAGGCGCGTCGAGATAACGCAAGAGTAACTCTCACGAGGAATCGTATGGGATGGAGTTCCAGGACAGTGGTGCGCCTGTATCTTTACCTTTACTTGGCGGCGTCCTTGCTGGCGGGAGCGTCAATCTTAATCTGCGCGCGGTCCGAGGCGAAAATGAATGGCGTTCCATTGCCACCGGGCTGGGTACCGATTTTGCCCGTGATGCATACTTGCTTGCCGTTATATGCGTCCAAGGTTTTTTGCGGAGTGTCCGGAGGCCCAGGCGCGAAGGTGACGAAGTAAAAAACCGGGTTGGGCTCAGGCTGATCGAGATCGAAGGACACAGGTATTCCGTAGCCGCCGAGTCCATTTCGCGGGACTCGGGAGTCCACAACTTTTCCGCAGACAATTGCGGTCTCGCCAATGTGGCCCTTGGCTTCGGTCGGGCTCACGCGCTTCGGAGCCGGAGTCTCGGCAAAGGCCAAAGACGAGAGGCCAGCCAAAGAAATCAAAACCGCCATGGTTTTTATGTTCGTCATTTCAAGTCCTAGTCGATCAATCCCAAGCCGATTAAAACCGCGTTGGGAATCTTCCTTGATCGCGGAAATTCGGCCGAGCGAGCTTTCCGCTTTCGTTCACGCCAGCCTTTTCACATTGCAGTCAAAGGAACGAGCTTGCGCCTTTTTCTTACTGACCGGCCTCCACATGCCAACTACCGAGGCTATTTGTCGGCCGGTTTCTCAGGGGCGGCCTTGCCGGCGTCGACCTTGATCTGGGTCCGGTCGGCGGCAAGGATAAACGGAGGGCCGCTGGGCGGCACAGCGATTTTGCCTGTAACGCACACTTGCTTGCCCTTATAGGCATCGATTGCTTCTTGCGGGCCACCGTCGTGAGTACCAAAAGCCACAAAATAGAAAATCGGGGTTGGTTCCGGCTGATCGATATCAAACGACACGGGTTTACCGTGGCCGGCGAGTCCGTACTTGGAAATTTTCGTATCGACAACCTTGCCGCAAACGATGGCATTTTCGCCGATGTGGTTCTTGACGTCGGTGGGGCTAACGCTCTTAGGAGCGGCGTCGTCAGCCAACGCGACCGGTACCAGTGCTGCGACGCATAGCATCGCGAAGAATATTTTCGTCATTTTCATCCGTATGTCCTTCATTCGGCACCTAGATAGGCCGGCCAAAGTTGTGGAGCCGGCAAAACGCAAAAGAAGCCGGATCTCCCGCAACCTATCTAAGCTCAGGGGCGGCAAGGTGTCAATCCCCCGGCCGGTTACGCGAGTGCCCAGTCCTGCCTAGTCCAACAGACTAACTCATTCGGTTAAGCCAAATGGGTGATTGTGAGCACCCCATAAATTTGACGTAATGACCATTGGATTCTAGCGCCTGAAGCTGGATTGCCCGCGCACGGAACCCCTTTCTGCCATGGGCAGTGCAGGGTCCTTCGGCGGCTCCTTCGACAGACGAACACGTTAGCGGGCCGGTATCTGCACCGCCTGCTGATTTCCTCCCCGTACTCCCCCTACAAGCAGCTGGAGGTATTCGTGAAGTCCTCTCATGTATCGGTGTGCGTGTGGGTGGTGTGCGCGGTGCTGGGCGCATTTGCGTGGGCGCAGGAAGATGGCCAGAGTGCGCCGGCAGCCGCTGCGATCGCGACGGTGCCTCGACTGATTCGCATCAACGGATCGGTACGAGATGAAGCCGGCAATCCCCGAACGGGAAACATTGCGGTCACGTTCACGCTGTACAACGACGAGGGCGGTCAAGTAGCGGTCTGGCAGGAAAGCCAGAACGTAAAACTGGACGCGAGCGGGCGCTATAACGCACTGCTCGGTGCATCGAATGAATCGGGTTTGCCGCTGGAGATTTTCTCCGCGGGCCAGGCACGATGGCTTGGGGTTCGTCCTGAGGGTCAAGCGGAGCAGCCGCGAGTTCTTTTCCTCAGCGTGGCCTACGCGTTGAAGGCGGCCGACACAGATATGTTGGGAGGTAGGCCAGCTTCGGCATACGCGCTCGCCGGCAACCAGAACTCGCAGGCACAGCCCACCGGTACGC
>JBAVYO010000347.1:0-23492 GCA_049698855.1 Terriglobales bacterium
GAAAAAGCGCTGCGCCACCCAAAATCAACAGCAGACAGAGTTTTTCCGCGGCCTGCCAGCCAGAGTGCAGCCCCACGCTGCTTCCATCAAAAGAAAATCTCATATACGGTGATGGGAAGTCTGTGACGCGGGCACTTGACTTGTTGGGGGTGGAGACAAGGGGGGGAGTTGGAGAAATGGATGTCACCGGACTCGCAGCATTATCGATGCCCTCCCAGGGTAGAGCCCAAAAGGACGGGCGCGAACTGGGCGCCGAGCTTTGACAAATATCACATCTATGATATGATTAACTCCAGTGCTGACGACGACCGCTCTGCACCATTCGAGACAATCATATGAAACCGCATCTGACATCGCTGCTGGTACTTCCCGAGACGAAGATTGTGCTGGATGCCCTGGCCACGCTACTTCAGAAATCTCCGGCGTCCGTCGTCGATCTGACTGTATCTTCCTATCTTGCGTCTCTCCCGAAAACGCAGCGTTCGGCTGTCGAAACGCTCAAGACCGTTGCTATGGGGAACCTCGACACAGCGCGGCAGCCGGTGGACGGGATGCAGCCTTCAGCAACCTATCAATTTTCTCGGCTCTGCTTCCGGCGTGACATCATCGAAGCCATCGGGCAACGTGAAGCGTTTCGGGTCGTAACGCCCATCGGTACATTCCAGATGACAAAAGCTGATTTCTATCGTGAATTTCAAAATGTAGCTGAGTCGAAGAGCTACAGCGAAGATGGAATTTACCACTATCCAAAGGTTCCGAAGCGAGCCGAGCGATACCGCATTTCGTAAGGGCCGTTGCTTGAGCCCTGGTCGACAAAGTTGTCGGAAGGAGAAACCCGCTTGAAAACGACAATCAATGTATTTACCTCCCTTGCGAAAGTCCTTTCACGATCATGGGCTGTTAAGAGGGAGCTCCAGCGAGAAGGTGTCCCTGTGTTGCGAAAATCTCCCCCTATCTTGTACTTCGGGAGTTTGCCTGCGTATTTCGCTTCTCCCTTGCGAGTCGTTACGGCGGCACTAAATCCATCAAGCAATGAGTTCCCAGATGGAACGCCGGCATTAAGGTTCCCTGGCGCATGCGAAAGATATCCCGAACGTCATTTTGAAGCCCTAAACAACTACTTCGAACATGCCCCTTACTGGGAAAAATGGTTCAAGCATGCGGACGTCTTGCTTGATGGATTAGGAGTTGGGTTCCGCGCAGGGCGATCCTGCCGCGACTTGCATACTGATCTCTGTTCGCCCTTGGCCACCCAACCGGCGTTCACAGACCTGACTAAATGGCAACAGGACGAGCTAGAGCGAAAAGGAATGCCATTATGGTCAGACCTGATTCAACTGCTCGATCCGGACGTAATTATTATGTCGGGAGCGGGGCCGCTGCGAGACCGGGTTCCATTGTTCGCCAATGCTGGCTGGGAGTGCGTCTACGGCACCGGCAGGAAAGGGGCTTGGCTCGCAGTCATCCAAGCTTGGGGACGGCAGCGGCTTGGGGTCTTCGCTCTCACGAATCACGTACCCTTCGGCAACTTGTCTCTCGACGAGCGGCGAAGAGTCGGCAAAATAATAAAGAAAGAGGCTTGTCGCCGACAGGTAGCGCACCGGCCTTAGGCGTAGGGCGGTTGTGGAACCGCTTCTAGTTTGCTCAGTCGATTCGCGGGCGGGGCGCCCGCGCCACAAGCGTTGGAGCTCGGCCCTGGCGTGGGCGAGGCCTTACCCTCCCCTGAACCTGCTCAGCTCCGAGCAAGAGCGGATTCCTCCCTTTGGTCGGAATGACATTTTTTTTTGTGAGACGCGCGGGGGCTTCTACTTCGCTCGATGGATTCGCGGGCGGGGGCGCCCACGCCACACTTGCCCCAGGCTTGCACTGGATACGCGCTGGCTGTTTCCGGTATTCTGGAAAGTACACATTCGCTGCGCCGATTTGCTAGCAGTCTTCCACGGTCGTCATTACGCGGTGCGCGGTTCGTGTGCGCGAACAAAGTCCTCAGAGCAGCCGATTTTTGCCTGCGCGGCGGACGATCCCAGGGGCGGCTTTGCGGCCGCGCGAATTCCATACGGAGATTGAATTGAAGCGAGGCAGAACCGCGGTTATTGTGGGCGCCCAGTGGGGCGACGAAGGCAAGGGCAAAATTGTCGACGTACTTACACGGAGTTTTCAGGTAGTGGCTCGCTATGCCGGCGGCCATAATGCCGGACACACGGTCATTATCCAGGGCAAGAAATTTATTCTCCAGCTGGTGCCCGGCGGGATTCTGCGGCCGGAGTGCATGAGCGTCATTGGCAATGGCGTGGTGCTCGATCCGCTGGCGTTTTTGAAGGAAGTGGCTGGCCTGCGCGCCGCGGGTGTGAAGGTCGACGGCAATCTTTTTGTTTCGAATCGTGCGCAGGTGATTCTGCCCTATCACCGCATGATGGAACTGGGTTCGGAGAATGCGCCGGGGCGCGTCAAGATTGGCACCACGTCGCGCGGTATTGGTCCCGCTTACGAAGACAAGATGGGACGGCGCGGGCTGCGCGTGGCCGACCTGCTCGACACGAACCTGCTGCGCACGCACACTGAAAACGCATGCCGCGAGAAGAACATGATCGGACATGCGCTGTTCAATTCCGATCCGCTCGATCCCGACAAAATGTTTAAGGAGTATGCGGACGCTGCCGAGCAGATTGCTCCGTTTGTGCGCGACACGGCGCTGCTGCTGAACCGCGCGCTGGCAGAAGGGAAGTCGATTGTGTTCGAGGGCGCGCAGGGGACGATGCTCGACATTGACCACGGAACCTATCCGTTTGTGACTTCGTCGAGCGCGACCTCCGGAGGCGCGGTGACTGGAACGGGCGTGCCACCGACGTCGATTGACACGGTGATCGGCATTACGAAGGCATATTGCACGCGCGTGGGCGGCGGGCCGTTCCCCAGCGAACTCACGGATGTGCAGGGTGAGGATCTGCGCAAACGCGGCAACGAATATGGAGCGGTGACGGGACGTCCGAGGCGCACGGGCTGGTTGGATTTGCCTCTTCTTCGATACGCTGGCATGATTAACGGAATCTCGTGGCTGGTGGTGACCAAGCTGGACGTGCTCGACCATCTGGCGGAGATTCCGGTGTGCGTGGGGTATAAGATCGACGGCAAAGAAACTGATGAAGTGCCAGCGCAGGCATGCGGGTATGAGACGATTCAGTGCGTGTATCGAAAGATACCGGGCTGGGCGGCCTCAACGCAGAGCGCGCGCAGCGTGGATGCTCTGCCGAAGGCTGCCAGAGAATACCTGGCCTTCATTGAAAAAGAAACGGGAGCGCGAGTGGGAATGATTTCAACCGGGCCGGACCGCGAGCAGACGATTCTGGTTCCGGAATTTGTGGAAGCATTGGGGTTGAAGCGTTGAAGCATTAAGACATTGAATCATTGATTCATTTAGTCATTGACTCATTCACAAAAGTGAACCGGCGGTTTTCAATGATTCAATGTCTAAATGATCCAATGATTAAATAAGTGGTACTGGAGCGACGGATGGTAGTGCTGGCGGTAACCTGGATGGCAAAGATAGGACGTGAGTCAGAAGTTGTAGCGATCTTTGAAAAACTCTCAGCCGAATCGCGCAAGGAACCGGGCTGCATGATGTATCAGGTGCACAAGCACAAGACCGATCCCCGGCGGTTCTTCATCTACGAGCAATACAAGGACGATGCCGCGCTGGAAGCGCACCGCGGGTCGGCGCATTTTCTTCAGATTGCGAAGAAGGATTTGCCGAAGATTGCCGACCGGACGGAAGGGCATTTGTTCGAGCCGATTGGGTAACTGCGAAGTTCTCAGTTCCCGGTTCTCAGTTCTCAGAAAAACCCGGCATCGGATCGACCGCACTGGGAACCGAGAACCGCGTTTACTGTTTGTCCGCCATGAGGACGCCGCCCGAGGCGTAACTTTCCTTCGACACTTCCACGAATGTCACTACGATTCCTTCGCGGCGAGCGCCTGCTTCCTCGACCATGGCGTCGGTGATTCGTTTGGCGAGATTGCGCTTTTGATCGGCGGTGCGGCCTTGCAGCATGGTGACTTGGACTAGAGGCATTTTAAGTTCTCAGTTCCCAGTTCTCGGTTCTCAGAAAAACCAATCCTCTGGGACTTCACTGAGAACTGGGAACTGAGAACCGGGAACTGCTACTGCGATAATTCGTACCCCGCGAAGAAGAAGCTCAACTCGAAGCGCGCTGTATCTTCGGCGTCGGAGCCGTGAATCGCATTGTGCTCGATATTGGTGGCCCACTTCTTGCGGATCGTGCCCTCTTCGGCGGTGGCCGGGTTGGTCGAGCCCATCAGCTTGCGCAGGTCGGCAATTGCATTTTCCTTTTCGAGAGCCAGCGCGACGATTGGGCCGCTCGACATGAACTGGGTGAGCGAGTGGTAAAACGGGCGGCTGGCATGGACAGCGTAAAACTGTTCCGCTTGATGCTGCGAGATTTCGAGCATCTTCATGGCCAGGATGTGGAAGCCGTTCTTTTCGAACTGCTCGATGATGTCTCCGACGGCGTTTTTCTTGACCGCGTCGGGCTTAACGATAGTGAGAGTGCGTTGCAGTGTTTTCATAAGATCAGGTATCGGGTCTCAGGTGTCAGGTTTTAAGAATTTATTTGTTGGTTTTCAGAAACACAAGTTCGCGGTTTTCGCTGAGAACCGAGAACTGAGAACTGTGTTTATACTTTCACTCCCAGCACGGACGCCAGCGTCTCGCCGATGTCCGCGGGCGATTTCGCTACCTTCAATCCGGCCTTCTCCATGGCAGCGATTTTCTCCGCTGCGGTGCCTTTGCCTCCGGAGATGATCGCACCGGCGTGGCCCATGCGGCGTCCGGGAGGCGCTGTTTGTCCGGCGATGAAGCCAACTACAGGCTTCTTCATGTGGGTGCGGATAAACTCAGCCGCAGTCTCTTCCGCGTTGCCGCCGATTTCGCCGATCATGATGACGGCTTCGGTCTGGGGATCGCGGTTAAACAGGTCGAGCGCGTCTATGAAATTCGTGCCGATGATGGGATCGCCGCCGATGCCGATAGCGGTCGATTGTCCTATGCCGCGCTGCGTGAGCTGATGAACGGCTTCATAGGTCAGCGTGCCGGAGCGCGAAATGATGCCGACATTGCCTTCCTTGTGAATGTGCGCGGGCATGATGCCGATTTTGCATTTGCCGGGAGAAATGATCCCGGGGCAATTCGGGCCGATCAAGCGTGAGCGGCGGTTCTGCAGAAACTCCCAGGCGCGGACCATGTCGAGCGTCGGAATGCCTTCGGTGATGCAGACGATCAGTTCGATTTCCGCGTCGGCGGCTTCCATGATCGCATCAGCCGCGTACGGAGGCGGAACAAAAATTACGGTGGCGTTAGCGCCGGTTTTGTCCGCCGCTTCCTGCATGGTGTTGAAGATGGGCCAGCCTTCGTGCGTGGTGCCGCCCTTGCCGGGGGTGACGCCGCCGACGATCTGCGTTCCGTACGCAGCGCAGGCTTTCGCGTGAAAAGTGCCTTCGCGTCCCGTTAACCCTTGCACGATCAGTCGAGTTCTTTTATCAGCCAGGATTGCCATAATTGCTCTCTTTCAAAATGTTCTCAGTTCTCGGTTCTCAGTTCTCAGTGAAGCTAAAATTCGCGGCTATTACTGAGAATGGACACCTGCTTTTACGCTTTGGCTGCGGCTACTACTTTGTCGGCTGCGTCTTTCATGGTTTCGGCAATTACAAAATTCAGGCCAGACTCCTGCAAGATTTTCTTGCCCTCCTGAACATTGGTGCCTTCCAGCCGCAAGACCACCGGCAATTGGATATTCGTTTTCTTCGCCGCCTCAACCACTCCGGTAGCCAGCATATCCACGCGCAGAATGCCGCCAAAAATATTGATGAGCACGGCGCGCACGCTCTTGTCGCTAAGCAGAATTTCGAATGCGTGTGCGACCTGGTCGGCGCTTGCGCTGCCGCCTACGTCCAGAAAGTTGGCTGGCATGCCGCCCGCATATTTAATGATGTCCATGGTTGCCATTGCGAGACCAGCGCCATTCACCATGCATCCGACGCTGCCATCGAGCTTGATGTAGTTGAGGTTGTACTTCGAGGCCTCGACTTCCAGCGGATCTTCCTCTGTGACGTCGCGCAATTCCTTCAGATCGGCGTGACGGAACATCGCGTTGTCGTCGAAATTCAGCTTGGCATCGAGCGCGAAGAGGCGACCGTCGGTGCAACTGACAAAGGGATTGATTTCGACCAGCGAGGCATCCGTCTCGAGAAATGCGTTGTAGAGGCTAGTCAGAAACTGCACGGCGGAACTTAGCTGCGTGCCCTTGAGCCCGAGCGCAAACGCGATCTTGCGCGCCTGGAACGGTTCAAGCCCCATGCCGGGATCGATGTATTGCTTCAAGATCGCCTCGGGACGTTCGGCGGCGACCTGCTCGATATCCATGCCACCGGCGGCAGAGGCCATGAAAACCGGCTTGCCTTCGCCACGGTCGACGAGGATGCCGAGGTAAAGTTCCTTCTCGATCGGCAGCGTTTCTTCAATCAGCAAGCGGCGCACAACGCGGCCTTCCGGGCCGGTCTGGTGCGTGATGAGCGTCATGCCGAGAATCTTGCCGGCAAGTTCGCTTGCCTCGGCGAGCGACTTGGCGATCTTGACGCCGCCGCCCTTGCCGCGTCCGCCGGCGTGGATTTGCGCTTTGACTACAACGCCGGTTGCGCCCGCATCAAACAGCTCTTTGGCCGCTGCCTCGGCTTCTTCGCGCGTGGTAGCCGTGGTGCCGCGAGGAACGGCGACGCCATATTTCTTTAGAATGCCTTTTGCCTGATACTCATGAATTTTCATAATGATTCCAAAATCAAAAACGTCGTTCGTCGTCAGTCGTTCGCGGTCACCATTACTGGAAAACGGCCTCCGCGTTAATCAAGGCACAACTGCCGGATTGGACACTCCCGTGAGGGTCCTGCTTGCGGCTTCAGTCTGCGTGCAGCAAACTCATGATTCTATAGAAGGCGGAAGGATTGGCGCAAACTCAGATGTCACAGTATGTAGTGATTGGCACTGTTTTGTACCACCGGGTCGTCAATTCCAGAGTGGTCCCTGCAACGCCGGTGGTTTAAGCTCATCCTGATATTTGATCAGAGTCATCCATGATCCTTGACGCGCTTCATCGCATCGCCAACCACCGCCAGTCGCTTGCACGCGACGAGGCTCGTGCCGTGATGAGCGAAGTTCTCACCGGACAGTGCACGGACGCGCAGATCGCGGCGCTGCTGGTGGCGCTGCATATGAAAGGGGAGACGGTCGAGGAAATTGTCGGATTCGCCGAGGCGATTCGAGTGGCGGCCACACCGCTTGAGCTTCACGCCGAACAGGTGCTGGACGCCAGCGGCACCGGACGCGATGCGCTGGTCGATACCTGCGGCACCGGCGGCGACACCAGCGGCACGTTTAACATTTCGACTGCGACCGCGTTCGTGGTGGCGGGAGCCGGAGTGCGCGTGGCCAAGCACGGCAACCGGAGTGTGAGTTCAAAGTGCGGCTCCGCCGATGTGATGGAAGCGCTGGGCGTGAAAATCGACGTCGCGCCGGAGCGCGTCGCCGCCTGCCTGGAGGAAGTCGGGATCGCGTTCCTGTACGCGCCGGCGATGCATTCGGCGATGAAGTATGTGCAGCCCGCGCGCCGGGAACTGCGCTTGCGGACAGTGTTCAATCTGCTTGGCCCGCTGACGAATCCTGCGCGAGCCACCTGCCAGGTGGTGGGAGTCTATTCGGCAGACCTGGTCGAGAAACTTGCCGAAGCGCTCAGCATGCTAGGGCTTCATCGCGCGCTGGTTGTGCATGGCAGCGACGGCCTAGACGAAATCACGATCAGTGGGCCGACGCGGATTGGCGAGGTGCGGGACGGCCAAGTTCGCACGTATGCAGTGACGCCGGAGGAGTTTGGCCTGGAGCGAGCAGCGCTTGACGACATCTCCGGTGGGGACGCATACGTGAATGCCGCGCTGATTCAGGAGATTCTTAAAGGCCGGAAGTCCGCTCGGCGCGATGTCGTGTTGCTGAACGCAGCCGCGGCATTGGTGGCGGCTGGACTCGCCGATCATCTGCGGGATGCAATGCCGCTGGCCGCGAATGCGATCGACTCGGGTGCAGCCGCGGAAAAGCTGCGTCGGCTCGTAGAGTTCTCTAAGTCCGGTTATTGATCACTGCTGTCGGCTTTTCCCTCTGCTATCCAATCTCGACGATTTATTTCGTGGGTTAAACAGGCCGCGTAATTTTTCACGCACTGAAAGCGCTACGCCACCAGAAACCGGAGTTTCGCCCGCCTGATAAACTATTCCAGCAAATTTGCTTTTGAGGATGGCTTGTGGCGGGGAAACCGGTTCTGGTGGTGCATGGCGGCGCGTGGGCGATTCCGGATGACATGGTAGAAGTGCATTTGAATGGAGTGCGCAATGCCGCGGCTGCGGGTTGGCGGGCGCTGGAGCGCGGCGGGTCGGCGCTTGACGCGGTGGAAGCGGCAGTGGTGGAACTGGAAGACGACGAGACGTTTGATGCGGGGCGAGGGAGTTTTCTGAATCGCGACGGCAAGGTTCAGCTCGATGCCTTCATCATGGATGGCGCGACGTTGCGCGGAGGCGGCGTGGGATGCGTGGAGCGGCTGCGCCATCCGGTGCGCGCGGCACGCAAAATTTTGAGTGACAGCACACATGTGTATTTTGTGGCGGATGGCGCGGAGCGCTTTGCGGAGGAACACGGGATTGAACTTTGCCGCAATGAAGACTTGATTATTCCGCGCGAGGTGGAGCGGCTGCGGGAATACCAGGCGCAGGGCACGAATCATGGCAACGATCTGTTTGCGCCGGCGATATCGCACGACACGGTGGGAGCGGTTGCGCTCGATAGCGAGGGAAATATTGCGGCGTCCACGTCGACGGGCGGGACTCTGAATAAAGATCCGGGGCGGTTGGGGGATTCGTCGTTGATTGGTTGCGGCTGTTATGCAGATAACGAGAGTGCGGCGGTTTCAACCACAGGCTGGGGCGAACCCATCATGAAGCTGGTGCTGGCGAAGTGGGCGGCAGACCGCGTGGCGGCAGGCAATCTGCCGCAATGGGCGGCGCAGGAAGCGATGAATTATTTGAAGCAACGGCTGGATGGGCATGGCGGAATTATTTTGCTCGATGCGCAGGGGCGGATTGGGATTGCACATAATACGCCGCGAATGGCTTGGGCTATACGCACCGCAGAGAAGATGGAAGCTGGGACGGAGCGGTAGGCTAGAATGGAGCCGCTATGGAAAGCATCCAATGGCGCGACTATCTGGCGAACTCCATTCGCTACTGGGAGCCACGTCGAATTTTGTACAACCTGCTGCTAGCTGTCATTGTGATCATCCACTTTGTAAGAGGGCTGCCGTCTTCACGGATTGGCCTGCAGTTCAATACAGCCCTACTTCTGTTTCTCTTAGCCGTGCTCGCAAATGTCGCCTACTGCGCAGCCTACGTGCCCGACATTTTTGCCCAGATGTCGAGTCTGCGCGATTCCTGGCTGCGCTACCGATGGGCGGTGTTTGTTATCGGATTAGCGTTCGCGGGAGTGCTGACGCATTTCTGGTCGGGTGCGATGTTCGGACAAGGCGGTAGTTAAGAGCCGTCTCATGGGGCATCGCGGTGGGATCGCGGAATCCCACGTTTCGAAAACCCGCGAGAAGTGGGGCACCTGTGCATAAGCCAAGGCCGAAAGCCCATATCCTAGAACTCCAGATGCACGCGGAACGATGGGACCACTACGGGGCCGCGGGCCTGGTTATAGCCGGGGTTATCGATGTGCTGGACGCCGGGAGCGACGTAGAGGCCGCGCCACACGTGAGCGGTGTAGTAGGACTCGAAGATGGTTTCACGGCCATAGGTCAGATTGTTCGTGCGGCCGGAGTCGGCACTGCCATCGCCGAGCAGGAAGCCAAGGCCTCCCAACCGCAAGTATTCCTGATGATCCTTGCAGATTCCGTTGGTGACGACGGCGACTCCGGCGCGATCATAACGGCGATGCCACCATGCTCCGTGCGCACCTAAGCCTGCGGCAAAAGTCTGATCGACTTCGGTATAGGCGAAGGACTCGGTTTTACCGTTATCCCAGCCGAAGCGGGTGAAGGCGGTCAGGTTGGAAGCGAGATCCTGCTCGATGTTCGCGCCGAATCCATATTTGCGGGTGATGTGCCAGGGATGGTTGGTAATGTCGGGCACGGTGACGAGTCCTTGCTCATATTGCTCGATGGCGTCACGGTAGATGCCCATATTGGCGTAGTTGGTGTAGGCGAGAAGGCGGACGACGCCGGCTTTCTTCGGGATGAAGCCGTGGCGCAGCTCATACTCGTAATTTTCGGCGTGCACCTGCCAGGGGCGCCAGACTAGATCGATGCCGTTGGCAATCTTTGGCATGAGGGCTTCGGCGAAGCGAAAGCCCCAGTTGCGGTCCTCGTAGTCGGCGGTGACGCCGACGGTATAGCCGCGTGTGTCGGCGGCGTAATCCCATGCGCCGTTGTTGTCGACGGTCCAATTGTCGAATTGAAGGTGGGTGTCGGAGCCGACGGAGTTTACGTCGAAGAAATCCGGCAGACTGAATTTGCCGAAGCGGAGTTCGAGGCGGCGGCGCGGCAGTTCGGGGAAAAGAGAAAAGGCGGTGCGCTCGTTTTCGATCTTGTCTTTGCTGAGCGCGAAAACATGATGAATCTCGCCGCGACCCAAATAGGGAGCTTTGCTCAAAAGCGGATTGCGCACAATGTCGAGGTCGGTATTGCCTGCGAGGCCTAAACCCTGAGTGAGAGCGGCGCCGCCGGCTTCTTCGATATCGACCAGGAACTCGGTGGAGTTGTTGACGCGCACGCCGGTGTAGAGGGTCATGACGCGCGAGGTGGCTTTTTCGTAGTTGGGACTCAGGCTGTGTGTGCCGCTGTAGAGCGCGGGAAACGGAGGATGAGTCTGGAAGATGAAATTCGCCTGGCCGGAGAGCCAGAAGCGCGAGTCCTTGAAATGAGGAAACATGGCGGGAGTATCGTCGCCGGCGGAAGGATCGGGTGGATCCTCGGGAGCAGCGGCGCCGGGAGGCTGTGGCGTGGCCGCGGCAGCCTGGGAAACAGCTGACAGGTTGCTTGCTCGAGGAGTGCCGGGCTGAGTTTGCGGCTGTGTGGATTGGGCCACTGCCAGGGTTGAGGCGAGGAGAATAAAGCAAAGCGATAACGGCGCGCGGAGGGCGCACGGCGCGGAGTGGAGGGCGGCGGAGACCAGAGGGGCGGCCAGGCCGCGGATCCCGTCAGTATTGAACTTGAATTTCATTTTCATATTCGCAGATTAGGCGAGCGCAAGCACGCGCCCCAAGTCTATCGGTCACGGGTATTTGTGATGCGAGTCGCCAGGATGGCGGCTTGCCGCCCTCTCCACGGTTAACATCAGTCTCTAGCAGATACAGTTAACCGTAGTTAACTGCATCCGCAATTTTCCAACTCCATCGTTCCGCCTATGGTAGGACGGATCGCGTTACAGGGAGGTTACAGCCGCAGGGACGCCGGCCAGCGCTCCTCCGCCGACCGCACCCAGCACATTTGCATCCCGCGATCATGGTTTTCATCGGTGACCACGACCCAGTTCATGCGAGGGGCCCGGAATTCCGTCCGCGCCTTCTCCTGCCGCGTCCAGCGCACTTCGCAGCCGGCGGCAAGCATGAGCTGCGTCGTCGCCATCGTGATGTCTTGCGCAACCAGTGTGATGCAGCACATTGTCATATCCTCCTTTCCTGCCGATTTTGCGAACCGAAGGGTTCGGCGATCCGGAGCGCCTAAAGGTGGAATAGACTCCAATCTCCGACAAGCCGTATCTGTTGATATATCATACCCCCCTATGGTATATTGTCAAGTCGCAACAACCCGAGGGTGCAAAAAAGCATGAAGGAAAAAACGCCGGCGATCTCAAACGAAAAACAAAAGCTCCTGTCCCGCATCAAGCGGATGAGCGGACAGATCGATGCCGTCGAGCGCTCCGTGACTGGCGGCGACGAATGCGCCGATATCCTGATGCTGCTGGCAGCGATTCGCGGCGGAGTCAACAGCCTGATGGCGGAGATTCTTGAAGATCACATCCGGCTGCACATCACCCATCGCAACCGCGAAATTGAATCACCCGAGGAACTAACTGAAGACCTGATTGCACTGGTGCGGGCCTATCTGAAGTAGGGCTTCGCCAGGGGAGCAAATGAGACTTACTCCTGCCGCCGGACCGAATTGGAATACCGATAGGATGCGTCTGACGGAAGGATAATCGAGGCAAAAAATAAAAGGACGGCCCGGAGCCCCCCAAGGCCGTCCTAAAGAACCCTCCCGGTTAGAAGGGCAACTGGGAGTAAGGTAACTCGGCGAAGTTTCAGCAGTGTTGCGGCTTCGTGAAATTCCGATGAATTCAGACGAGAAGCGGTTGGCGGTCAGGGCGGCGGGGCGGAGGATCGCATTCGGTGATGGAGCCGCCGACCGCAGCAAGTCTGTCGTGTTCAGAGATCACAGATTGATGTGATTGGCCGCGCTGCCGACCCCCCGGCGGGCGCTGCTATAGTTGATCGAACATGACAGGACTGAAAGCCTTATCTGTGGAGGGGCAATGACCCGGAAAATCGAGCAATCGCGCAAATTGCAAAAGCGCGCCGAGCAGCTGATCCCCGGAGGTGTGAACTCACCCGTGCGTGCGTTCCGGGCGGTGGGCGGCGATCCCCTTTACGTGATACGCGGGCAGGGTTCTCACATTTGGGATGCGGACGGGAACGAGTACGTGGATTACATAGGCTCATGGGGGCCGCTCATTCTGGGGCATGCGGCGCCTACCGTGATTGAAGCGGTGATTTCGGCGGCACGCAGCGGAACCAGTTTTGGAGCATCGACGCCGACGGAAGCCGACCTGGCGGAACTGGTGATTTCGGCTTTTCCCAACATGCAGAAAGTGCGCTTCGTCAGCTCGGGGACGGAGGCGACGATGTCGGCGATCCGGCTCGCTCGCGCCTATACCAAGCGCAAGTACATCGTGAAATTCGAAGGCTGCTATCACGGCCACGCGGACGCGCTGCTGGTAAAGGCGGGATCGGGCGTGGCGACGCTGGGGATTCCCGGGTCGGCGGGTGTGCCGGAGGAATTCACGCAATTTACGCTGGCGTTGCCCTACAACGATACGGACGTGCTGGAGCAGGTATTCAAGAAGTACAGGCATCAGATTGCGTGTGTGATCGTGGAGCCCGTGGTGGGCAACATGGGCTGCGTGCCTCCGGGGCGAGGGTATTTGGAAGCGCTGCGGGCCATCACTTCGCGCGACAAGGCACTGCTGATTTTCGACGAAGTGATGACCGGATTTCGCCTGGCGTTTGGCGGGGCGCAGGAACTGTTCGCGATCCAGCCTGACCTGACCACGATGGGCAAGATCATTGGCGGCGGCTTGCCGGTTGGAGGTTATGGCGGGTCGAGCGAGATTATGGATTTGGTAGCTCCGGTGGGGCCGGTATATCAGGCGGGCACGCTCTCGGGAAATCCGCTCGCAATGGCGGCGGGCTATGCCACCCTGCGCTATTTGCGAGAACACAAAGATGTGTACGCAAAGATCGATAAGCTAACTGCGGAACTGGTGTCGGGTGTGGCGGCAGTGGCCAAGGATGCGGGCGTGACGATGTGCCACAACCACGTGGGATCGATGTTTACGTGGTTCTTTACGCCGGGGCCGGTAACGGATTGGACTTCGGCGGCCAAGAGCGATACCGAAGCCTTTGGCCGGTTTTTCCGCGGCATGTTGGAGAATGGCGTCTATCTGCCTCCGTCACAGTTTGAGGCAGCGTTTGTGGGCGCTGCGCATACGGAGCATGATGTGCAGCAGACGATCGATGCGGCGAAGCAGGCGTTCGCTACGGTGACAGCGTAGGGCGGTCGCCAGTCGTCCGTCGTTGGTCGCCCTCGATTATCTGCCTTCAGGTACGCTTGCGGCTCTTGGCGTTTTTTTTAGATTTTTTGGCGCTGCTTGCTTTGCGGCGCTCGCCCGGGATTTTGCCGATTCTCGGATCGCCCGCGAGGATCAGGTCGCAGGCGCGCATTGCGGCCTCCTCGAAATCCGGTGCGTCGGCCGGAAGCACTTGCCAGCCCGTCACTTTCTTTCCTAGCACACCGATTGATCGCATATTCGGGAAGTCGCGGCCGAGACTCTCGTGGTGATCTTTGGTCGTGGCCAGCCAGACTCCGTTGTCATTCGTCTCCTGGAGAATGCTTTTGGGCACGGTTCCATCGGACTTGTCGCGGAGGATTAAGACAATCTTCTCTCTTACGTAAACCGCCAGGCAGCCGAACATGGGCCGGGCTGAGGGCGCGGCCGGGGCGAGGGCGTCGAGCACGAACTCGAATGGGATCGGCTTGCGGCGCTTAGCGGCGAAAAGCTGGTCGTCGGGTGGAGAGATTATTTTGCGGCGCGGTGGCATGGAGATTTGCCGACGCTACGATATCAAGATGGCGGCGGCGCTACGATTTATTTTGAAGCGCTGATGCTCTCACTGCCCGGCGGGAGTTTGAATTCGACTCCCAGAGCGTCGTTCGCCTTGGCTGTGGCCGCGAGGTCGAGCTCGGATAGCGGGATCTTGCGAGCGTGCTCCTCGACGAAATCAAATAGTGCATCGCCTACGATGGCGTAGTTGAGAACGCCGACGCGGTGGCCATCCTTGTAGACGAGTATGGTCGAGGGTTGCGCGACGACGGGTTCCGGTGGCTCTTCCGGAGCAATGGCATCTGCGTCCTGGTCGTCGGCCATTGTGCCATCGGCCATTGCTGAATCCGCCACTGCGGCATAGGAATCTTCGCTCGCCGCGTTGGCTGCGGGTTTACGGCGACTCTGATAGGGGTCATCCGCCGAGTAAGCGTACTGAGCGTCGGCTTCGTCGGGCGCGGTATCGCCGCCGTCGGGCTCATATCCGATCGCATACGGAATGTAGACGGGCACGGCGATCCATGTTGTATCTCCATCACCGCGCTGGCGATGGTGTTCCGGCGCAATTGGCGTCGGGGCAGAAGCCAGCGGCGTGAAGCTGGAAGGTAAGTAGAAGTTGGAACAACAGCCAAGGGTCGGCAATTCGATGGAGGCGTTCGATCCTGAGGAAGCCGCAGCACCGTGGGCGGCGGACTGATGACTACGAGCGGCCAAGGGCGAAGGCTTGGCAGCGGTGGGCATACCCGCATGAGAAGCAGCCGAAGTTGCGGTGCCTTGACCTTGAGTGGCGATGGGCAGCCACATGGCGAACGAGAACGCCAGGAAAAAGGCAAGCAGGCAACGAGATCGAGTATTGGCCAGCATGGGCGGCCTCCCAGCCCGTAAGTCGAACCTATTTCGGCCTACCCTATTAGAACGCATCCGAGGACAAAAGTGGCGTAAAGAATCGTCAGCCCGAGTAGCACGAACGTGCACTCTCGTCCTAGCGTCCGGAGGCGCGGGCTCAGGCGGCGGTGAGCGACCCGCGACTGGCCATCTTCCGCAGTTCGAGGATGCGATGGCGGACGTAACCATCCTCGGTGATATGGGAAGACGCTACGGCCTTGCGGGTGGAGACCACCATCTGGTCCAGAGGTCTGCGGGCAGGGAAGTTGGGGTCGAGCTCGCGGCAGAATTCGCACAGTCGGCTAGAGCGTGTATCGAAACGGTTTATGACGGCGGGGTCAATGTGTTCCAAGGGAGGCTCCTCGAGAAAATGCAAGGGCTTTGTCGGGTGTCTCGCAGTTCGGTTGAGAGCGCACGGTCATCGGTGGCTGCAATTAGAATGAGGGCCTAGAGTTGAAAACGAAGTTCTACTACAGAGCGCACGTCCGCACAAGCCCCTTGTTAGGCTGGTATACAAGGCGCCAATTTTGATGTTGCAATTAACATGGCGTTAACAATTGGGCCGTGCGTCCCGGGCGACCCTGTCATCACGCGGCCCTGTGATTTCTGGCATGATAAGAGCCATTCGCGCAACGCATCGATCCAGGAGATTTCGTGAATCGCGCTGAAGCCAGCTCCCGCACCGTCTTTTTGTTTGACGTGGACAACACGCTGATCGACAACGACCGCGTCGCAGCAGACCTGCAGCTGCACCTGCAAAAGAAGGTTGGAGAGGGCTGCGCGCAGCGCTATTGGCAGATCTTTGAGGATCTGCGGACGGAACTGGGCTATGCGGATTATCTGGGCGCGCTACAGCGCTATCGAATGGAGTTGCCACGCGATCCGCAGTTGCTGGAGGTTTCGTACTTCATGGTGAACTACCCGTTTGCGAACCGGCTGTATCCGGAATCGCTCGACGCGGTCGCACATGCACGCAAGTTGGGATTGCCGGTGATTCTGAGCGATGGCGACGTGGTTTTCCAGCCGCGCAAAGTGGATCGGTCAGGGCTTTACGAAGAATTTAACGGCCATGTGCTGATCTACGTGCACAAGGAGCAGGAACTGGACGATGTCGAGGAAAAATATGCGGCGAAACATTATGTGATGGTGGACGACAAAGTTCGCGTTCTGGCGGCGCTCAAGAAGCACTGGGGCCGGCGAGTAACAACGGTCTTTCCACGCCAGGGTCACTATGCGCACGATTGCGCTCTGGTGGCGCAGTTTCCCAAGCCGGACATCACGCTGGAGCGGATCGGCGAGCTGCAAGATTATTCACTCGAGCAGATTTTAGGAAGCGCCGATTAACGTAGCCGCAAAGAGCGGAGACTGGGCACACGGAGTTTCACAGAGGATAGCAGAGGCTTAGTCAGAACTTCCTTAGAGGCGGCGGAGGAGTAGGTCGTTATATTCCGCGGCCACGTCATCCTGAAGAGTATTGGCGCGTACCAGATTTTCGAGCTCGCGCCCGAGATCGGCGCGTGTTTCTGCGGCCAGATCCACAAAGCGGAAGGGTTGAAGGCAGCCTTTTGTCGCCCACATGGGAAACATCATTCGGGCGCGGCAGCGAACTGTGGTGGCGCCAACATGGAAAAGCACGGTTACGGCGATGCTCTCGTCGAGCGGACTTTTCAGCGAGAGCAGGCCTCCGTTGGTGGATAACTGGTTGAGACTGGCGTGAATCTGGCGGCCGTTTTCGAGCAAAACGAGCGCGAGGATGGACCCACCTAACTTAACGCGTGAGCCCCGTTGGCCGGTGTGATTTCGGGCGGTCCTTGGCATACTCGCCGTCAGTATCGCAGGGACGAAGTAAGTAGGGCAGATTACGAAGGTCAGCAGGGCAATTTTTGTCCTAGGTTGGAGGGCTGGTCGCGCTAGCTCGGCCTATGACTTCACTGACACGCCAGGACTCGAACTAGGTAGGGGTGCTTCGACTGCGGTTGAGCTTCGCGTTCGCGAAGCTCAATCCTCGCTCAGCAAGACAGCGTTAAGGGAGGCAAGAAAGCCGCGATTCCTTGCGGGAGAGGGGGATTGGTTGTATAGGATTTCTAGCGGTAGGCCTTCCAAAAGAAATATGCAGTCATACCGGTTCCGACCACGATGACGAAGGCGCGAATCCAGGCTTGGGGAAGTTTTAGAGAGTAGCGGGCGCCGAAGTAGCCGCCGAGGATTGCTCCTGCAATCATCACGGTGCCCTGTTTCCAGACTACGGCGCCGGCAATCACAAATGTGATGACGGCGATACCGTTGATGATGCCGCCGAGAACGACCTTCAAAGCGTTCATGGCGTGAATGTCGGTCATGCCGACGGCGGCGAGCATGGCAAGGTTCAGGATGCCAACGCCTCCGCCGAAATAGCCTCCATAGACGGCCACGATCAACTCAAATATGGAAGCAATGACGAGCGCGGAAGTGGAGATGTCGGCGCCCAAGCCCTCCTTCGATCGCGCAAGGCGGCTGCCAAAGATGAAGAGCAGGGTCGCGCCGAGCATGAGCCACGGCAGCACGCGCAAGAAGGTCTGCGCAGGCGTATGCAGCAGGAGGTAGGCTCCGACGACTCCTCCAATCACGCTGGTGACGGCGAGAGGGATCATCACACGGCGAGAGAGATCGAGATGCTTGCGATAGGCTCCTGTACTGGCCGTGACACCGACCCAGAGTGCCACGGTGTTGGTGGCGTTGGCGGCGATGGGGGCCACCCCGGAAAAAAGCAGTGCGGGAAACGCAATGAAGCTGCCGCCGCCGGCAACGGCATTGAGCGCGCCCCCAAGGGCGCCCGCGAAAAAAAGAAAGATGAGGGTCTGAAGGGCCAAGTATCACGTTGTATCACAGTGCGAGCGGGAGCGCAGCGGGTGGATGGATAGGAGTTGGCCCCTTTAAACCATTGCCTTGGGGTGTTTCCGACTCATCGTCCCCTTCTGATAGTGTGACAAAGTCTCGTTGCACTTAGGGGGTGACATTATGCTTGGAGCATCTACAATTTCGGTATCTCTCCTTGACACCTGACGGGGCGTCCGGCATGCTATTGAATTTGGGAAGAAGTGCGTCTTCTTGCTGTGCCGTTCCAAAGTGGTTGGGAGTCCGGCACTGGCGGTTCAGCCTGCGGTAGTGCGGTCTTCTCTTCCAGAGGATCTCCGGCCGTGAAAGCAGAGAATTCCCGAAACGCAGCAGAAAAGGAGAAAACTTCTGCGGGACGATTTCCGGGCGTGGCCCGTAGCGGGCCGGTTTTGCTGCTCGGATTTGATTCCGTAGTTGTTTCAGGGGACTGACTTGGCTGGAAATGCGATTTTTATGGGTCTTGGTGCAAAATTGGCGCTCTGGTTGCAGTTTGGGGGCGGTTCCGGCCTTCTCGGACTTGCGCCGCTGCTGTTTATTTTCGCCATCTTTTACTTTTTGCTGATTATGCCTCAGCAGCGGAAACAGAAAAAATGGCAGGCAATGCTGAGCGCATTGAAGACCGGGGACAAGATTGTAACCAGCGGCGGGCTGCGGGGCACTATCATCAGCCTGAAGGATGACGCGCTGACATTGCGAGTGCCGCCTGACAATTTGAAGATTGAAGTAAGCCGGGGATCGGTGGTCTCGGTTTCGACGGAAGAGGCAAAATAACAGAGAAGTCATTGGTCGGCAGTCGCTGGTCGTTCGGCAAGCACCGGACGGTCTGCTAACGACGAATGACGAACGACGAACGACGGATTGAATTCATGAATAAGAGCCTAGCTTGGAAGTGGGGAGTGATTGCCGCGATCCTGGTGCTTTTCGTTTTTGGGATTGTCGGCATTCCGAATGACTGGTCCGGCAAGGGTGTGCTGGCGTCGATCACCAAACGAATTAATTTGGGCCTTGATCTCAAAGGCGGCACGCACCTGATTCTGCAGGTGCAGGTCAACGATGCGGTGAATGTGGATTCCGACAACGCGATTGCGCGGCTGAAGGAAGACATGCGGACGCATAAGCTGACCTACGCCGACATCACGAAGCCCGATCCGGTCAATCATCCCGAGGCGATCGTTGTGAAAGGCGTGCCGCCGGATCAGTCGAGCGACTTCAAGAGCCTGATCAACGACCGGCTGCCGGATTATGAAGCTTCGTCGGGGACAGAAAATTCGTGGACGGTTTCGATGAAGCCGACGAATCTTAAGGATCTGAAGGATCGCGCGGTAACGCAGGCGATTGAGACGATCCGCAACCGCATTGACGCGCTGGGCGTGAACGAGCCGGTGATTCAGGAGCATGGTCTGGGTGATTATCAGATTCTGGTGCAATTGCCTGGCGTGGACGATCCCGCACGCGTGAAGGAAATTATGCAGTCGACGGCGATGCTGGAGATTAAGCAATCGCTGGGTGGACCGTATTCGAGCGAGCAATCCGCGTTGCAGGATAAAGGCGGCGTGCTGCCTCCGGACGCGGTGCTGATGCCGGGCAAGAGCATTGGTTCGCGGGACACGGAGAGCGGCGAGAATTGGTATTTGATTTCGCGCGCTGCGGCAGTGACCGGACGCGACCTGCGTACAGCCGAGGCGAGCCGCGATGAAAATGGGCAGCCTGCGGTGCGCTTCATCCTGACCGGCGATGGCGGCCGTAAGTTCTATTCCTTCACTTCCTCGCACGTGGGTGACAACCTCGCCGTGGTTCTCGATAACAAGGTGCAGGAAGTCGCGGTGATCAAGGAAGCGATTCGGGATACTGGCATCATCAATGGCCGGTTTACCGAACAGCAGGTGCAGGACTTGTCGATGACGCTGCGATCGGGCGCGCTGCCGGCGGGCATTAAATATCTTGAGGAGCGGACGGTCGGGCCGTCGCTGGGCGCGGATTCGATTAAATCGGGCGTGCGCGCGGCGATTGCGGGCATGCTGGCAGTGTTGATTTTCATGCTCATCTACTACCGCTGGGCGGGCGTGAATGCGGATATTGCGCTGATCCTGAACCTGCTGATTTTGCTTGGGTTCATGGGCTTTTTCGGAGCGGTGCTCACGCTGCCGGGGATTGCGGGAGTGATCCTGACGGTCGGCATGGGCGTGGATTCGAATGTGCTGATTTTTGAGCGCATTCGCGAGGAAGTTCGCAACGGCAAGACGCCGGCATCGGCGGTGGAGCAGGGATTCAGCCATGCCTGGATCACGATCGTGGATACTCACGTGACCACTATCGTTTCCGCCGCGATTTTGTTCATCTTCGGCACGGGGCCGGTGAAGGGGTTTGCCACCACGCTGGTATTTGGTCTGGCGGCGAATCTATTTACGGCCGTGTTTGTGTCGCGAGTGATTTTTGATTGGATTTTGAGCAGGAAGCAGCGCGGCGAAGCGTTGAGTATCTGAAGGGTCGTCAGTCGCCGGTCGATGGTCGTTCGGAAAGTTGATAGGAACGGCGAACTCCGGACGACTGACGACGAGCGACCAACGACGATTTACTCGAAGGGATCGTAAGCAGCGTGGAATTCTTTAAAAATACAAACATCGACTTTCTTGGGAAGAAGTGGTACTTCCTCGCTTTTTCACTGGTCTTCAGCGTGGCGGGCCTGCTTTCCATGGCGTTCTGGCATGGCATTCCGCTGGGTGTGGATTTCCGCGGCGGGACGCTGGTGTATGTGAAGTACTCGCATACCGTGGACCCTTCTTCCGTTCACGACGACATCGACCGCGCTGGACTCAAGAATGCGCGCGTCCAAAGCTACGGGCCGGCTGGGAATAACGAAGTCCTGATCTCGCTCGACATTCAGGAAACCAGCGAGCAGTCTCTAGACAAGGGTAAGACGCAGATCATTCAGGCCCTTGAGGGAAAGGCCAGCAGCGCCAGCACCGGCAAACAGGATCTGAACAATTCGAGTTCGATCGCGATTGCGAATTATCTGCTGGAGAAGGATCCGCTGCACCTTGGCACGGACGCCAATGCGCGCTACACGGCGATAGCCCAAGGCATTGTGGACAACCGCGACAAGGCAAGAAGCGGAGTGTTCGGTTCGATCGACGATTTGAACGGAGTGGCCGATCCGGCGGTGGTCGCCTCGATCAAGGACGGCTTCTTTGTTTCAGATTTTGGCATTCGCAACGTGGAGATCGTTGGGCCGCAGGTAGGACAGCAACTCCGCAAGCAGGCGATTCTGGCGACACTCTATTCGCTAGCCGGGATGCTGGTCTATCTGGCGTTGCGGTTTGAATGGATTTACGGCGTGGCCGCCGTGCTGACCGTGTTCCACGACACGCTGATTACAGTGGGCGCGTTCTCGCTGCTGAACCGGGAAATTTCGCTGACGGTGATCGCGGCAATCCTTACGCTGATCGGCTACTCGAATAACGACACGATTGTGGTCTTTGATCGTATCCGCGAGAACATCAAGCTGCTGCGGCGGGAGAAGCTGGCGGACATCGTCAACAAGAGTATTAATCAGACTTTAAGCCGAACCATCTTGACAGCGGGCCTCACATTCCTTACCGTGCTTGCTCTGTTTCTTTTTGGCGGCGAGGTGCTGCATAATTTCAGCCTCGCACTGGTGATTGGAATTCTGATCGGAACGTATTCTTCGATTGCGATTGCGGCGCCGATTCTGGTTGCGTATCAGGAATGGCGTACGAATCGCGGCCAGAGACCAATTGCGATGCCGGCGCGGATGGGCCCGCCGTCGGGACAGTCGAAGGAGAAGGTCAAGGTCTAGGAGCAGGATTCCGCGAAAAGCGGGAGCAATCTCTCCCGGCTTTGCGCGAATCTGAGCGAGCGGCGGAGATGCCGCGCGAGAGCCTCAGCTTCGAGTACGGAGCGGCTGGGATCGGCAATCGTAACTCCGCGCTCAGTCCGACAGAGTGGAAAAGTATTGCGCAGACGGCGGCGAGGCCCAAAAAGGCGTAAAATCGTCACCCTGCCCCCGAAGCAGGAAAGAAAAAACAATGGGAGCAAGAAGCATGAAGTCGGTGTCTACAGTCTTGTAGGGTCTGGCGTAGGAGAAGACCATGTTTGAAGACAGCCTAATTGAATCTGGGAATAAGTTTAGAACCAAGCGGTTGAGCACGACTATCCTCTCGTTTGTGCTGCAGGTGTTCCTGATCTGCGTCCTAGTCCTGATCCCCTTGATCTACACGGATGCGCTGCCTAAGCAGCAGCTGATGACGTTCCTGGTGGCGCCTCCACCTCCGCCGCCGCCGCCTCCACCACCGGCTGCCGCTCCGGTCAGGGTGGTGAAGATAGCCAGCGAAATGGTGAACGGCGAGCTGCGCACGCCGACCAAGATTCCACAAAAAGTTCAGATGATTAAAGAAGAAGAAGCGCCGCCGGATGTTGGAGCGGGCGGCGTCCCGGGGGGCGTTCCGGGCGGGATTCCGGGCGGATCGGCGGGTGGTGTAATCGGCGGCATTATCAGCAGTACTCCGGTCGCCGTTCCCAAAGTTGCGACGCCGCAGCGGGTGCGGGTATCGTCGGGCGTATCGTCCGGCTTGCTGATCAGGAAGGTGGCGCCGAACTATCCTCCGCTGGCGAAGCAGGCGCGTATTCAGGGTTCGGTCGTTCTGCACGCTCAAATCAGCAAAGATGGAACCATTGAGAATTTGCAATTGATCAGTGGGCACGCCATGCTGGCACCGGCCGCAATTGAGGCCGTCAGACAATGGCGCTATAAGCCATACTTGCTGAATGGCGAGCCGGTGGCCGTGGAAACGGAAGTGATCGTGAATTTCAGTTTGTCCGGGGGCTAGACCCCGGCCGGGAGACGGGCGAGCCCCGTCTCTACTCAGGTTTAGTGGCGGTTTGTTCCAGCTCGGTCTTGGTTTTTCGACATGAGCAACGAGGGTGAGTTTCTCCCCAGGATCCTTTCCGCCCGTTTGGATTTCTTTTCAGGATGCAACGGCAAGATCGAGTTCGCGCCTCTAGCCGGGGACGGACACATTGGCGGTCTTAGTGTGGCTTGGCGTGAACTGCCGAGCAGTGAGCGCAGCGGGCCGTCGATGAGGTTTTGACGGGCAGAATGGCAGTCAATAAAGTTCCGAGGAGGAATAGCAACTCATGGTAGTGAACCTGGCAGCAATCGCATTCAGCAATTTACATCTTTTGGCCGCCTGGCTCTTTGAAGAGGGTCAGGTCGGTTGGGACCCGATTTC
>JBAVYO010000348.1:0-11784 GCA_049698855.1 Terriglobales bacterium
CCATTGCAGCGCCGGGTTCCGGGACTTCGACCATGACGATAACCATCCCCAGCAATGCCCCGATCAGAAGCCACACGATCAACATCATTGCCAAAGGCGGAGGCGTCAGCCAAAAGACATCGATCACCGTGGCTGTAACGCAGTAGTGACGGCTTAAGTTGCTAGGCTCGCAGCGCTTTCGCGTCGAATCGGCCCGGTTCTGGAAGATTTCCCAGCAACCGGGCTTTTTTCATTTCGAGAAACTAAGTTCTTCTCACATTCGGTCGAAGCAACGCTCGATACGGCCCTGCAGCGCGAACGTAACGCATGAGAGCAATCCAGGACAATAGTCGATAGTCAATGATCAATGGACTCAGCGGCTAGGGTGGAGACGTTTTGATATGGCTCGCCGCCCGCTCCGTCCGCAGGCCGGTCCTCGCGCCGATCGTGGTTTTCCCATCTCGCAATAATCTCTGGAACCCGGTCGGCATGGTTTGGAAAAAGATCCATGGGGATCGGAATCCCTTTTATTGAAACTAAATATCTCGCGCATTGCTGGTTATCGCCATGACAATACTTTCCTTTCATCAGAGCCGCCGTTTGCGGCAGGTAGGCCAGTTCCTCTTTGAAGAAAGGACATATAACAAGCTTCTCGCAGTCAGCCATGCAGATCCATCCTGGATTAGACATCGGCGGTGTGGCCGCGGACTTAAATGCACGATTGCACGTCACCGCAACCGCGCAATGACGTTGAGCCTGTTTGGCGTGGTTTCCCGATAAGTCCTTATCTAGCGCAGACATTGGCCCATCCCGATTCCTAATGCGTTGCCATGCGTTACCACATGTCCGCTCGGGCCACTCTTGCGTTATAGTGTGAAACCACCGCATATATATGGACTTCGATCAACTTGAAATTTTCCTGGAAGTGGCGCGCCTCTCCAGTTTCTCGCGCGCCGCGGAGAAGCGTTTTCGAACGCAGCCGGCCGTCTCTTCGCAAATTCGCGCGCTCGAAGAGGAAGTCGGGGCGCGCCTGCTCGACCGCTCCGGCGGCCGCGTCTCTCTCACCGCCGCCGGCAAACTGTTTTTCAAGTACGCCGAAGAAACCATCGAGCGCCGCAAAATCATCTTCACCGAGATCGCCGACACCGAGCGCGTCCCTCGCGGAGAAATCGTCGTCGGCGCCAACGAGGGCACTTGCCTCCACATCCTGCCCGAGGTCTTTGCCCAATTCAAACGCGACTATCCCAGCGTCTCGGTCAGCATCAAACGCTCCGACTACGCGAAAATCCTCGAATCCATCCTGGGGAATGCTGTCGATTTCGGAGTTGTCTCGCTGCCCGTTACCGACAACCGCCTCGAAGCGCAGCTCATTCATCGCGATCACCTGGTCGCGATCACTGCGCCCGCTCACCCGCTGGCTACCCGTAAGAAGGCCAGCGTGGCCGAAATCGCCAGCTATCCACTCGTCGTTCCCAGGCTCGGCCACACTCGCGACGCGCTCAACTCCCTCTTCTACGATCACCACGTCAAACCGAATTTCGCCATGGAGCTCGATTCGAGCGAACTGCTCAAGCGCTTCGTCGCCGCCGGAGTCGGCGTGGGCTTTATTGCGCGCTCCAACATCGAGGAAGATATCCGCGCCAAGGCCCTTGCCGCTGTCACGCTTGACGACGTCCAGATCCGCCGCGATCTTGCCCTGGTTTTCCGCAAGGATAAATCGCTAAGCCGCGCCGCACGCGCCTTCATGGACATTGCGCTCAAGCAGTACAACGCCTCCGCAGCGCCCGCCCCCAAGCGGCCCAAGTGAACGCTCGCATATTGCCATGAAGAGTTTTTCATTTTTCGTCGCGATCTTGTTTCTGATCTTAGCGCCGCTTGCCGCGACTCAGTCCCGCTCGTCCGCCGGCAAAGCCTCCGGCGCAGGCGCTCACAAGCTCCTCGCCGTAAAAGCAACCGGGAGCACGCGCTACACCGCCAACGAGATTCTCGCCGCGAGCGGCCTGACGCTCGGGCAAATCGCCGCCGAAGACGATTTCAAGGAAGCCGTGCACCGCCTGGGAAGTTCGGGCCTGTTCAGCGAAGTTCTGTACTCCTTCTCCTATTCCGATCAAGGCGTCAAAGTGGAGTTCCAGCTTACCGATACCGATAAGATCAAGCTCGTCCCCGCGCACTTTGAGAACTTCGTCTGGTTCACGGATCCCGAACTCCACGCCTCCCTCGAACGGCGTGTTCCACTCTTCAAGGACGCGCTGCCCGCAACCGGCCAAATGCCCGACCAGATCACGCAAGCGCTTCAAGCACTTCTCGACGAACATCACCTGCCGGGCCGCGTCGACTTCATACGCGAAGCAAAACCGAATGGCGGCGATGTCACCGGCGTCACGTTTCGCGTCGAGGAGATGTCCATCGTCATCCGCACCGTGGAGTTTCCCGGCGCGTCCGCCGATCAAGCCGCGTTTCTCGCCAGCTCTGCGCGCAAACTCGTGGGTGCCCAATACTCACGCGCAATGATCGCAACCGTAGCCGAGTACGACCTGCGTGCACTTTTCCTCCAACGAGGATATTTGAAGGCCGCGTTTAGCCCAGCCGGTGCTCGCGTCATCGCTCCCGCCGCGGAACAATCGCCCGGGCAATCTTCCACCACACAAGCGGACAACAAGCCCCAGGAGGAAACTGAGGTCGATGCCATCATCCCCGTCGCGCCCGGCAAACAATATTCAGTTTCGGAAGTCGGTTGGAAGGGGAATTCAGCAGTCGCCACCCAGGACGCCGCGCGCTTGCTTCACCTCACCCCAGGCCAGCCCGCCGATGCGGTACGTCTCGATCGTGATCTGGAAACCCTGACGAAGCTCTATCGCAGCCGAGGTTACATGGCCGTCCAGATCAAGCCCGATCCCCAAATGGAGGACGAGAAAAGCCTCGTCCACTACATCATCAACGTCAGCGAAGGCGACGTTTATAAGATGGGAGAGCTGGAGATTCTCGGAGTCGACACTACATCAAAAGACCGCCTGCGCGGGGCCTGGAGTTTGCGTGAAGGGCAGCCTTACAACTCCGATTACACCAGAAAATTTCTCGTGGACAATGTAAGTCTTCTTCCCAAAGGCGCGCGCTATTCCACCAAGATAAGCGAGGAACTCGACGCGAAGGACAAGACCGTAGACGTGACCATCCATTTCAAAATGCAGTAGGACCCAGTCTCTCTGCTATGGCCGCCGTCGAAAAAACAGCGCCTGCCGTGCCAAGCGCAACCGGCACTGCGTGCCAGCATCGCGGCCAGAAACCAAGTATCATAAGTCCTACACCGAAAGGAAAAACGTATGAATCCAAATCGAATCGCAGCCGCAGTTCTCGGAATACAACTACTCTTAGGCTTGGTGGCAGTTCCGGCACTCGCCGCGGGCAAGAGCCAGACGCTTACCGGAGAGGTCAGCGACTCCATGTGCGGCGCCAAACATGACATGGCGGGCAAGGCCGCCGATTGCACCCGTGGCTGCGTCAAACACGGAGCCAGCTATTCGCTTGTTGTGGGCGATAAGGTTTATACCCTGCAGACCACCGATCAAGCCGCGCTCGATACGCTCGACAAATTGGCCGGCGCGAAAGCCAAGGTCACCGGAGACGTCGACGGCGCCACCATCAGCGTCAAATCAGTGAAGGCGGGATCGTAGGATCCGCAGGATCCTTCGTCATAAAGAGTAGGTCGTGCCAGAATTGTAGGTCGCGCAGGATTGTAGCGCCGGCGTCTCGCCGGCTGTCCGGCGGGCGTCCCTGCCCGCCGTTGGCGCAACCCCAGCCAGCTTGATTCATTTTCGCAAGAAACGCTGTTGTGTTCGGTCTAGTTCTGCGACCCTGAGTCCCCATCCGGACGCCGCTTCAACGTGGGCCGGTCGTCGTCGCTCGTTCCACTTCCCGTCGAGTCGCCGGATTTATCGTCGCCCGAGGTCCGCCGCAGCGTCGGCTTATTCGCTTCTTTCTCGTCGATCACCTTGTGCCGATTCTCGATCATCGCCAGCCGCGACTTCACGTCATCGAACTCCGATGTCGAAACAATGTACTGCGCCTTCGCCGGCAAAATGGTCGCAATCTCCTTTTGCGTAGCCTCAATGCGGTCCGGCGTCTGAGGATGCGAAGCGAACGCCTTGGCAATCGCCCCCGGCTTCTTCTTTTCCTTTGCCTGAATCTTCTCAAAGAAGCTGACGAAGGCCTGCGGATCGTATCCGGTCTTGTACATATATTGCAATCCCAGATAGTCGGCTTCCGCTTCGAAACCGCGCTGGAACTTCATGAACGTCACCGGCAGCCCCAGCCCCGCCGCCTCATAAATCCCGTAGCCGATTCCTCCGCCCATGAAAATCAGAGGAAGTGTTCCGATCTGCGCAATGTTTGCCCGCGTCATCTGCCGCATCGCGTGCCGCGCGCAAACGTGCGCAATCTCATGCGCCATCACGCCCGCCAGTTCCGCCTCTTCATCCGCGGCCAGAATGAGCCCCGAATTCACATAGAAGAACCCGCCCGGCAGCGCAAACGCATTGATCTCGTCCGAGTCGATTACCTTAATCGTGAACGGTACCTGCGCATCCGAGTTCCGCACCAGATTCTGCCCGATCCGATTCACATATTCATTCACCACCGGATCCTGCACCATCTTCACGCTGTTCTCAACCTGCATGGAGTACTGCTTCCCCATCCTGATCTCGGTCTCTAGCGAGTACCAGTTCCCCAGGCCGCGCGCGCCAATCTTCCGGTTCCCAATCGCATCCACGTCGTCTTCTTTGCCGTCGTGCTTCACTTTGCTCGGGTCGGGTTCCTGCACCGCAGGAGGAGGCGGCGTATTGCCAGAATCATTCCCCGCGTTAGTCGAAGAATCCTGCGATGATGCCGTCCCCGAATCGCCCGTACTCGGAGCAGGCGTGGTTGGGGGCGTCGGCTGCGCCGAAGGCGTTTGCGCACTCGGAGCTTGCGCGGGCGCAGTCTGAGTCTGCCCCGCTGTCGGCTGCGTCGCTGTGGGCTGCGTCGGCGTGCCTGAGCTTTGAGAACCTGCGTCTTGCGCCGCAGTCAATGTTGTCAGGAGGGCTAGGAAACTAAGGGTAATCAGAGTCTTACGAAACGGCATGGAACACCCCCGCGAGAGAAACCTGGTCCGTTACAACGATTATACGCCCAATGGCAAGCCGAAAGTGCCGGGAACTTCTACCAGAAACTGATTCCCGAACCACGAGAATCCGCTCTTACACACGAACATCTGCTTTTATATTGGACGCCATCCTCCGCTCGGAGGTTACCCCACAAATAGTTCAGAGCGAAGATTTGCCTTCAGTTCAGATCGAAGATCTGCCTTTCAGACCGAAGACTTGCTTCCCCAGACTTGCCGAGCTTTTTGGGTGGCGCTGCGCTTCAGCGCTGCGATAAGCTTCTACTTTCGATAGCGGCTTCAGCCGCCGAGGTCGCGCCATCATTTTCTACGCCGCCTGCTTACCCGCTGACTTCGCGAATCAGACTTTCCCCTTACTCCCATGGAAAGGCTCTCAACCATGCTAAACCGACGCAATTTTCTCGCTTCCTCTACGCTCTCGTCCCTAGCCTTCAGCACCTCGCCCGCCTGGCGCGGAAGACTCTGGGCACAACTCGAATCACTCCCCTCACGCCTGCCCAACCGCTCCCTCTACGAAAAGGACGAAGACGCCTACTGGCGCGAACTCCGCAAGCAATACCTCATCCCCGCCGACGAGATCTACCTCAACAATGGCACCGTCGGCTCCAGTCCCGCTCCCGTGCTGCGCGCCATCTTCGAAGGCTACGAATCCACCGAAAAAATGGACCAGGCCGATCCCGAGGATTACCCCATCTGGGGATACGCCGCCTGGAATGAGTTCCGCGATCCCCTCGCCGCCTTCGTCGGCTGCAACCGCGACGAGATCGCTCTCCTCCGTAATGCCACCGAAGCCAATAACTACATTGCAAACGGCATCGATCTCAAGCCCGGCGACGAAGTCCTCATGACCGACCAGGAGCATCCCGGCGGCGAGCACCCATGGGATCTCCGCGCCAAGCGCTACGGCATCGTGATAAAGAAGATCAATCTGCCCAAGCCCATCATCAATCGCGATCAAATTCTGAACCTGTTCAGCGCTTACATTACCTCGCGCACGCGCGTTTTATTCTTCAGCCACATCACCACCGTTACCGGAGTCGTTCTCCCTGCCAAGGATCTTTGCGCCCTCGCCCGCGGCAAAGGAGTCATCTCCGCCGTCGATGGTGCGCACGTCCCCGGCATGATGCGCCTCAACCTGCACGACCTCGGCTGCGACATGTATTCCTCCAGCCCGCACAAATGGCTGCAAGCGCCCAAAGGCTCCGGCTTCCTCTACGTCCGCGACGAAATGATCGACCGCCTCTGGACCACCATCGCCACCGAAGGTTGGGACGACACCAAGCTCCGCGCCGAACGCTTCCAGCGCATCGGCAGCTCGAACGTGCCCGCGCTATGGGGCCTGCGCGCTTCCATTCAACTCGCCAACGACATCGGCATGGATCGCATCGAGAAGCGCCATCGCCAGCTCGGCGACTACATGCTGAATGCCATGGTCAAGCGCGGAGGCACGCCCTGGACATCGGCCGACCCATCCATGCGCTGCGCCATCGCAACGGTAAACGTCCCACCCATCCCGCGCATGGAGTTGGAAACCTGGCTCTGGAAAGAAAAGAAAATCCGAATCCGCGGCGGCGACCCCAACAAACTCCGCCTCTCGACGCCGTATTACATATCCAGGCAGGAGATAGACCGCTATCTCGACGCCTTCGACGAGTTCAAGAAGATGAAGGCATAGCACCGACACCCGGCGGACTGACTCCACCACCCACCCTTATTACCCTCGTGATGCGTACCGTCGCGCGTCACTGCCAGGCGACGTATCTCAATGTTAGAGTAAGTGGCGAAACTGGGTCTATGTTCCTAACTCCAGTGTGAGGGATACTTAATGGGCGGGGCTAAAAAAGCTATCGTCGCAGCCATCATTCTTTCTTTTGCCCTTTCCGCCTGTGCTCAGGACACAAAGCCCCCTCAACCGGACGCCGTTATCGCTCAAGAGTTGAATAAGTATCCCGGTCTACTGCCCGAACTTGGCCAGTTAATCGAAAAGCTCAGGAACAACGTCCAACTCCCCGCGCCTCGTGACCACAGCCAACTCTCGCCGCTACTGCCCGGATCAACCACGTATTACGCGGCGCTGCCTAATTATGGAGAGGCGGCTCATCAGGCTCTTGCCATTTTCCAGGAAGAACTCAAACAGAGTGTGCCGCTGCGCGATTGGTGGTCCCACGGGGATATGGCGAAGACGGGCCCTCAATTAGAGGCTTCCATCGAGAGATTCTCCGAAGTGTCGGAATATCTGGGCAACGAAATCGTGATTACAGGATCGACGGCTCCGGACGATAGCAACATGGTCGTCATCGCCCAAATACGCAAGCCAGGACTCAAAGACGCGCTACAGCGCATCCTCAGGGAAACGGGTGAAAAAACGAAACTAGATCTGCGCATTGTCGACTCGAAAGAACTCGGGACCGTTACCGGAACCGGCAATGGCCACGCTCCTGTGGTCCTCGTGCGTCCAGATCTTGTGTTTTTCGCTTCCAGCATCGACACGGCGCGCAAATTCGATAGTCTGTTGGATCGGAAGGCAGGCGGATTCGCCGACGCCCCATTCGGGCAGCGCATCGAGCGTGTCTACGAGGGCGGAACAACCGCCGTGGCTGGCGCCAACCTGCAGAAAATTTTAAGTTATTTCCCGGCCAAAGACCCAAACGACCGCAAAGCGATGGAACGCTTCGGAATCCAGAATGCCCAATACTTCGTTTGGGACCACAAGAGAGTTGGCGATCTCTCACTCAGCGAAAGCGAGCTCAGTTTCGATGGCGTTCGTCACGGCATCGCCTCCTGGCTAGCCCCACCTGCGCCCCTTGGCACGTTGGATTTCATTTCACCCAAATCTGCCTTTGTTCTTAGCCTGAAACTCAAAAATCTCGCCGAGATCTTCGACGATCTCAGGGACCTCGCTGCCGATTCGAAATCGCCTGCATTTGTCATGCTTCCAGCCTTGGAACAGACCATGCACATCAGCCTCAGGGACGATGTATTTGGCCAACTTGACGGTGAGACTACGTTCGAAATGGGTGGGTTCGGTACCCCACAACCTACCTGGAGGGCTATCCTCCATGTTCTCGATTCGGACCGCCTGCAGAGTTCGCTTGATCGCATCGTTCAGAGTTTGCCTGTACAGGCCCACGAAACAACCGAGGACGGGGTTAAATACCATACTCTACAATTTCCCTCTTCGCCCAAGCCTGTCCCTGTGGCGTACGCATTTGTCGATGGCTATCTGATTGTCTCTTCCAAATACGAAATGGTGCGTGAGGCCGTCCAACTGCACAAATCGGGTGAGACCCTTGCAAAGTCTTCGGCGCTCGTTTCGTCCGTCCCTCCAGGATACTCGCCAGAGACGTCTTTGCTCCTCTATGAGAACGCCTCCTCAATCACCAACCTGAGACTTAGCCAGCTATCGCCAGAAATCGCGAATGTCATCTCCCAGGCGACCTCGCAAGCTACTCCCACCACAATCCGAGCTTATGCCGATGAGAGCTCGGTCCGGAGCGTAACTGCATCGGGAAGAATTGATATCAGCGCAATCCTCGTAGGCGCGGCCATTGCTATTCCCAATCTGCTGCGCGCCAGAATCGCCGCTAACGAGGCGTCCACCGTGGCCGCATTGCGCACGGTCAACACCGCAGAGATCTCATACTCGGTTACATACCCACAGAAAGGCTTCTCGCGCGATCTGGCTTCACTCGGCAACAATCCCAAAAATATCCGCGAATATACGCCGAACCACGCCGGCCTGATTGATGACACTCTTGGTGGTGCCAATTGCACTGCTGGACAGTGGTGTGTGAAGACGGGCTACCGCTTTACCGTCGCGGCGACCTGCCCAGTAAGTCCAAGTCCGTGCGGGGAGTACGTCGTCATCGCGAGTCCGGTCTCTTCCAGTACTGGAACGCGAAACTTCTGTTCGACATCAGACGCGGTGATTCGCTTCCACCTCGGACCCGAATTAGCCTCGCCAATCAGCGCTTCTGAATGTAAGCGCTGGTCTCCGCTTAACTAACCGACGACCATGGACATTTCGGTGCGGCCAGCCCGGGAGGATAGAGATCGCGGCGAAGTTTCTGTGGTCCTCCTGGCGCAACAAGCGGCCGACAGCTCCGATCTTGAGTTCAGGATTCATCACAAAACCCGCGTGCCCTGCGTCACAGACTTCCAGGCTAGTCGCGTGCGAAAATGATCACCTGAATTGGGGCAGTCTATGTGTGCCCGTCTCCAAGATGGCCCACGCCGCTGCCCCAAAGCCATTTTTTGGGTCTTTAATAGGTTAAGTCCTTATTCCCGAATACTTTACGTGTAACCAATTTGCAATCAATACTTTAAGTAAAAAAGGTAGGGGGGGTACCCTATTCTTGGTAAATAGAGAGATAAGAACAAGAAAACACAGCGTTTACGTAGGTCTTATCAGCGCGCCGAAAGCTGTAACCAAACCCGAGTTCTGACAGCTGAGATCTGAGACCTGTCCTTAACTGAGAACTGAGAACCGAGAATTGGCAACCGCTTCTAAGTCCAGCGGAACCACTTCAGCGCCAGCACGAACGATATTCCTCCCCACAGCGCCATAATCAGCAGGCGCATGGACTGCGAAGAGAGCGAGGCTCCTTCAAGAATGATGGCTCGCAGCGCATCGTTCAGTGCTGTCAGCGGCAATGCTTTAATGAATGGCTGCGCGACAGCCGGAAAGTGTTCGTAGGAAAAAAACACGCCGGAGAAAATCCACATCGGCATCATGACCAGATTGATCAATCCACTAACGCTCTCTACTTTTTGCGCACGGCATGCGGTGAGTAATCCAACTCCTCCGAAGACAACCGCGCCCAGCGAGCCAATCAGAGCCAGCGAAACCAGCGACCCAGCGACAGGCATGTGAAAAACAAGCATGCCAAAAACCAGCAGCAGTCCGACTTCAATCACCATCAGCACCAATCGGCTGCTCATCACCGCCAGCAAAAAATCGCTGCGCCTCATCGGCGTTGCCAGAAAGCGCTTCAGCAGCTTGCGCTGCCGCATATCGACCAGCGAAAATCCAACGCCCCACATGCCGGAATTCATCAGGCTCATGCCAATCAATCCCGGAATCAGGAAGTCTATGTAGCGCGAACCAGGTTCGCTCGAGGCATGGTTCACAGTGCGAAACATGTCGGATCGTCCCGCCGAATCCTGGAGCGTATCGTTCGCCATGACGCGCGCCGAGGCGCTTTCCGGACGCGCGGGATCGTAATAGAAACCATAGTTGCCGTCGGACAGCGGCTCGACCACTACATCGAATTTGCCAAATCGAAGTCCCTTCATCGCCGCCTCGCGATCCACCACAACCGCATGGATCGACGCGCGCTTGTCGGAACCGCCCAGACGCGAAGCGGTTTCCTCCGCATTCTGACCGGCGATCACCGCGACTGCTGCTTTATCGGCAGGCTTGTTGCGGAACGCGATACCCAGACCGAGCGACAGAAGAAGCGGAAACCCAAATACCCAAAAGACGATTTCAGGCTCGCGCTTCAGCTCCAGCAACCGAACCCACAACAAATAGGAATAACCCGACCAACGCCCCGAACGAGGCCTTCCGCGCGCCAACATTGGAACGTCTTCACCATCGGAGCGTCCTTCGTTCAGCTGTGGCGAAGGTTGCGGCGCGGAATGCGAGTTAGTGATTTCGGTGGCCATTCATTCCTCGCGCAAATGCCGTCCAGTAAGCCGGACAAACACGTCCTCAAGGCTTGCTTGACGCGTGCTCAGATGCTCGAGCTGTTCTCCCCTGCGATTCACCGCATCAAGCAGCGCCGGAATCGTCAAATGCGGCTCGCGCACGCTCAGGCACAGCGAACCATCTTCGTGACGCACGGAATCGACTCCCGGCAAAGACGACCACGTCTCAAGATCCGCGATGCTTCGATCCGAGTCTCCAGTCGCACCGCCATTGCCATTTCCGCTCGCGCTGCCAACCTTGAATTCCACCACGTGATGTCCCCCAAGCCGGTCAATCAACTCAGCAGGTGTGCCTTCTGCAATGATCACGCCGCGATCGACAATGGCGAGCCGATCGCAGAGACGCTCCGCTTCATCCATGTAATGCGTTGTGAGCAGAACCGTTCCACCCTTCTTCTGGAATGCGCGAATAATCTCCCAGAGCTGACGACGGCTTTGCGGATCCAGTCCGGTCGTAGGCTCATCAAGAAACAGGATTCGCGGATTGCCAACCAATGCCGTGGCAACCGCAAGCCGCTGCTTCTGTCCGCCCGAGAGCTTGCCAACCCAGCTGTCGGCTTTCTCGGTGAGCTGGAGATCTTCGAGAACATCCTCCGGCGAACGCGGTTCGTCGTAGAAGCTGGCAAACAGCTTCACCGTCTCGCGCACGCTGAGTTTCTCCGACAGGCGTGTTTCCTGCAGGGAAATGCCGATCCATTCGCGCAGTTGGCGCGGGTTGTCGTTCCAGCTATGACCGAAGATCCGAACGCTGCCCGACGTGGGCGCGAGCAGGCCTTCGAGTATTTCGATGGTCGTGGTCTTCCCTGCTCCGTTTGGCCCGAGCAGGCCGAAGCATTCGCCAGCCTCAATGCGCAGACTGAGCCCGCGGACGGCTTCCACTTTGCCGTCGTAGGTCTTGCGCAGATCCGTGCACTCGATCGGGACGCCCACCAGGGAATTCT
>JBAVYO010000349.1:0-31020 GCA_049698855.1 Terriglobales bacterium
ATTCAGCGTTCCGCCTCCGCTGATCTTCTTAATCGCCAGCCGCTGAACTTTGCTGTCGTACTGGTAGGCGATCTCCGTAGCCGCATAGGAAGGCGAAGTCGTCTCTCCGCCAAAACCGGACGGCCACATCGGAAACGCCGTGACCTGCACGCCCTTCTGTAAAACAGAAGTCTCAATGCCGACTACATAACTGTGATCGAACTTGAATTTCTTTTGCACCGATACATCGCCGTCGGAATACTCAAACGTGATTTCCGCGGGCGCGGTTGAGCTGGTGCTCGATACAACATACAGCCCCGAATTCACTTTATTGCGCAGCGCTTCATCGTAGGTCCAAAGCGAAAGCGGATAGCCATATTTCGCTGCGGCCGTTGCATTCACCAGGTCCAGCGGTTTTCCGTTTGGCACGTCCTTGTAATTCTTCAGCACCCACGACTTGACCTGTCCACCACGATTCGTGAAGACAATCCGGTAGAGGCCATTTTCGATGACGGTCTCAGCCTCAGCGGCGGCTTGCTTGGTGGCAGAAGAAGAAGATGACGCGCTCTTCCCAGCCGGAGTAGTACCAGCGGCTGCACTTGCCCCCGGTGTCGCCACGCCCCCAGTTGTCGCTCCCGAAGAAGCCTGCGTTTGATTCGCCGTTTGATTCGCCGTTTGCGGAGTCGCCGCTGGCTGGGGCCCGTACTTCTTCAAGATCGGCTGGAACAGCATGATGACCAGGAAGGTCAGCGCAAACACCAGCAACAGCTTGCGCTCCATTCCGGGTTCTTGTTGAGGATTGTTGAATTCGGCCAAATTAGTTGCTCACGGTTTCTGAATGTGCGGACGGCCGCTCCCGGCCGTCCAGCCGAGCGCAACTCGGCGATTCTCGCGGTGCAAAAACTCGCCGCTCCATTCCGAGCGTTCTTCCCAATGAGTGTGCCTCGCCACCGGGTCGTATCCACCCTTCACAAAAGGATGGCATCGCAACAAGCGACCGCCTGCCATCCATCCCCCGCGCACCAGGCCGTAGCGGTCAATCGCTTCCATCGCGTACTCCGAACACGTCGGCAGATATCGGCACGAGGGCAAAAACGACGGCGAGATCCACCGTTTGTAAAATCGCAAAATCGCCAGCGCCACGGCCCTCATTTTTCCTGCGTCCTTTTCTTGGGCGATTTTCCAATCGCCTCGAAAGCGCGCCCCACTTCTTCGAGCACCACCGCAAAATCCAAAGTGAGAACCGACTTCTTTGGATTGATCACAATATCCAATGGCACGCGCAGCATCGAACCGCGATGCCGCACCGCTTCGCGCAATCGGCGCTTGATGCGGTTGCGCTCGACCGCGCCGCCCAACTGCCGGCCAACGGTGAATCCAACGCGAACGCCGCTCTGCGCAGCCGCGCCCTCCGGCTTCGCCAGATAAAAGACGGTCATGTGCGGAGAAAAGTGCCTTCGCCCCTGTTTGTAGACACGATCGAAATCGGAGTGTTTCGGCAACCGCCCCGCCCGTGGGAAACTCTTCCCCGCGTTCGGCGCAGGCTGTTCTTGACCCCGGCTGGGAGCGTCGACGCTCACAACTTCACAATCCTGCACAATAGTTAGCGAAAATGACGGCCCTCGCTGCCCGCCTCTGGGGACTACTCGCGGAAACCCGGCTTTACGGAGACGCGCTTGCGTCCCTTGGCCCGGCGGCGCGATAGCACTTTGGCCCCGCTCTTCGTCTTCATGCGAGTCCGGAACCCGTGCTTTTTCGAGCGCTTGCGCCGGTTAGGTTGAAATGTACGTTGCGGCATGAAATCTAGTTGCTCCTGATTGAATCGACTGGCTTAAGACAAACTGTGAGTATAAATGACGGCGAGCGTGCGCGGCAAACGGACAAAGGTAGATAGTTGCCAGCAGACTTGGGCATCGGAGCCTGGCCGGGCAAAGCCGAGACGGACCTGGTTTCTAGCTATACTCCTCCGTATGAAGATGACCGGCTTTGCATTCACCACCACCGACTGGACCCAGGTAGTCCCAACCGAGCATCCGGGGCAAACTGGCAGCGCGCTCTGGAGAACGCAAAATTTCGGCGAGATCCGCGTCCGCATGGTCGAATACTCTCCCGGATATCTGGCCGACCACTGGTGCACAAAAGGGCACGTAATTCTCTGCCTGGAGGGCGAGCTGGAAACCGAACTCGCCGACGGAAAACGGTTCACGCTGAAAACCGGAGATAGCTACCAGACCGCCGACGGCGAACCCGGCCATCGTTCTTCGACACAGGCCGGCGCACGCTTATTCATTGTTGATTAACGCAGATTTAGGATTGTCATTCCGAGCCGTTCGGAGCCGGAGGCGAGAACGAGCGAGGAATCTGCATTTCTGCCCGGAACTATACATCACCCGTTACGCAACAGATGACAAGATTGTGTTTTTTGGCGAGCATGTCAACAAGCACTCATGAACGGTAGTGGTGACGTTTGATTTCCACAGGTCTATAGCCTCCCTGCCGGATGCGCTAGACCTGGGAATTATGATGCCAGTACAAAAACAAACAGCAATGGCAATGAGTTGAAGTTTTGCCATCCACACTTGATCGTCGCGGAGTTCTTCGATGGACGAATCGGCTCTCAAAACACTGCTTGATAACCTTGACGCATCTCGCTCCTCGCTCCATGCATGGCTCCATTTCTGGACGTTTCTAGTGGTGCTCGGCGTTGCATTGGAAGTAGTGTTTGTGGTCAAGGAATACATCGACCAATCACACGACTTTCGACGTGGAATACTGCATCCACCTGAGAAGCCCAGCACAATGCTGTTCATATTGGGACTACTGGGGGCCGGATTGGTTGCGATTGGAGTCGCTGGCGAATTGTACATAGATGTCCAAGCTGGCAGAGTGGAAACAGAAATCAGAAAGGCTAACGAACTCCGCGTGGCACTCCTCTCTAAAGAGGCTGGCGACGCTAAAGCCTCTGCTGAAGGTGCGGCGAATGCGGCAGCCAATGCCAAGGGCCAATCAGAGAAAGCGGTATCCTCTGCATCAAATGCCATGACGCTTGCCAAGGGTGCGGGACAAGAAGCAGATTCCTTTGCAAGAGACATCGTATCCGCGAAGAGACAAGCCGCCGATGCCGAATCGCATCTAGCCGATGCGGTGGAGCGCACGGCTAGGTTGGAACAGTTGTTGTCTTGGCGAAGTGTGACCCGCGAACAATCAAAAGCAATTAACGATTTTCTGACCCCCTTGTTCTTCACTTCACGCTCACGCTTTAGAGGCGTAAAAATAAAGTTTGAATACAGCGCCAATGACCTAGAAGCCAGTGAATATGCCGATGAACTGGCGAAGACATTGCATGACGCGTTCAATGTTTTCGGTGTTGAGATCGGAAAACCGGAAGGTGTTGTATCTGTGAGTTTTGGGCCTCCGGAGGTCGGCGTGACAATGCGGGTGCGTCGGGCTGATGATCCATTGGCACCAACCTTACAGCAAGCCCTAAAGGCCGCAGGAATTGACGCTCAAGGCCAGATTAGATCTGACGTACCAGAAATGACCGTCGTTCTATACGTTGGGGTGAAGCCTAAACCTTCTGCACTAAAAGAGTAGATCGGAAAGTGAAGAGGAACAGCCAGCTACATGCCAATCGTCTGAACTGTGGGCGCGAAACGGTACCACTACCTCATGAACCTCGATGACACCATCGTCGCCATCGCTACCCCGCCCGGACGCGGGGGCATCGGCGTCGTTCGCCTTGCCGGACCAGAAGCCCGCGCCATCGCCGAGCCCATGCTCCGCCTGAAGCATGAACTCGAGCCAGGCCGCGCCATCTTCGGCGAGCTAATCGACCCGTGTGGCGCGGGCGCCCTCGCCCGCGAAAAAGATGATTCCGCCCGCATCGACGAAGTCGTCGTCACCTATTTCCAAAAACCGCATTCCTACACCACCGACGACATCATCGAAATTTCGGCCCACGGCTCGCCCGTTGTTCTCCGCCACATCGTCGAACTCGCACTTGCCCGCGGAGCGCGCCTAGCCGAGCCCGGCGAGTTCACCATGCGCGCCTTCCTCAATGGACGTCTCGATCTGGCCCAGGCCGAAGCTGTTCGCGACCTGATCGACTCGCAAACATTATTTCAAGCCAAGGTCGCCGCACAGCAGCTCGAAGGCTCGCTTTCCAAACGCCTCAAGCCTATCAAGCAAAAACTCGTCGAGCTGATCGCCCTGCTCGAAGCCGGCATCGACTTCGCGGAAGACGACATCTCCGTTGCCCCCGACAAAGTTATTCTCGGCCACATTGACGACGTGCGCGCGCCACTTGAACAACTCGCCGCCAGCTCCGCATACGGCAAGCTCGTACACGAAGGCCTTACGCTCGCAATCGTCGGCCGCCCGAACGTGGGCAAATCGAGTCTCTTCAATCGCCTCGTGGAGCGCGAGCGCGCCATCGTCACCGCTCAGCCCGGCACCACGCGCGACCTCGTCAGCGAGACCGTCGCCATCGGAGGCATTCCAGTTCGGTTAGTGGATACGGCTGGCATCCGCCGCGCACTCGATGAAGCGGAGAGCATCGGCATTCAGAAATCAATGGAGGCCCTCGCCGACGCCGACATGGTGCTAATCGTGCTCGACGCGTCGCACCCCATTGCGAACGAAGACCGCGAACTGCTCGGTCAGGTCGAAGGACGGTCCCCAATCCTCGTCGCTAACAAGTCCGATTTGAAGAGTCCTCGGTCCTCGGTTCCCGATCATTTATTAGCCGCAATCGAAACATCCGCGCTCACCGGCTACGGCATTGACGAATTGCGCGCAGCGATTCTTGCGCGCGCCGGAGGCGCCGCTCCTCAAATCGAAACCGGCTTCCTCACCAACGTCCGCCATCAGCAGCTCGTGGCCGACTCTCTCGCCGCGCTCACCTCCGCCACCACCGCGGTCTCGGCCCGCGTGCCCCACGAGATGCTCCTGCTCGATCTCTACAATGCCTTGCGAGCGCTCGACGAAATCACCGGCGCAACCACCACCGACGAAATCCTCAGCCTTATTTTCGGGACCTTCTGCATTGGAAAGTAGAGCCGCCTCCTAGTCCGCAGGAGGAAATGTAATAGATTGCCCATGTCGCTGTGACCCAAGACTTGCCACCGGCGCGATCAAGGGGAGAGCTGCCGCAATTGCGCTGGCGAAGTACTGCCACACTTCAATGACTGCGGCTTAGCGAACGCTAAAGATGACGATGGTTTGAGCCGGCAAGGAAACTCGCACCTTGTCGCCAGTGATTTCAGCCGAACTATTTCCGAAAATGGCCTTAAGCTGGTGTGCGTTTTCGAGCGGCGTGTCGCCGGTAGAAATCTCGATCAAGCGCGCCTTTGCGGCGTTGTTATAGACGACCAGCAGCTTTTCCTCCGGCAGTTCGCGCAGGAACGCGTAATAGCTGTCATCCCATCCGATGTGCCACTGCTTGCCGGTACACAGGGCGGGGTGGTCTTTACGCAATGCGAGAAGCGACTGTAGGTAGGTAAATACATCCTGTTGCTCGGGCGTTCGTCCCGCAGCGGTGAATGCATTATGAGGGTCGCCGGGAAAGCCTCCGGGAAAATCCCGGCGGTTGTCGGGGTCGTCGCCTCCGGGCATCGCAATTTCATCGCCCGCGTAAATCTGAGGAATGCCGCGCATCGTAAGCAGAAGCGAAAACGCCGCCTTGAGTTTGGCGGGATCGCTTCCCTTCTCGCTCATAAAGCGGCGGTCGTCGTGATTGCCGAGGAATGTGACCAGCATCTCCGGATGCAGATAAAGCTCGTCGGCCTGGAGAACATCAATGATCTTCTGCATTGGTTCGCCGTCGATGATCACCTTGCGCAACACATCGCGAAGTGGAAAATCAAACACCGTCGTGACTCCAGAGTCGACACCGTCGTACTGCTTCCTTCCGCCCTCAAAGAAGGCGGTGACAGCCGGATTATGGTCGGCCACCTCGCCTACGTCATCGATCCGCGGATAGACTTCGTGCAGCCTGACGTGCCAGCCGCTCCAGAACTGGCGTGAGGAATAAGGAAACGTGTCCAGCCGGAGGCCGTCGAGTTGCGCGGTCTCTATCCACCACTCGGTGTTTTGCGCGAGGTAGAGAGCAAGTTCGGGGTCATCGGGGTCAAGGTCGGGCAGTTTGCCCGCAAACCACCCCTCCAGCATGTTGCGGGATTCCCGCGGCGACGCGTGCGGGTCCACAACTCCCGCGAAGGAATAAGAAGGCTCCAGGTGATGCTGCGGTGTTCCGTGAAACCAGGTCGGCGTAGGCGGATCATTGGCCCAGGGGTGGTTGGGGCCTGTGTGGTTCGCGACGTAATCGATCAGGACTTTCATGCCGAGTTTGTGCGCATCCGCGGCCAGGGATTGATACTCCTCCATGCTGCCCATGTGTTCGTCGAGCGCATAGAAATCGACAACGTGATAGCCGTGGTAGTCGGAGTCTGTATTCTTCCAGACCGGCGTGAGCCAAAGCGTGGTCACTCCGAGGTCGTGAAGATAGCCCAAATGCTCGTGAATGCCGCGCAAGTCGCCGCCGTGATAAGCCTTGGGCTGTGAGCGATCATAGACGCCCGTCGATCCCGCGGGCCGGTCATTCGAGGGATCGCCGTCGGCAAAGCGATCGGGCATGATCAGATAGATCACGTCGTCGCGGGAAAATCCCTCAAAACGGTCGCGCGAGTCGGCGCGAACTTTGATCGGTAACTGAATCGACGCGGCCCCGCCCGTCGTCGTGACTTGTAATTCCGCACTTCCCGCTTGCAGCTCAGAACTTAGGCGCAGATGAACGAAGAGGTAATGGCCGTTCGCTGAAGCCTCCGAGCCACCGACGGCAAGGCCGTGGGCTATGGTCTTGACGCTCGCGCCACTTAGATTTTCTCCAGTCAGTAGCAGGGTTAGTTCTGGAGTGTAGTTGACCCACCAGTTCGGGGGTTCGATCTTGCGAATGACTGGAGACTGGCCGGCTGCCCACGAAGACAATGCCAATAGGGAAAAGGCAAAGAACAACCCTCGAAGGCGCGTGAAGTAGGGTTTCATCGGCGTGGTGAAGAGAAACGGGAGAGCGGACTAACCGCTCTCCCTAAAGTTAAGGTCAGAAGGTTACGCGGAGCGAGAGTTGAAGTTCGCGCTCACTCGCATAACGCAGGGAGGTTACCTGGGCGAACCCTCCTTGCGAGGTAATCACGCCAGCCGAATTGCGCTGGGCATCGTTCACGTTCCCATCTGGCTGACTAAACTGGGGAGTGTTGGCAAGGTTAAACGCCTGGCCCTGGAGCTGTAGCTTGAATCGTTCTGTAATGCTGAAATTCTTGCTGACAGCCAGATCCAATGTCTTGGTGCCCGCGCCAGTAAACGGATTTCTGGGTGAGGTGCCGGGGGCAATCGGGGTGTTGGATCCCGGATAGTTCGTTACCTGCGCAAAGGATTGGTAGTTGAACCACTCGTGAGCACCGTTTAACTGTTGCAACGGCGCAACAAGATTCGGGCGCGTACTGGGGTTGCTGCAATATTCGCAAATAACATCAAAGGGGAACCCGCTCGAGAGAGTCACAATCGGGCTGAATTCCCACCCACCCAGAATGGCGTCCATCGCCGGGTTCCAATCGTGACCGAACTGCCTGCCGTGGCCGAAGGGCAAGTCATAGATAGCATTGAACACAAACCGGTTGCGGACATCGAGGTTTGAGTTGGCGCGCTCCTTGGTTTGCCATTGAAAAGGATCGACGACATTGCCGCCGTAGCGGAAATCAGTGTCAAATCCGGCTTGTGTGTCGTCAATCGCGTGCGACCAGGTGTAAGCCCCGGTAAATTGCAGCCCGCGGGTAAGGTGGCGTTCCACTAGGGCATGCAAACCGTGATAAATCGAGTTGCCGCTGGTGTCGTTCACCGGTACCGTGCCCAGCCCTGGGAACGGATAGGTGGAGGGTGTGTTGTAGAACGGGCGGTTTACGTCGTAGAACGTAGATAGATGTGTTCCTTTGGTGCCGACATAGGCCAGCGTCATGGCGGTTTTTGGATCCAGCTGATGCTCGAATTGCAGGTTCCACTCTTGCACGTTGGATGTGGTGTCATGCGGCAACCAACCGGTCAAGCTCACATTCTGCGGATGCGTGAGGCTCACCGGCAATGTCAACTTGCTGGGGAATCCCGTGGCCGTGATTCCGGCGATGTTCGGGGTTCCGTTGGCATTCATTGTCGTCAATCCGCCCAAGGTCAAGAACGTGCCAGTGCCGGGGGCAAAATAACCGCCGTTAGTCAGCGCATTCTGGTAGCTGTAGGACGCGCTGCCGCCAAAGGGGGCATTCTGCGACAACTGCTTGTCGATGCCTTCGCGGTCGATGAAGTAGAAGATTCCGTACCCGCCGCGGAGCACGCTCTTTCCATCGCCGCGCAGGTCATAGGCGAAGCCGATGCGAGGGGCAAAGTTGTGGGTGGGATTGGTTAAAGTGCTGTCGGAAATGCCGTTTTGTCCTGCCAGTTCGATCGCACCCGTGACCACATTGAAGTTGGCCATGCGGTTGTTAATTTCCGTCGGCCAGGTGTACAAATCGTAGCGCAGGCCCAGGTTCAGCGTGAGTCGGCTGTTGACACGGTAGTCATCCTGTCCGTAAAAGCCGGTTTCCCAACTGCGCGTGTGGAAATACGTGGTTCCAGGGCCTACCTGATAGTTACTAATCCAGCCCGCGATAAGATCGGCCTGTTCCCATCCGGTTGACCAGGGCTGGCCCGCGTTCGCCTGCCAGAAGCCCTTACCGGCAATCGGGTTAAAGAAATCGACCTGTCTCCAGATAACGTTGGCGCCAAACTTAAACGTGTGACGTCCCTTTACCCAAGAGACGTTATCGGCAATCTGATAGGTGTCTTCCGGCACAAAATAGTCGCCGTAATCCCCCGTGTAGGAAAGCTCGCTGCCGTTGTTTCCGATCAGCGCCCCTCCGCCCAGGAGCGGGCTTGTGTTCGCGTTGGGAATGCCGAAACCGGCGGAAAGAGCTTCACTGCCGAATGGGGGCTGGTAACCCAGGAACGAACGCACATAACCCATGCGGAATTCGTTGACCACGCTCGCGCCAAAAGTGTGGGTCTCGCCGATCACAATGCTGCGCGGATGCTGGAACTGAAATCCAGAACCGTAGCCCGCAGGCAGGGTCGACATCTGGGAGGTTGTAAGATCTATATCCTGCCCGTAGCTGTATCGGGCGAAGGCTTGGCCATGCAGAGAAAAGATGTAGTCGAGGCGAACGTCAAAGTCGTTGTATTTTTGTTGCTGGATACGGGCCGGCTGAAAATTGTTTTCCAGGCAAACCGCCCCATTAGCCCCGGAGCCAACCAGCGTACACCGCGAATCGGAAGGGCCAATTGTGGGCAAAGGGAAAGCATTCAGGTAATTCTGTCCAGCAGGAACGAGCGACGTAAACACATTGCCGGGCACGGGAGTGCCAGCGCCGCCGGGATAGAAGAGCTGAACGGGCGTTGATTCCCCCAGCAACTCCGAGAAATTTCCCGTGCGTTCCAAGGCGGTAGGGACTGTGATGGGCCCATCGTTCAAGGGACGAGATTGCCGGACTCCCTGGTAATCGCCGAAGATGAACAGCTTGTTTTTGATGATCGGACCGCCGGCGGCGAAGCCGAACTGGTTACGGTGAAACGGACCTTTCGGATCCCCGGAAAAGTAATTGGGATTGGCGTCCACGGCATCATTGCGGAGCTGCCAGAAAACATCGCCGTGGATGTCGTTCGTGCCGGACTTGTAAGTGGCATTGATAACCGACCCTCCGGCCCGGCCATATTCGGCAGGCGCTACGTTCGTGTCGACGCGGAATTCCTGAATGGCATCCGGGTTTACAAAGAAAACAATGGTGTTCACCAGCGATTCGTTGTTGTCGATGCCGTCAAAGAGGAAGTTGTTGGCCTGCAGGCGGAGACCGTTGGCTGAAATCGCGCCGCCTTGGCTCTCGGGGTAGCGGAACGTTTCGGCCTGGTTGCCCTGTCCGGTCTGTGTGTTGCCCGGTTGGCCATGGGTGACGCCCGGGATGAGCGATGCCTCTTCTAGGAAGTCGCGTCCATTAAGAGGAAGGTCGGTCAGCTGGCGCCCCACAACAACATCGCCAATACCCGAGGTCGCAGTGTCCACGACTGGAGTCGCCGCGGTCACTTCCACGGTTTGTGTCGTCGAACCGGGTTTCAGCACAAAATCCACATTGATCGTCTGCGCAGTCTGCAAGACGACGTCCTTGATAGACTTTTCGAAATTAGGCTGATCCACTTCAACCTTGTAAGGAGCGGGATCCAGCGCTGGCAAGCTATACAAACCGTTCGAACTGGTTGTGACGGTGAACATGCGGCCAGTGCCTTGATTCGTGACGACGACGGGAGCATTCGTGACGACCGCTCCTTGCGCGTCCGTCACCGTTCCCTGGATCGTTCCAGCGCTCGATTGGCTAAAAGCAAAGCTGGTCAGTCCCAGCACCAGAACCAGTACTAATAAGAGCCTGCTCTTCATGTTTCCTCCAATTTGGGACGCTTCAAATCAGGTCGTCCCTGAGAAAAATCGATTAGCTCGTTGCGATCAGAAGCCCGTGGTCGGCAAGAATCGACGTGCGGCAGAGTTGAAGAGTGCGGCTCCGGGACGCACGAGGTCCCTGCGCAAAACCATATAATCCTGCACTCGTGCTGCAAAATACGCCCAACCGGATGTTTCATTAGGTTTTATAGCGTTACAATAGTAAAATTCAGACTTTGCACCACCATCCCTTTTATTGTTACGTCGTTGTTACATGACTGTGACACGCACGATCGCCGCTGATTCGGAAGAATTCTTCCAACAAATAGATCACATTACAAAAAGTCATAGTTTGCGGGGATCGGAATCCCTCTGCAAGCTATTGCAATATCTCGCAAAGCAGGCGATTGAACACCCCGACGCTCCGCTTAAGGAGTATCAAATTGCCACAGAGGTCTTCGGGAGGAGCGCAAGTTTCGATCCCCAGTCCGATTCGACCATCCGTGTGCAAGCCGGCCGCCTGCGCTTGAAACTGTTGGACTATTACGCGACCGAGGGAGCAAACGACCCCATTGTGGTGAAAATCCCGAAAGGGAGCTATCACTTGGTGTTCGAGCCGAAGGAGGTTGGATCGCATCCCCACCTCGTACCACCGCTTGAGAACCCGGCGGCGGGCTCTCCCGTGGAAGCAGTACCACCGAGGTCGTGGCGCATCGCCTTGATTATGCTCGCGGTCTGCCTGATGGTCTCGCTAGCGGTGGTCGCTGGTTTGCTGTGGAACCGCAGGCAAGCCGGACCGGCGATTGTCACAACGCAGTCGCTCGCCGCCAATGGACCGCTAGCGGAGTTCTGGCGGCCATTCGTTTCGGGCCCCGAGGAGCCCTGTGTGATCTTCAGCAACGCCGCCTTCGTTGGCCGCCCCGAGACTGGCATGCGCTACTACAATGCGCGACAGGATTCGAAAACCGCTGTCTACGATCATTACACCGGCGTCGGCGAGGTGCTGGCCGTTCACTCGCTCGACGAAGTCTTTGGGGCGCTGGGTCGCACTCTTCGAGTCAAGCGAGGCAGCCTGTTTTCGCTCGACGATGCCAACGATACAAATTTGATTTTTGTCGGCTCACCCTCGGAAAACCTCTCGCTGCTCGATATTCCAGGAACGCAGGAATTCGTCTTTCAGCGAGTGACCTCCGGCGTGCGCAAAGGCGATCTTTCGATCGTCAATCGGTATCCCAAGCCGGGAGAGTCCGGCACTTACCTGGCAAGCCCGTCGACCGCACCGTTAACGGAAGATTATGCGATCATAGGACTGGTGGCGGGCATGGCGCCGAACCGTCTCGTCATGATCCTCGCGGGGACGACGACATTCGGCACCCAGGGCGTGGTGGAATTCGTTTCCCGCCCGGATTCGGTGGAAAAGCTGTTGCAGGAATTGCCGGGCTCGGCGAAAGAGATGAAACCGTTTGAAGCGCTGGTTCGTGTGAAAATCACACGCGGTGTGCCGCTCGATACGGAACTGGTCGCCGTGCGTCCCCGTTGATGTCGCGCATTCAGACTTTCGCTGCGACTGCGCCGCCCGGGAGCGAACCGCTGGGCTGACGTGCGTCATACAAATCCTCCACACGCTGCGTCAGTGCGGCCGCCAGCAGAAAGAAAATTCCGCCCGCGACCACAGCCGTCAAGCGGTTGTTATGCAGCAGGTGTCCCATAACCCAGCCAAACAGAAGCGACGCGGTGATCTCCGGGATCACGATGAAGAAGTTGAAAATACCCATATAGACGCCCGTTTTGCCGTGAGGCAGCGAGCCGGCCAGAATCGAGTAAGGCATTGAGAGTGTGCTCGCCCATGCAATGCCCACCCCGGTCATGGAGAGCAGGAGAAGATAGCGGTCATGAATCAATGCGACTGAGAGGAGTCCGAGTCCGCCGCAGATCAGGCAGACGCTATGCGTGGTCTTGCGCCCATATCGGCGGGCCAGTGCGGGCAGGACGAAAGAAACTCCGAAGCACACCAGCGAGTACATTCCGAAGCAGACTCCAGCCCACTCGGCGCCCGCCGCGTACGCCGGAGAATTCGTATCGGGAGCGCCGAAAACATTCCGCGCCACCGCAACCGGAAAATACAGCCACATGCAGAACAGTCCCAGCCACGTGCAGATTTGCACCCAGGCAAGCTGGCGCATGGTGCGCGGCATTTCGCCAATCGAAACCAGAATTTCTCGCGCGCCGGCGCGCAAGCCAGTGTGCTCGGACTTTTGCTTCTGAAATTCCGCCAGGTTATCCGGCGGATATTCCTTCGTCGTGAAAACCGTCCACAAGACAGCACCAAGAAATGCTGCCGCTCCAATGTAGAAAGAAAGACGGACGGTAAACGGAATCGCTCCCACGCCCGTACCCGTTACGTGAAACACGTTGCGTAGCAAGTAGGGCAGCGCGGAGGCGACCACTGCGCCCAAACCAATGAACAGGCTCTGCATGGCAAAGCCTCGCGTGCGCTGAAATTCGGGAAGCAAGTCCGCAACGAAGGCGCGGAACGGCTCCATGCTGATGTTGATGCAGGCGTCGAGCACCCAGAGAAGTCCGGCCGCCATCCACAAAGCCGAACTGCGTGGCATCAGAATCAGAGCCGATGAACTGAGAATCGCGCCCGCCAGAAAGTAGGGCCGGCGCCGGCCCAAACGGCCCCAGGTGCGGTCGCTGGCATGGCCGATGATCGGTTGCACAATCAGCCCCGTGAGCGGCGCGGCCAGCCAGAGGATGGGAATCTGATCGGCCCGCGCGCCCAAGTATTCGTAGATGGCGCTCATGTTTGCCATCTGCAATCCCCAGCCGAACTGGATGCCGAGAAAGCCGAAGCTCATGTTCCAGATCTGCCAAAAGGTGCGTGGTGGCTTGTCCATGCTTGTCGACACTTTCCCGGAAAAACCCGATCACTGGTCCGCGCAAAAAGTTCGAACCATCACGGCCACAAAGCGCCGCGCCTCGCTAACGATCATACAGAGTCGCCAGGGAACGCAGACGCGAACTCATTTCCCTGGTCAGCGCGCCAGGACGATATCGCCATTTCCAGTTATGGCCGATGCTGCCCGGAAGGTTCATGCGCGCCTCGGTGCCAAGGCCCAGGACATCCTGGAGCGGAACGATGGCAACATCGGCAACCGAAGCCAGCACGGCTCGGATCAGGACCCAGTTGATCTCGTCGCCATCGTGAAGGTTCAGATAGGCGCGTGCGAAATCGCGCTCCTTTCGCACATCTTCGAGAGTACGGGTCGAGTCCTGCGCGCCCGAACTGCTCCACCAGCCAACCGTCGTGTCGTTGTCATGGCCGCCTGTGTAGGCAACCAGGTCGCGGCTGTAATTGTGCGGACGAAACGTTGGACCCTGCGGGTCGGTGCCAAAGGCAAATTGCAGCAGGCTCATGCCGGGGAGCCCGAACTGCTGGCGCAGTTTTTCGACTGGCGGAGTGATCACGCCCAGGTTCTCCGCCACGATGGGCAGTCCGCCAAAAGCGTTCTGTAGCGCCGACAGAAAATCCTCGCCCGGTCCCTTGACCCAGCGGCCGTTGATGGCAGTCTTTTCTCCGCCCGGAACTTCCCAGTACGCCTCGAATCCTCGAAAGTGATCCAGTCGAACCAGATCGAAAAGCGCCAGCGAAGCGCGGAAGCGATCGATCCACCACTTATATCCGTTCGCCGCCAGCACGTCCCACCGATAAATTGGATTTCCCCAGAGTTGGCCGGTCGCGCTGAAATAATCGGGCGGAACGCCGGAAACGACTGTTGGCGTTCCCTGCTCGTCGAGGTGGAAAAGACCGGTATGGGCCCACACATCGGCGCTATCGTGCGCAACGTAGATGGGTATGTCCCCCATAAAGCGTATCCCGCGATCCTGACAATAACTTTTCAGCCGCTCCCACTGCTGAAAAAATTCGAACTGCCAATATTTGAATGTCTGGAGTTCGGGCGCCAGTTTCTTCGACCACTCCCGCAATGCGTTCGCTTCGCGGCGGCGAAGCTTGGTGTCCCAATTCGTCCAGACTGTTCCCTGATGCGCATCCTTCGCTGCCATGAAGAGCGCATAATCGTCGAGCCATGTACTGGAACCCTCGCAAAACCGCTCGAATGCGGCTCGATCGGAGGGAGAGGCATCGGCGAAAAAAACTTGCGCTGCACGTCGGAGGCGAGGCATCTTGTACGTGAGCACCAGCCCGTAATCAACCGAGTCTTCGGGAAACTGCGGCGCATGCGCTAAATCTGACGCTTGCAATAACCCGCGTTCGGCAAGGCGTTCCAGGCTCAGCAGCAGCGGGTTCCCGGCAAACGCCGAAAAGCACTGATACGGCGAGTCGCCGTATCCGGTGGGATTCAGCGGCAGCACTTGCCACAGCTTCTGACCGGCATCGGCCAAAAAATCTGCAAATTCGAAAGCCGGGAGACCGAGGTCGCCGACACCGGAACGGCCAGGCAAAGAAGTAATATGAAGCAGGATTCCGCTGCTGCGAGGGAACTTCACCCGGTAACAATACGCAGTTCCGCTGCCTGTCCGCAAGAGCGGGGACGGAAGCAGAAAGCCGAACAACTCGATTGTGGGACTCTAGTCATGCAAAGCGCTGCCACCAGAATTCGAAGCCTGAAGGCAAACGTCAGCCGTCAGGAAGCGGAAGTCGCGCGCAGTTACAGGAAGCGCAAGCTGAAATCTGCAATGTCGGAGCTTATGACGACTATCGCCTCAGCCTCGCCATTCTGACTTAAAAGATTACGGGGATTTGAGATGTCACGCCGACTGCATCGGGGTTACTTCATGTCGTGCGGAGTCGAAGCATCTTCCACAAAAAAAGATGCCCCCGCCCTGAGTACTACTCCGGCGGGGGCAAGTTCCACTAACCTACGGCAAGTAATAACGGAACGACGTGAAGAACATATTGTCGATGCCATGTGGCGCGGCAGAAAATGGCGCCGCAAGCGTTCCTGTCCACGCGTCTCGCACAACGTAGGAATATTGCGGGCCAAACTGCAGCCTCCCGTGAGGCCCTTGGTGTACGCGAACCCAGAAGCCCATTGTGCCTTCTATCAGGCGCTGGGTGTCGACACTGCATCCTCCTCCAAATGCGAAGCCACCCGAGCCGGGAGCCGATTCGGTGTAGCAACCTGAAACATTGACGCTCGGAACTCCGTAGCCTGTGTAAGTGCCGGTTGCAGCGTCATACCCGTAGTGCTTTTGCGCGTATTCCTCGCCGCCGTTTAGGTAGACATCGAGTCTCTTGGCGTGCCACTCGAGCGTGGCCAATGCCTGCGTGCTCCGAATCAGTCCAAGCGTGCCGCTGGGATTGACGGTCGCATCCGGCAGACCGCCGGCACCGTACCGGCCAATGCCTTGCCCGGTAAGGAAGTGCGCTCCAATGTCGATTTGCTTGGCAAGGGTGATCCGGGCGTTGGCGCCCAGTCCGGCCGCAGTCTGCGAATCGTTATAAGCGCCAAACGTCGACGTCGTCCCGTTGCAGTTAGCAGGTTGCAGGCCCGAACTGAGCGGCGTCTCGCACGGATATACACGGTCGCGGTAACGGCTCAGGATCATAAAGGCCTCAAAGTGACCGATCCCCGGTTCAGCCGCCGCCTTGAAAATAAAATCGGGCATGGCGTTGAACGCATAATTGGCGGCGTTGGTGCATGTCGTGACGCCGCTGGAGTTCGTGCTGCAAGTCGTGATCCCGGAATTGAAAAGACCACTGCCGTTGCCTTGGCCTCCCAATGCGAAGTTCGAATACGCGTTCCGGGCTGAGAATGTGGTTTGCGGATTCTCGAGCGACGCCCCCAGCCAGAAGCGATTGTTGAAATTCCTGACTACGCGGATACCATACTGCCGCGCCCAGCTGAAGCCGATGGTGTACTGCGGGTCGATCGTCATCGGAAGAGCTTCGCTCCGGTTGTCCATCCCCTTCTTGGTTTCGGTCGCCAGGCTCCACATCTGGCCGCCCGTCAGGCTCCATTCGCTGTTCGCCACCTGCCCCCACACCTGCCGCTGCCGCAGGGTGTAGCTATTGCTCTGATTGCTGTTCGAGGTGATGCCGGCTGAGAGGAAGTCGGCTTCCTCGTATCCGGTCATCTTCAGGTCTTTCACCTTGCCCTCCACCAACATCGAAATGCGCGATTGACGCCCCGACCCGTAGAATTCCGAGACGAAGTTTGAACCGGCGTTTGGCATGTTGACGCTGTTAAACGGCGTGTTGATATCGGAGCCTAGCGCGCGATTGCGGTACACAGATTCACCCGCCAGGAAGCCGCCCGGCGTAATCGTCACTCCCTTGAAGTGGATCGCGAGCGGGCTGTCAAACTGATCGTGGAGAGACTTCTGCGTGTCCTGCAGAGTCTGCGCCATATTCGTTCCGTTCAACTTCAAGTCCGCGACGTCGGTCTTGAGCGTGGTCACCGCCTGGCCTTGCTCGGCAGTTTGGGAAGCGGCGGCATCAGCCTTGGACTGCGCCTGAGTCGCTGCCGTCTGGCTCTGGTCCAGCCTCTGCTGTAACTGCTGGATCTGCTGATCGCGGCTCTGGATCTGCTGGCCCAGTTGCTCGATCTGCTTTTGTTGCGCCTCGATCGCCTCCTTCAACTCGCCTAGTTGAGCCGAAACGGACGGCGTCTTCGCGTGCATCTTTGTGCTTTTTGCCGCAGGCGCCTGTGCGTCCTGCGGAGGCTCGGCAGCGAACATGCTCCCTGCTAGCGCCATCGACAGCGCCAAAGCCAACGCTTGCTTCATTGTTCTTCTCCTTAATAAGTGAAAATATGGATTCTGGGGCAGAACCCCGCCGTTAGATTTCGGAGAGGCATCGACGTATTTGTAAGGATTGATCCTAAAACCAGGATTGTTAACAACCGATGAACGTTCGTTGAATATCCGGTTAAACGCGGGGAAATCTCACATTGCGACGGTCAGGATATCGCATAGAAACACGCGAATTTGCGCTGAGAAGGCTCTGATCGAGCGGCGCGGCCGTCAAACAGATCGACATTCATGAGGCGCCGGTTTCCTCTGTGATCCTCTGTGCCCTCTGTGGTTGAAGCCTTTGAACTCCTATCGCCGGACACCACCGATCACGCGGATCGAGACACAATATTTAACGTTCACTATTTCCGACGCACAACACTAGACTCAACCAAACTGCTAAGGACGTCCTGATAACACGCTGTTAAAGATGTCAAGAGACTGCTGACTGGAGGCGGAACTCCGGGCAAGCGCCAAGAGCCGGTTACTTCTTAGGCTTGAAATCCAGAGACGCCGAGTTGATGCAATACCGCATGCCCGTCGGCCTGGGCCCATCCGGAAACACGTGTCCCAGATGCGCGTCGCATTGGGCGCAGCGCGCTTCCGTGCGGGTCATGCCATAGCTCCGGTCGGTGTGCTCGGCAATATTCTGTTTCTCGGCGGCATCATAAAAACTCGGCCAGCCAGTACCCGAATCAAACTTGGTTTCCGAGTCGAACAGTGGCGCGCCGCAACAGACACACGTGTACTTGCCGTCTTCGCGGTTGTTCCAATACTTGCCGGTGAAAGCTGGTTCCGTTCCACACTGGCGGGCGACCTGATACTGCTCCGGCGTCAGCTGCTGCTGCCACTCGTCTGCGGTCTTTTGGATCTTCGCGGCCTTCTCAGTCACTTTCTCGGTCATAATCTATTCTCCCGCAATAAGATGCGATTGCCGCGCAAAAGGTCGCAGGACCACATTCATCGTTAGCTCGGACTGAAAGCCGGTCGCGTCCTAAGCCGCGCCACCACTCAACTCGCGGTGCAGCCAGGCCTTGGCGAGGGTCAGTTCGCGGTGCACGGTAGCGGGAGAGATCTTCAGCGCCTCGGCCGCTTCGTCGTAGGTAAGGCCCCCGAAAAATAACAACTCAATCAGATCGCTTTTGCGCCGGTCCTGCGCGGCCAGCCGCTGCATCGCCTCGTCGAGTTCAACAATTCCGTGGTCCGCCTGGGGCCCGACCAGGACTGCGTCGTCGAGAGGAATCTTGTCGAATTCCCCGCCCCGTTTCTGCCGATTCTGCGAGCGGGCGTAGTCGACCAGAATGCGGCGCAGAATGCGCGCCGAGACCGCATAGAAGTGCACCCGGTCCTGGAAGGTCACATCGGACTCCACCAGCCGAAGATAAGCCTCGTGCACCAGCGCGGTGGCGCGCAACGTGTGCTCTCTCCGTTCCGACCGCAGGCAGTTCAGGGCTAGTTTGTGCAGCTGGTCGTAGACGATGGGCATCAACTGGTCGATCGCCTCTTTGTCGCCGCTGCCCCACTTCTGCAGGAGCTGTGTGACGTGCTGCCGATCGGAGTTCATGGTGATTCCTTTCGTCCGGTGTAGCAGGCCGACATGCTGTTTCCCTTACCCCCAAAAAATCTTACGTGCCGTGAGGGAAATCGGCGCTCGCCGTCGCTTAACAGGGTGAGCGCAGAAATTGGTCGCTGGGGAACTGGCCTTCTGGCCGGAAATTATAACCTCCGCCGCCCGGTTTGCGCGGGATTCGGAACTAACTGAAGCGCCCGGTGCGGCGAACAGAGTCCGAAGAATGATCGAATTTCCGTTCCTTCGGGAACAACCATGAGAGGAAATACCATGAAACTGAGAAACTTCGCCCTCCTGTTGAGCCTGGCTGCGCTGTTTTGCATGTCCTCGGCCTTCGCCGCAACCACCTACAGCTACCAAACCGTTAACTATCCCGGCGATACCTTCACCCAGTTGCTGGGGATTGACAATGCTGGCATCGTCGCCGGGTATCACGGAGTGAGCATCAACCAGGGATTCACTTACAACGTGGCCTCCAAGAAGTTCACTTCCGAAAACTTTCCGGGCTCGGCGCAGACCCAGGTCATTGGCATCAACCATGAAGGTCCGAAGACCAGCGGTTTTTACATCACCGAGAGCGGAAAGACGGAAGGCTTCACGGATGTCGCCGGTGCGTTTACAACTGTGAACTACCCGAAAACGCCCTTCAACCAACTGCTCAGCCAGAATGATCTTGGCCAGGCTGCCGGTTACTACAGCACCAAGGCCGATGGATCCGGCCCGGATTTCGCTTACATCTATGACGAGTTCGGCGGCCTCTTCCAGTTGTTCAACATTCCGGGCTCGGTGAGCGCGCAGGCGACCGGCATCAACGATTCCGTCGATGTTTGCGGATTCTTCGTTGACAGCTCGACTAACATGCACGGCTGGCTGCTGATTGGAGGGCACTTCACGCAACTCGACGATCCGAACGGCGTGGGGACGACCCAGGCCCTGGGCTTGAACAACGAAGGCCAGGTTGTCGGCTCCTACACCGATAGCTCGGGCAACAGCCACGGATTCGTGTACACGGTGAGTTCGAAAACATGGGAGACAATCGACGATCCCAGCGGCATCGGCACGACCATCGTGAACGGCATCAACGACAGTGGTGTGCTGGTCGGCTTCTACGGGACTTCGCCGACCAATGACGGATTTGTTGCTACACCCGAATAATTCCTAGCCGTGAAGACGGCATGGAACTCGATAGTGATCCAAAGCAGCGAAGGCGTGGGGTCCCCCGAACCGGGAGTATCCCACGCCATTTTTCCTTCCCTGTCCTCCAGATTCGTGTGGAGGAGAAACCGACCAATTTCAAAGTGATGGCGCTCACAGCCACCGCCCGGCCTCTGGCCGATGATCCCCAAGATACGAGGGCACGATTCCTTGGGCGACCTGAGCGCACATTTTTCGAAGGCCGAGCTGGCCTGCCACTGCTGCGGCCAACTTAAGATCGACACCGCGCTGGTCGACGGCCTTGAGCAGCTGCGCGCCCTGGCAGGCAAGCCAGTCGTCGTCCATGACGGTTATCGCTGCCCCGAGCATAACCAGAAGGTAGGCGGCGTCCCCGATAGCGAACATACTCGCGGCAACGCCGCCGACATATCCATCCCCGGTCTGTCGCTCCAGCAGATGTATGAACTCGCTCTTCAAGTTCCCGTGTTCCTCCAGGGCGGAATTGGCGTTTACGACAGCAGCTTTCTTCATCTCGACACCAGGCCACACAGTGCCCGCTGGGCGCGGGTTTGCGGCCAGTATGTCGGAATCGACCACCTTGTAACTACACCCTCCACCTTGCTAGCGGAGTCCAAAAGCAAGCCCAAAACCGGGGCGCAACCCGCCTAAAGCGCACCTTTCTTGCGCTCCAGCCCGCAAGGACTGTTACGCATAAAGTGCAGATGCTTTCACCCGCCGACTCGCCCACTCCCCGCCAATTCCAGCTAACTCAATTTACTGCAACCACTTACGATTAGTAACCCGTATGGTTTCCGGGGTGCACTATATCTTCGCGAGCCCAGATGCCGGGCGCGTATGGGAGCGAAAACTTGACCCTCGTTTACAGCGATGAGTGCAAAGCGATTCAGAAATCGGAATCAAAGGGAATGCTCCCGATTCTGATCGTGCTGTTTGTGATCTCGTACGCGATCCTGACTTTGCTCGTCGTTGAACAGGGGCGCGTCATCGAGTCGCAGCGCAGCTTGATCCGCGAGATGTTGAAAGACAGCAACCAGCTCGCAGCCCTGAAAGGCAAGATGGCGCGAGATGAGAGCCTGCATTCCCGCCAGAAATCACGAGCGGGCGAAGGCGCATCGGGTCCGGCGGAACAGCAAAAGGATTCCACCGGAGGCCCGAAGGCTTCCGGTAAGAACGGAAAGCAACCGGCCAAACCGGAGCACAATACGAAAGAAGCTCCCGGGCAGCCTGAGTCGGACCTGCAAGATGTACGGCGCATGAACAGCATTCTTTGATCGACGGACGGGGCTCGCTCCGTCTCGAACTGTCCTTAGGATCGCGCCCCCGAAACGACCTTGGACAGTCAGTAATGCGGTAAAGCAGCCCTCACGGTAGGAGGGATGTTGAGGTGAGACCCTCGTCATGAAGACTTTGGCCCTAGCCTTGATGTTGTCGCTGTCAGTCCCGAAGTTGCAGCCCCCTGCAAATCTCTCTTCGGCCGCTACCCAGCAGCCAGCAAAGGCAAAGGGCGGACGCTGGTACTTCGCCGCGAATGGGCACGCCGTCTATTGTTACGGCCCGGTGATGATGGTGCCCCAGGCTGATGGCTTTCCTCTCAAAGTAGCTACCTTTTGCCGCGGCGATCAAGTGATGGTCCCCCTGAAAGACTAACGCCAGCAAGCCCGCCATCCGCTAACGGCTGGCCGCTGCCGCCTTTTCTCCGCCACAAACATTACCCTGGTACTCTTTTAGCCTCGGTTTCTGCCCATCTACACTCCCGTTGATGGATACGCGCACCCGGGATAATTCATCCTTGAATGTCGGACGCTGTATTTCGCTCGTCTTGCCCCTTGCCTGTTTTCTGCTCACCAGTGCATGGTCCGCTGCTCAAACGGACGCCGCTTCCAAGCGTAAGCTCTTGAACCGCGTCCCTGTTTCCTATCCAAATTTAGCCCGTTCGATGGCATTGGCCGGTGTCGTCAAAGTCGATGCCGTGGTGGCTCCTGACGGCAGCGTGAAAACAGTGAGCATCAAGGGTGGCCACCCGGTCCTCGCCCAGGCCGCCATAACCACCGTCCGCCAATGGAAGTGGGAGCCGAGTGCCCACGAATCCCACGAGCTGGTCGAGATCCGATTCTCCCCACCCGAGTAGTGCCTCCGCCCCGACAGGTTCTCCGTCCAATAAGAAGATCACAAATCGCGTTCCGCACTCGGAAGCGCTCCTCCGCCACCCCCGCCCTCTAGCGCGACATCAGGAATTCGACTTCCCGCTCAATCTCGGCAATTGCGATGGGAGCGAGGTTCGCTTTACCCAATTGTTGGTTGAGTTCCGCCAATTGTCTTCGCTTGAACTGGCTCCACTCCGCGATGCAGATCTTCGCCTGCTGGCTCGATTCTTTATAAACCGCAATCGCTTGCGATGGCACGGTACGATCCCCACTTTCGACGACTCGTAGAGCAGACGTCAGACCGGTATAAGCATCCTGCAGCCCGGGCCCCTCAGCTGCCGCATGCTCCTTGTTGATGACAAGCTTGCCGATTGTGGCTTGAGCGGCCGTGAGCGCTGATGCAACGAATCCATTTTGTGCGTCCAGCTTCCCCTGCCCCAGCTTTTTTTGGATGTCCACAAGCTGCTTCTGAACCGACTCTATTTCGGCCAGGGCGCGCCGCGCTTCCATGGTCTCGGCAAAGATTTGTCGTCCCAGCTGCAACTGCTGCGCCAGAACTTCGGGAGTAGCAGGTGAGCGCGGATCCATGACGACGGTCAGCGACTGGCTTTGAACCTCTCCATCGACTGTCAGCCGGACCTGGTAGATTCCTGGCACTGCCTTTGGGCCTTTCGGGCGATGGTAGTCGGCGTCTTCATCCTCGGTCGGACCTCCGGAACCGCCCCAGGTGAGGTCCCAGACAAAGCGGTGCATGCCGGGAGTTTTCTCGATGACCTCCGGTTTGGAGAACCAGCGCTCGGCAACGGGAAGCGGCAGGTACTTCGCCGGTATCTGCTCTTCTTCGGAATGACCTCCGGAAGAAAACCGCTGGACGAGATTCTGTTGCGCATCGAGAACTTCCAGCTGAACATCACGCGCCTGAGATGGAAGGAAGTAGTCAATCATCGCACCGTTCGGCGGATTCTGGGCCGCGGGTTCCTCCGGAGGCAGAGGCGTGCCGAGAAACGAGTCGTTATCCACGCGAATGGCTGTAGCTGGATGGTAGAGCAAACGTGTTTCCGTCTTATTTGCAGCCAACGTCCGCACCTGCCGAAGCGGGGTGATGTTGTCGAGAATCCAGAAAGAGCGCCCGTAGGTGGCAATGACCAGGTCATCGCCGTGGATCGTAAGATCGCGAACTCCGGTCACCGGCAGATTCAATTGCAAAGACTGCCAGTGATCGCCATCGTCAAACGATGCGTAGACTCCGAATTCGGTTCCGGCGAAGAGGAGTCCCCTGGTCTGCGGGTCTTCCCGCACAGCGCGCAGGAATGCGGGCGCGACGACGCCGTTCGCAATCGGTTGCCAGCTGGCTCCATAGTCGCGTGTGCGATAGAGATAAGGTGTCTGATCGTCGACGCGGCTCCGATTGACCGCGGCATAAGCAACTGCGGGATCGAAATGTGAAGCCTCGATCAGTGATATTTGACTCCAGGCGCTCAATCCTGGCGGCGTTACGTCTTTCCAGTTCTTTCCACCATCGCGAGTCACGTGAATCAATCCAGTGTCACTGCCCGCCCAGATCAAATCGCGATTGAGCGGCGATGGTGCGATCGTGAAGACCACGCCGTAGCCCTCGCGCACGGCGTTTTCAAGAGTTGGCGGACTTTGAGTTGTCGAAGGCGGCGTTTTCTCGGGAGTGGACCCAGTCAGATCGGGGCTGATGATCTGCCAGTGCAGACCTCCATCGACGGTCGTCATCACATACTGGGTTCCGAGATAGAGTTTTTCCGGGTCAACCGGCGAAATCGCCAACGCCGGCGTCCACGGGTCACGATACTTGCGTTGATCGATTTCGACACCAAACGCCATAGCGGGCCATGGAGTAATGTCCTGGCTGAGGCCGGTGCTTCTGTTGAAGCGAGCCACGGAACCGTAAGTGCCGCTTACATAAATAACGTTGGGATCTTTCGGATCAATCACCAGGTATCCGCTTTCGCTGCCGCCGGGAAGAAACCAGTCCCGCCCGGTAATCTCACCGTGATCGGTGCGGCTTAGAACCGCCGCGCTGCCACTATCTTGCTGCGCGCCGTAGACGGCATAGGGAAACTGGTTGTCGGTTGTCACATGGTAAAGCTGCGCCGTGGGCTGGTTGTACCAACTGCTCCAGGTTTGGCCGCGGTTAAGGCTGATGGTGGTTCCCTGGTCGGTTCCGAGAACCATGCTTGCAGAGTTTTTCGGATCGATCCAAAGCTGATGATAATCGTCCCCGCCAGGCGCTCCACGTAACACCGAGACCGTCTTTCCTCCATCCTCTGATCGGTAAAGAGCAACATTCGGCATGTAGATCGCGTCCGGATTGTGTGGATCGATCGTGATGCGATTGAAATACCACGCCCGGCTGGTAAGCGAAGGAGCGGAGTTGGCGAGAACCCAGGTGTTGCCACCATCGTCAGAGCGATAAAGGCCAGATCTTCGATCTTGGGCGAGAGTCTGAGACTCCGGCTGCAGAACGATAAACGCATAGACACGCTTGCCGTCCGAGGCAACGTCAACGCCTACGCGCCCCCAATCGCCTGGTGGCAGCCCGTTTCTGTCGAGACGCGCCCACGTCTTGCCGCCATCCTGCGAGCGGTAAAGGCCGCTGCCGGGTCCATCAATCGGAGCATAGGCGCTCCACGGCGGACGCCGCACATGCCATGCGCCGGCAAACAGAAGTTGCGGGTCGGACGGGCACATGGCCAGATCTGATATGCCGATCTCCGGTCCCAAATCGAGAGCCCGCGTCCAATGCTCTCCGCCATCCACCGATTTGTACACTCCGCGCTGATCGTTCGCACCGAACGCGTGTCCTAGAGCTCCCACGTAAACCACATTCGCATTTTGCGGGTCAACTACGATGCGGCTGATCTGGCGCGTGTCTTCCAGACCCATGTGATGCCACGTTGTTCCAGCGTCGCTGGATTTGTACACGCCGTTGCCGGACGAGAGATCCTCTCGAATGTCCGACTCTCCGGTTCCGGCATAAATCGTCCTAGGATCGGAGGGTGCCACGGCCAATGCGCCAATCGAAGCCACTGGCTGGCCGTCAAAAATCGGCTTCCAGACGACTCCGGCATCGGTCGTTTTCCATATCCCGCCATTGACCGAGCCAAAATAAAAAGTCGTCGAGTCGCCTGGCACACCGGCAACCGCGACCGCGCGTCCGCCGCGGAAGGGCCCAATGAGCCGCCATTTGAGCCCGTTGACGAGTTCCGCCGGAACCGGCTGGGCAGAGGCGGAAAGGATGAACGACAATACAGTCGGCAAAAGAAAAGCACACGTGACAACACCACACGCTAGGCGCGATCTTAATTTCTGCAAGTGCTGAACCCCATTTTTGAAACTCGGATGAGTGAGTTATTATGCCCGAGTCCCCGGCCGCATATCTATCCCCGATCGGCACCCCTGATAGTGATCTACACAGGACTTTTAATCCGCTCTCGTTGCGCGGGATCGCGGGCGCAGTCTTACTGGCGGAAGTTTGTACGCCTACGCCACGAAACGACTATCTGCCACCTAGCTGCCTGACCAAACTCGGCGGCAATTGGCTGAGAAGTTCGACGAATACAGCGTTTGTCCACCCAAAACCGATGATGTTGTTCCGGTAGCCCTCCGTCACCTGAATGTTGGACGCATCGGTCACGACGTCGTATTTTTCGCGGATGTTTCCATCGCGGTCGAAGTTATCAAGCACCATGGAGAGGAATTTGTAAGAAATACGGTCGGCGTCGGTTTTGTATCCATAGCGTCGCAGCCCTTCGACCGCGATCAATTGGATCGGCGCCCAGCCGTACGGATAATCCCATTGCACTCCCGTGTCCTTGGTGCTCATCGCCAAGCCGCCCTTTTGTTCAAATAGCCCTAAATTCTTGGCGACCGACCGCGCTTGAGCCGTGCTCGCGAGCCCGCCCAAAGCGGGTAGAAAGTGCTTGCGTAATCGTAGGATGACAGTTTTCTTTTCTGGAACTCATAATCGAAGAACAAGCCACGCCTTGCATTCCAAAGCAGGTTCCGAACAATCTTCTGCCTTCGCTCCGCCCGTGCGTGCCATTTCCGGGCCCCCTGCCTGTCTCCCAGCCACACGCTCATCTTCTCCATATCTGTTTCAGTCTTGTAGAGAAGGCTGTTTAGACACACAGGAGCATAATGATGCGTATCTGCACTATAGGGGTCGAAGCGGAACGTATCCAACACTGGCCAAGCTCTCTCGCCGACGCTTAAATTCCTCGAATACTACCGCCGGCACTATGGCCGCCAGAGGCTGCTAGGCGTTTCACCTTGAGGGCGGTCTGCGCGGGCGTAGCGGTCACAGTTTCTCTCTCTCCTTGGCGACTCAATCCTTGCGGCCAAGGTCGAGGCCAAAGTGAGGTTCCGATTTCGTGCCGCCGATCTTGAACGGAATTTCAGTTCCAGCGCCATTCTTGCTGAAAAATCGGTCCGCCGGTTTCAACAATATCGATTTCCAGCCGGTCACCATGTGCGAAAGTTTCGCGTCCATTCGAGCTTTGCCATGGAAATCGAACACATTCCCATCCAGGCTGTAAGTCCCAGTCGCATTCACTTGGGTGCCCGGAACCTCGAACTGCAGTTTCGAAAAAGATATAAGCCCGTTGCTGAGATTGAATGTGCCCTTCATTTGGGAGTTTACGTCGCCGGTATTGTTGTCCTGAACCAATTTCGGGTTGCCTTGGCTTCTCATACTGAGCGCATCGATTTTCCCCTGGATCTTTTCATTCGTGAAGTGTGCCCCGGATATCTGAAAGTTCCCCGCGAGCTTCAGGCGATTGGCAACATCGGCCTGGCCGGGCGGCAGATCGAATTTCGCCTTCAGACGAATGGAGCCGCTCATGATGGGTGGGTCGGTCCGGACCGCTAGTTTCAGCAAGTCCTCGATCTCGCCTTTTTGCATCACGACATCCAATTCCACCCGGTGCCCATTAGGGTCCTTCGTGCGCACCACCGAGCCGTTGGCCACTAACCAGGAATTGAGAATTCTTGCGTTGACCGGTTGTAAGTATGTATCTCCACTGGTTCCGTCCACAATGGCATGAAAGTCAGTATGCAAGGGAACTGCACGCCCGCTGATGGCAAGATGAAAATCTGGAGTGTCGGTCGCTCCATCGACCGCAATCTTGTCAAGAACGCCGGCATACTTTCCCGTAGACGAGAGAATTCCGCCAATCCCCTTGATTGTGCCCAAATCCGCATGCTCGAACGAATAGGTCCCGCTGACCGGCGTGTCCCGGGGACTGTCGGGCTCCCACGGGCCAAACAGCCCGCTCGATTGAATCTGCCCCAGGGGTTTGGGATTTGTCAGGTTCGCATCGAAATGCATGGGGGAACCAGCCCCGATCCTCGTCATCTTCAAATTCTCAATGTCAAATTCCAAGGGCAGCTTGCCCGGCCGCTGCGTGTTGACAATCAGTTTCGCTTTATCGCTGACGAGCTTGTCCACGATGATTTCTATCTTTCCCCCTTTGGGCGCCATCTTATTCATCTCGCTGCGATGTTCTCGGGGCGGCAAATTCAGCTGCAATCCCTTTACATACACGGTGTCAACATGGATGGGAGAATGAAAAAGATCCCGGATTCCCATGTGGAACTGGAATTCTGCAACATTAATAATGGGCTGGAATCCCGGTTCGTAACTGTTGGGATCTGTTTCTCCGAAGATCCTGAGTCCGGCGCCCGAAACTTGGAGTCCCTTAAGCAGCGAGACATGGAAAGCGTCCAGCTCAACCCTGCTCTTGAATCGGGTTGATAAAGTCTCAATCGCCATCGCGCGCAGGGTGGGCTCGGCGCGGTAGACCACAATTCCCAGGATGGCGAGCGCCACGGCTACAAGCAGAGCGATTCCGGCGACCCATCGCCAGGGAACACTCAACCGATTGCGCCGGAGACGGCTCCGTTCCTTTCCGGCATCTTCCCTTTCTGACATCAAGGTATTATCTCAATCCTTGCGGAGTCACCACACTTAGTTGCCAATGCCGATCTAAGCGTCGGAACAAAGCATCCGAGAAATCCTGTAGTCGCGAGCCTCAAATGCGCGACTGCAACCTTCCTTGTTTGCGAATCATCCCACCCAAATCTGCGATTGCGACTGCCAATCGCCGAAAGGCTTTCGTGCTGCGGTCCTCCCTCTGGCGCAAGCCGCACCTCACCTCTCCCAAGTAAATTCCGCCAGATACACCCCGCCCTCACCCCATCCCGCGCGCGATACATACCATTTCCCCTCCGGAGTCTCAATCACCTCCGCCGCGTGCGCCGGAAATTTCCCCACCAGATTCACCGCGTCCCAATGGAACGGCGTGTCGCTCTCGTATACGGCCGTCTCGTTGTAGTCGTGATTTGTGCATACAAAAAGGTAGTACTTGCCATCGTGGACCACCACAAAAGGAGATTCCGTCGGCCCGCCATCCGTGCCCGTCTCCGCGTCGCGATACACCTCCCGCGGATTCGACCAATGACTTAAGTCCGTGCCGCTGACCACCTTCACCGTATGGTTTCCGCCCCGAGGCGTGCTCGTCGCCACGTAATACAGAAGCCATCCATCCTCGAACTTCATCACCATCGGGTCGCGCGATTTATATCCATCCATCAGCATCGGATTCGCCGGATGCCGCGTCCAGTTCCACAAATCTTTCGATGTCGCCAGATGAATCCGATAATGCGTGCCGTCTCTTCCGCCGCCAGCGCAGTAATAGATCCAATACATGCCATCGTGCCGCAGCACATAAGGCGCCCACGTCACAATCTCATGCGCCTTTTTGTCCGACTGCAGCAGCGGCGCCTGTTTCGTCCAAGGCCCAAAAAGATCGGGAGCTGTAGCATGCGCCAAAAATCTCTCATGCATCGGATTCGCCGGCTCTTTATGCGTGATGCCAAAAAGATGCCACTGCCCATCCGCCGCCCGAATGAAAGTATGGTCGTTGATGTACCAGCTTTCCTTCTTTCCGTCCGCTCTCACGAACGACGGATCGTAGATCTTGCGAAATTCGCCCACGCGAAATACGGACTTCCCCAACTCGGATCCCGCACCCACCGCTCTCGCCTGCCCCAGCGCAAGGAACCGCCAAGGCGTAGCCAACTCAGCCAGCATCGCCCCTCCCGCCAGCCCCAGCCCGCGTAAAACTCGCCGCCGTCCCAAAAAGAATTCCTGCTTCACGAATTTCCGCGCCTCCCTGCGCATAACGCCGGATACGAATGGGCAGGGACAAATAACCCAGGCTCGGCGTCGCTCACGGTGCGAATTGTACTCCGCTCAGTTCGTGGTGGACCTGCTCACGATGAAAACTCGATGTCGCCGCAGATTCCGAATGGATTCATGATCGCAGTCGGCACGTCTTCTGTTGAGGAACGGAACAAGTTGCGCGTGAACGTGAGGAACGGCGCGAATGGCTGCGAGCACAGGAACGCTCTGGTCCGCAGGGGCCGATAATCGTGCCGTTGGGTTCCTTCGTCTTGCTGAGGTCCTCGGCGGAGGATGACGCCGATAGGGTACTGGCCGCCCCAGTCGAAAAACCCGAGGGAGCTATGGGCGAAAATCGCCCGGTTGCAGCAAGCATCCGCAACAGCTACGATCAGCACATTCGGACTATATGGAGATTGGTAAATCCAAATGTCTTTTATCCATCATTCCCTTTCTGTGCGTGATACTTTGGCGACTCTTCTCCTCCAGACGCCTCCCGCATCCGGTGACACAACCTGAACCCGGAGATTGCACGAGAAGCGATCGTGAACCACGGTTCGTGAACAGCCTGCTGCTGCTCATGAATATTGGCTGGTGTACCTCGTTTCCGCGGAGCACAGCCGGTTTTGAAGCCAAGAAGGAGATTTCGGCACAACATGAAAACTACGGTATCGAATCTGATCGCGTTTGGCCTAATGGCGATCGTCGTTGCGACCTCCGCCGCGCAGAATACCCCCGATCCTCTCAAGAGCGAATTTCAGAACCCGCCCCAGAGTGCCCGGCCTCGGGTGTGGTGGCACTGGATGAATGGCAATATCTCCAAAGAGGGCATCAAGCTGGATCTTGAGTGGATGCATCGGACCGGCCTGGGTGGCTTCCAGAACTTTGACGCAGCCCTCGCCACGCCGCAGGTCGTAAAGCACCGGCTCGCATACATGACGCCGGAGTGGAAGGATGCTTTCCAATTTGCAACCACACTGGCTGATCAGTTGGGCATGGAGGAAGCCATCGCCGGTTCGCCGGGCTGGAGCGAGTCAGGAGGCCCTTGGGTCCCGTCATCTCAGGCGATGAAGAAATATGTCTGGAGCGAAACCTTCGTCGAGGGCGGAAAGCCTTTCTCAGGCAAACTAGTTCAGCCTCCGTCGGCGACCGGACCTTTTCAGAACATCGTCATCCGCCCAGATCCCGGCGACACTCTGCCCGCCGTTCCGATTCGCGACTATTACGCCGATTCCGTCGTTCTTGCCTTCCGAAGAGCGACAAGCGACGTCTCTGTGATGTCGTTGCATCCCAAAATTACCGCCAGTGGCGGCCATCCCAATGTTGACATGCTCAGCGACGGAGACTTGGAAAGGACTACACAGTTACCGATTCCACCCGTCGGCCAAGAGGCGTGGATCCAATACGAATTTGCGGCGCCCACGACAATCCGCGCGGTCTCCTGTGCCATGAAGGATCCGGCTGAACTCGCCTCCATCGTGAGCCGGATCTACCCGCCGGCAAAATTCTTTATGGCGAGTGACGACGGCCAGAATTTCTGGCAGGTCGCGAGATTGCTCGATGACGGCGAACCCGAACATACGATTTCATTCCCGGCGGCGACAGCCAAATTCTTTCGTGTTGTTTTTAGGCACGTGGAGCCTCCGCCCGTTCCCGCGTGGTCAAACAGTGTTGATGC
>JBAVYO010000350.1:0-2378 GCA_049698855.1 Terriglobales bacterium
TCTCATGCGATTCCCCTTACAGATCAAAACGGGGAACGCCATGAACGACAACATACTCTGCGAACTCATCTACGGCAAAGGCGCTCACGTCGATCCTGTCGCTTGCGTCGAAGATCTTTCTGCCGAGTTGGCTGCGCGGCGCGTCGCTGGTTATCCGCATTCCATCGGGCAGATCGTGCTGCACATGAACTATTGGATGGATTACGAGTTCCGCAAGATCGCCGGCGAAAATCCCCGCAATCCCGACCACGCCATCGAAAGCTGGCCGCAACATCCAGAACCCACCGATCGAACTCAATGGCAGGCCGCCGACTCGCAATGGCAATCCGCGCGTCAGCACTTTATCGACGATCTGGCGAAACTAGCGTCCATCGCGGATTCCGATGCGGCAACTCTCGATCGCCTGGTGAGCGACGTAAGCCCAGAGAAGATCGCGCGGCAAACCACAGTGCGCGCTACGCTATGGCAGATCGTCGCGCACAACAGCTACCACGCTGGCCAGATCGCCTTGTTGCGGCGGCAGTTCGGCTCATGGCCTCCCGCGCGCGGCGGAGACACCTGGTAGCTCTCGTCCCCGCACTTTAAGCAGGCTATTCGGCAAACAGAGTATTCGACCCAATCCATCGTGATGCGCATCACCGTATACCACAGCTCAGCGGCCTAACCTGAAAATGGAGTGCGGCATTGTCATGTCAGGAGGCCGTCTTACGCAGGCAATCGTGCATGTTCTGGACAGCGTGGCGCCCAAGCCCAATCTGCCTGACGACGCTCCCGAACATCTCCGAACTGGCCGTCGCGGAGAAGAGGACGCGTACTTCTACCTGCGCCGCCGCGGCTACACCATGATTGCCTGGAACTACCGTTCTCCCAATCTTCGCGGTGAGCTTGATCTAGTCGGTTGGCATGGAGACGTGTTGTGCTTCATTGAGGTCAAGACACGAACCACCCGTGCCGTTAAGCCGGCGCAAGCGGCGGTTGATCGAGAAAAACAAAATGAGTTGCGTCTGATGGCGCGCGAATTCCTGCACCACATGTCGGGCTCGCATCCGTGGCGATTCGATGTGGTCGCCGTCTACTATGACCTTGGTTTTGAAAAGCCCACATTCGAGCTGTTTCAAAATGCGTTTTCAGTGGCGTACAATCATGGATTCGCACATACGCATTGAGTTGAAAGGACGACTGGCAGGTGCCTGAACTAAGAAAAGACCCGATTGTGGGCCGATGGGTGATTATCTCGACCGATCGCGCCAAGCGTCCGACCGACTTCGTGCGCGAGGCGGTCCGGATCAAAGGCGGATTCTGCCCCTTCTGCTACGGCAACGAAGGCAAAACGCCCTCGGAGATTCTGGCTTACCGTCCAAGCGTGAACGGCGGTCCGCAGAAAGATGCCGCTGGATGGACCGTGCGCGTGGTGCCAAACAAGTTTCCCGCGCTTGGCATCGAAGGCAATTTGAACAAGCAGGCCGAAGGCATGTTCGACAAGATGAACGGCGTCGGCGCGCACGAAGTGATTATCGAGACTCCCGACCACGTGACCACTCTGGCGATGCTTCCCTCGAAAAGGATCGAAGACGTACTGTGGGCGTTTCGCGACCGCATCCTCGACCTGAAGAAGGACCGGCGCTTCAAATACATTCTGATTTTCAAAAACCACGGAGAAGCTGCAGGCGCGTCGCTGGAGCATTCGCACTCGCAGCTGATCGCCCTGCCGATTCTGCCGATTTACGTCGTCGAAGAACTACAGGGCGCGAAGCAGTATTACATCTACAAAGAACGCTGCGTGTTCTGCGACATTATCCGGCAGGAACTTGAGACCGCCACGCGCGTGGTTGCCGAGAACGAAGACTTCATCACGTTGGCGCCGTACGCGCCGCGCTTTCCGTTTGAAACCTGGATTCTGCCCAAGCGGCACGAATCGGCATTTGAGAACTCGTCATCGCAGATGTTCGAGAACCTGGCGAAGGCGCTGAAGCTGCTGCTGATGAAAGCCGACCGCGTGCTCGATAATCCGCCTTATAACCTGGTGATCCATTCTTCTCCGGTCCAGGACCCGACCAACGAGCACTACCACTGGCACATTGAATTCATGCCCAAGCTGACCAAGACCGCAGGATTTGAGTGGGGAACGGGCTTCTATATCAATCCCACGCCGCCGGAAGAAGCGGCAAAGTTTCTGCGCGAGGCCAGCGTGGAAGATGTGGTGCCCGTGACGGTAGGTGCGAAGTAATGCGGTGGCATTTCCTACGCCCCAACGAGTAGTTGGCGGCTAAACTCTGAGAGACGCAATTTCGACAGAGGAAGCTCAACGGGCCGAGTAAATTACCTTTGAGGGCAATCGTTCAACCGTTCCGCCGGGCTTGACCAAAAGGGTCCACTGG
>JBAVYO010000351.1:0-8806 GCA_049698855.1 Terriglobales bacterium
CCTTTACTCCGGGCACGCTCTTGAAATGCTCGCGCCATTTCAGAGCTTTTTCCAGCTGTTGTTCCGGATGTCCTTTCTTGAATTCGATCACCGGCAGCGCCGCAACGTGCGAATTCAACTCGCCACCTTCCGCCAACTTCTGGTACGTCTCCAATATCTCGTCGCTGGCCGCCGCATCAAGCCACGCCGTAATACCCAGCTCATGCATGTATTGCACTGCCGCTTTTCCTGCGGCGAGCATTCTCTCTTGACTAGGCTCCGGCACGACCTCATCGACCTTGTCGACGCCTGCATCCACCAAAAAGCCGTTAGGTTCAAAATCGGCCGCGTAGCCGTAATATCCCCGCCCAGTCGCGTCCAAGCCGCTGATCAATTCTCTGTTGATGCCCGCCCGCTTCAGCAGCGCCTTATTCGCCCAAGCCGTGTGGCCATCCATCCCTTCCAGAAGGACCGGCTGATCCGCGTAAGCACCCGCGTTGAACCGTTCGTTGAGTTCCTTGTTCTCCGACCAAAAGGCCAGCGGGATTCCGCTCACGCTCACAATGTCTCCCTTCATTCCCCGCCCGCTCTTCTTCGCTTCGTCGGCAAACGCCACCAGTTCATCGACCGATTTCACGTTCTCGCCGATATCGGCTGCGAGCAGAGAAAGCCCGCCCTCAATCGCATGACAATGACTGTCAATTAACCCCGGCATCAGAAAATTTCCCTTGAGATCGATCGACTCCGCGCCACTCGCCACCGCTCTGGCGGCCTCGCCGCGCGTGCCAACAGCAACAATCCTGTCGCCGCGAATCGCAACGGCTTCGGCGTAAGGATGCTCGGGCTCGCCTGTAAAGATTTTCCCGTTATAGAGCACACTTTCGTCCGCCGCCCCGGCGAATGCGGCGTCCAGAAAACAAGCGCACAGCAACAACGTAAACACCCATCTGGAGATGGACATTGTTCTCCTTCTCAAAGTTCGTTGATCGGGTTCGCTCAAATTGCTAGCAGTCGGAAGATTTCACGAAACCGCTTCCACTCCGCCGATAAACGTCCGCAGCACTTCTCCCTCTTCATTGAGCACGAGAAAGTCGGCATCGGCTCCCGCGCTGAGCACGCCCTTGCCGCCGCACCCAGCCACCCGCGCCGGATTTCGACTCGCAGCGCTCACCGACTCGCTCACACTCCAACCCGCGAATTGTGCAAGATTTCGCACTGCGCGATCCATGGTCAATACACTTCCCGCCAGCTTGCCGTCAAAGCTGCACACGCCATCCTTTACATCGACCTCCATCGATCCCAGCCTATATCGCCCATCGGGCATCCCGGCCGCGGCGGTCGCGTCCGTGATCAGCACCAGTTCCCGGCCCTTCGCCTTTGCAACCAGCTTCACGATCGCCGGATCGAGATGGATGCCGTCTGCAATCATGTCCGCGCTAACGCGCTCGTCGGTGAGCACAGCGCCCAGAATTCCCGGATCGCGATGCCCCAGCGGCCGCATGGCGTTAAAAACGTGAGTGGAGTGGCGCGCACCCGCGTCAATCGCGCGTTCGGTCGCGGCAAAATCAGCATCCGAATGTCCCAGGCTGACGCACACTCCACGCGCCGCTGCGGCGCCAATCAACTCAACTGCCCCCTCAAGTTCCGGAGCCATCGTCATCATGCGAATGTGCCCGCGCGACGCCTGCCAGAAACGCTCAAACGTCTCGATTCTCGGCGGAAGCAGATTCTCCGTAGGATGCACTCCGCGCCGCGCATGGCTGATGAACGGCCCTTCCAGATGTATGCCCAGCGGAACAGCGCGCCCAGCACCAACGATTCTCTCTCCAGCCGTTTTTTGCCCGGTCGATTGCTGTTGGGACGTCCCTCCGCCCGCTTCAATCGCATCCGCCAGCCGTTCCAGCGCCCGCAACGTGCTCTCCATTGGAGCAGTCACAGTAGTCGGAAAATAACTCGTGACGCCGTGCCGCGCCAGAACGCGCTCAATCGCAGGTAGGGCTTCGGCGCGGTCGTCCATGACGTCAAATCCGCCGCTGCCATGAATGTGCAGATCGACGTATCCGGGAGCAATCACAGCGTCGCCAAAGTCGACGTGCGAAGCACCAGTCGCCAGCCTCCCTTCGGCGCGAGGCACAATCTCCAGCACGCGTCCATCATCGACAACCATCACAGCATGTTCGATGATCCCGTCAGGAGTCAGCAGTCTTCGAGCAGTAAATGCCAGCATAGGGCGCAAAATTACAGGGAAAGCAGATGCGAAGCAAAATTGTAGCAGCGTTTGTCACGCTCACGACCAAAGCTATCGAGGGCTCGCCAACAACAAAGAGCCGAGATCCCGCAAACTAACTATCGCCGCTCTTGACATTCGCCAACCGTTCGCCTATCCTCCCCGCATGGCGATCACGCGGCGGCAACGCGAACTCTACGACTTTCTCTCGCGCTATATCTCCGAACATGGACACTCCCCTTCATACGAAGAAATCCGGGAGGGCTTGGGCCTCAATTCCCTCGCCACCGTCCACAAACACGTCACCAATCTGGAGAAAAAAGGACTGCTCACACGCGACTACAACCGCAGCCGGTCGATCGATTTGCTGCCTCCGCGCGGCAAGCTGAAGCAGTCGATGGCGGTGAATACCGGCGTGGTGCTGCCGCTGGTGGGCCGAATCGCAGCCGGACGTCCGATTGAGGCGGTTGAGACCGCCGAGACGATTTCACTGGCGGATTTTGTGCGCTCGAAGGAAGTGTTTGTTCTCGAAGTGCGCGGCGACTCGATGCAGGACGAGGCCATTCTAAATGGCGATTTCGTACTCGTGGAAAAAACCAAGACGGCGCACAACGGCGACATTGTGGTCGCGCTGATCGATGGCTCCGACGCTACCCTGAAGCGCTTCTTCCGCGAAGGAGACAACATTCGCCTTCAGCCTTCGAACGCAGCCATGAAGCCGATTATTGTGCCGGCGGCGTCAGTCCAACTGCAGGGCCGTGTGATTGGCGTGCTGAGAAAGTACTGAGGAACAGTCGCCAGTTACCAGTATCCCGTTGCCGAGCGAACATCAAAATCCGCCGTTGTCGCAACGTTGGAAAGCCCGGAATAAACCCCGGGCTTTCTTGTCAAGACTGGTAGCTGGCGGCTGGCAGCTTAGCTCAGATGGCGGTCGAGCGCCTTCTGAATATCGTCTTTCGAGCGATAGCCGACCAGTTGCTCGACGACCTGTCCGTTCTTGAAAACGAGCAGCGTGGGAATGCCGGTGACCTTGTAGCGCATGGGGGTCGCGCCGTTGCGGTCGACATCCATTTTCCCGACGGTGACCTTGCCTTGATATTCTCCGGCAAGCTCTTCGACGATCGGCGCGATCGCTCGGCAGGGGCCGCACCAAGCCGCCCAGAAATCCACGAGCACGGGTTTGTCCGACTTCAATACATCCGAATCAAAATTCGCATCGGTTACTTCGACGATGCCGTTGCTGGCCATTCATCCTCCAAGGTTCTTATGAGGTCCCCGCAGCAGACATCGCGCGGGACAACCTATCTATCGTAGCACCGTCTATTTGATGCCGGGCAAGGCAGGAAGTCGCAAAGGCACGCCGGCCAGAAAAGGCCCGGGGCTAGGAGGAAACTTGATGACAAAAGGGGACCGGTACAAACTCACTCGCGCTTTTGCGATAACACCGTGCCCTACCACTACTGGCGTTCCACCGCAAAGCACAATAAGGTAAACGAAGCGACATTTGAAAAACAGCATGAAGAGCAACCTGGATCGCCTGCGCGTGGTGCTGGTCGCAACACGGAATCCGCTAAACATTGGAGCGGCCGCACGCGCCATGAGTAACTTTGGAGTGCGCCACTTGCGGCTCGTCCATCCTTATGACGTGGCTTTCCGCGAAGCCCGGTCTGCGGTCGGAGCCGCGGATTTGCTCGCGAGTGCAGTGGAATATAAGACCGTCGCGGAAGCGGTTGCGGACTGCACCCTGGTTATAGGAACGACGGCGGCGGGACGCCGCGAGTTGCACCACGAACTGCGGCGTCTGGAAGTGGGTGCGCGCGCAATCCGCAAACAACTTGCGAGCGCCCCCGTCGCGTTGCTGTTTGGGTCGGAGAAAGTAGGTCTGTCAAATGACGACATGAGCCATTGCCATTGGCTGATGCGGATTCCGGCTCGCGCCGAGCACGGGTCGATGAATCTGGGACAGGCCGTGGCCATCTGTTTGTATGAGCTGGCCCGGTCGGGAAAAATTCCCGCCACAAAGAACATCACCACCCACGCTGCGGCAGGCGACATGGAGCGGATGACGCAGTTGCTCCTCGATGTCCTCGGCGCCAGCGGATATGTCAAGCCGCGAGTAGCAGCGGCCACCGAAGAAAAGCTGCGTCGTATGATTCGCCGCATGAATCTCAGCGATGCCGACGCGGAACTCTGGCTCGGCATGCTGCGTCAGATCGCGTGGAAGCTGGACGCGACAACGTCGCCGCCCCGAAATGATGATTGATTCCCTTAACATCTGACTGTCTAGCTGTCAGTTGTCGAGGCGGATTTCCCGGGCCAATACAAAACACTCGTTCCAGACGCGCCAGTCGCTTACGTAATACTCTCCTTCATACTCTCGCTGCTAACCGTTGCCGCGTCCGGCAGTCGAACCTACAAGCGGGGATGCAATCTTCTCTGCCTCTTCGCCACCCCCGAGGTGCGGAAATGCGAGTGCTGTTCGACACCATGGCGCAAACTTTGCGCACGCTCTGGGCGCATAAGCTGCGCTCGTTCCTCACCATGTTCGGAATTGCGTGGGGCGTAGGATCGCTGCTGCTGCTGGCAGGCGTGGGCGAGGGCTTCCGCAACGGCAACCGCAAGCAGCTTGAAACCTTCGGCAAGAACATCATCTTTTTTTATGGAGGCCGAGCGCCCGCTGTCGAAGGCAGCTTCTCGTCGATGAAGTGGTTCAATCTGACTTACGACGATTATCTGGCAATCAAGGACCAGTCGAAGCTGGCCATCAACATCTCGCCGCTCATCGCACGCGACGACATCCGCGCGGTCAGCGACTACACCAGCACAAATGGCCAGGTCTCGGGCGTGCCGGCCATTTACAGTCATGTACGTACAATCCCGTTGGAGGTTGGACGCTGGCTCAACGATAGCGACGATGCCGAGCGCCGCCGCGTATGCGTTCTGGGACGCGAGATGACCCGCAACTTGTTTCCCGGACGTCCGGCCGTCGGCAATACCATCCTCCTCAATGGCGTTCGCTTCCAGGTAGTTGGTGTGCTTTCGACGATTGGGCGTGAAGAGCAAAATGCCACCAACGTTCGCATTTTTGTTCCGTTCAACACCATGCGCGAGCTGTTTCCACTCACGGGTGACGATTCGAAAGATGGCAATGCAATCTCTTTCATCAATTATCAACCGCGCAGTTTCGACGAAAACGAAACGGCCAAAGACGAGCTCCACCGCATAGTCGCCCGCAATCATGGGGGCTTCGACCCTGAAGGCAAAGATATCTGGGAAGAGTGGGACACGGTGAAAAATCAAAAGACGATGGGCAAAATTTTCACCGCCATGGATTGGTTCCTGGGAGGAGTAGGTCTGGTCACGCTGGCATTGGGCGCAATCGGCATCGTCAACATCATGCTGGTCGCGGTCACGGAGCGCACGCGCGAGATCGGCTTGCGCAAGGCCCTGGGCGCAACCCATCGCAGCATCCTGTTTCAGTTTTTCCTGGAGGGTGCGTTTCTCACGCTGATCAGCGGCGCAGTCGGCGTGGGCGGCGCAATGCTGGTGATCCGTCTGCTCTCGGGAGTACAGCTTCCCCAGGGCTTCGACACTCCGCGAATTGTGCCCGTGTCGGCCATCGGCGCGGTGCTCTCGCTGGCGCTGGCGGGAATTACCGCGGGACTCTACCCGGCTCGAAAAGCTGCGCTGCTCGAGCCCGTCGAGGCCCTGCGCCAGGAATAAAGCCAGCGCCGAAATTGAGGACCGGCTTAATTTGGATTGTCATCCCGAGCTAGCGTTTTTTGCGCAGCGAGGGATCTGGGCGAGCCGCGCGAAGCGTCGCGGTGTTTGCGACGCAATAATCGCGCGTTTGGCTCGCTTCCTTTTCACCGCTCAAAGTTGAGGAATGAACCATGACGCGAGATCTCTTGCAGGAAGCCTACGGCGCGATGCAATACAACCGGCGGCGCACCGCCCTCACCATGCTGGGCATGGCGTGGGGGATCGCGACAGTCGTCATTCTGCTCGCTTTCGGATCGGGGTTTGAACGCGCCATCGATCTCATTTTCTCTTCCTGGGGAACCGACGTGATCGGAGCTTTCCCCGGCCGAACATCATTGCAGGCGGGAGGCGCAAAAGCTGGCAGCGAAGTACGGCTGAAAGTCGCCGATGTCGATTATGTCCGCAACGAAGTCCCCATGGCCAAGGGCGTGACGCCCATTTTCGACAAGCAGAATGGAGTCACCATTCAGCACGACTCCCGCACCTTCACCAATCTGTTTCTCACCGGCGTCTACCCCGTGTATGAGCGCATCCGCGGATTCGCCGTTGCCAGCGGCCGCGGCCTGAGCGAGCAAGATGAGCTTGAGCATGCGCGCGTTGCGGTCATCGGCGACGAAGCGAAACGCCGTCTGTTCTCCGGAGAGCAGGCTCTGGGGCAAACAATCCGCATCGCCGGCGTCAGTTTTCAAGTGATTGGCACTTATCGGCACAAGGTGCAGGGCGGCGACAACAACGACAACACCATGATCGTGATTCCCTTCAGCGCCATGGGAGACCTCTATGACACGCAGTACATCACCGGCATTCTCATGGACTACGAGGGAGGCGATCACGCTCAGATCGCGCGTGTGGTGCGCAGTGTGCTCGCCGGTCACCACAATTTCCGTCCCGATGATCGCCGCGCCGTTTTCATCGCGGACTTCAAGCAGGACTTCGACGAATTCACCACCGTGACAACAGCGCTCAAGGCTCTGCTCGCCTTTATCGGCGCGTTGACGCTGGGGATCGGCGGCATCGGTCTGATGAACATCATGCTGGTTTCGGTCCAGCAGCGGACCCGCGAGATTGGCGTAGAGAAAGCGCTGGGCGCGCAGAAAAGTCACATCCTCCTGCAATTTCTGGCGGAGGCGCTGGCCATTACCTTTGCCGGCGGCGCGGCGGGCGGCGCAATCGCCTACCTGATTTCCTGGTGCGTGGGTGCGCTGCCGCTCATGAGCGCCTTCGGCGATAACCTGCAAGCCGGCGACATCCATCTCCAGATCAATCTCAGCAGCCTGGCCGTGGCAACCGTCATTCTCAGTATCGTGGGAATCCTGAGCGGGATGGTGCCCGCAATCCGCGCGGCCCGGCTCGATCCCATCGAGAGTCTGCGCTACGAATAAATCAGTCGCCGCCCATCTCTCCCACAATGGCGGTTCCGAATGTCAGCAACGTCAGCAGCGAAATAATTCCTAATGAAATGACGCAGTAGATGCACCAAACACCCAGTACATATTTTTCGATGTCGGCCAGGTGGATCGCAAACACCAGCGCAATCGTCAACAGCGGCGTCATCCACAGGTACGCTCTTCGCATCGCGAGCAGGGCCAGCACCAGATATCCACCCATGCCAATCACAGCCACCGGAACGCCATAAAACATGGCGAACGGGCTGTGGTTGACGGTGCCGCAATCCCAGCGTTCATTGATGCTGCACGGCGATGCATCCGTGCGGTAGTGCTCGCGCAGCGCGAGCCCGGAAGCGACGATCCCGAGAATTGCCAGTACAACCAGTACCCATCTCATGCCGATCTCTCCACCTAATTAGAATGAGGTTGAATTGCCAAGTTGAATTGCTAAACAGATATTATGCGCGATTTCGAGCGCATCCGGAGTTTGTGTTATCGCTGGATCGCATATTGGAAAGTGGACTACACATATTCCCAGCCGCGAAGCGGCGGAAGGGTGCAGCCCACGGCGCAATCCGTGGGTCGAAAGTGTGAAACAGTAAAGCTCCGGAGGAGCGAAAGAACAGCAATGACACAGGCTCCCACGGAACCTACCGTTTGCGCTCCTCAGCCTCCGCCAGCCATCCGCGTCGAACCGTCTCCGGCGACACTCCCGAAAGGTAAGGCTTGATATCTAGAATCGGCGTTCCATCCAGCATGTCGACGCCGCGCACATGAAGCGACGCGCCCTCCCGCCCCAGCAACTCGACGATCGTCAAGCCAATCGGATTCGGACGCCGCGGAGACCGTGTCGCAAACACTCCATGCGGACGATTGTCGCAAGGCGGCGTGCCGACCAGTTCAAATCCCTGGGCCCTGTCGAACTCCCACAGCACGATGAGATGCGAAAATCCTTCGATATCCGTGAGCCCAGCTTCGAGTTCAGGCAAAATCTTGAGCACGCCCTCCGCTTCATGTTTGGCTCCCAGGCCTTTCGGAACCTCACTCGTATTCTTGTATGGGCTGCTTACAAAACCAATCGGTTGCGGTGTGAACATATCGCGGGCGCCTCCACGTTTCTCCACTATGTTTCTCCACTATGGCATACCGAACTAGGGCGTGTTAACCCTATCGCAAGGCCTCGACGATTAAGGCGAAGTTGAGAAATCCGAGAAAGAGGACCGTCGAGTTTGTCAGGAGGACATGTCAGGAGCATCCGGTTATTTCGTCTCCACGCTGGACGATGTGGGCCAATCGGCGGGTAAGAATTCAGAAATATGTGGGGGGTACCTGTAGATGATCAAGACGTTGTACCCGGTTCGGAGCGGCTGATGGGCGGCTGGTATTGAAGACTACCATGGGGTCTTTCGAAGTTGTAGTAGTCGGTCCAGGGGGCGAGGGCTAGGTTGCG
>JBAVYO010000352.1:0-9078 GCA_049698855.1 Terriglobales bacterium
GGTGAAGGTTCACATCAAGTATGGTTTTGGCGGAATGCGGAGGCTCGATCTTGAGGCTGGAACCAATTCGGACGGGAAGGTGAAGTTTGCCGGACTTCCCATCCGGGTACAGCGACCTCCACTTGAATTTCAGGCATCAAGGGATGATTTCGCGGGCACCGGGCTATTCAACCCGTCAACCGAGTGCCAAGCCCGACATGACATCACGTTGGAGAAGTCGAAAGCCCCGGACGGCCACTGACGGGCGCTTCATTCCCGAAAGGTCATAAATAGTTCATGGATCTGGGAATCTCATCCAGGACCTCCATCATAACTGGGGGCGAGCGCAGGAATCGGACGTGCCATTGCGAGCGAGTTCGCGGACGACGGCGTGAATCTCGTCCTAGTTGGCCCTCGAGCCGGGCGGCTTTCTGAAGTCGCAAATGAGATCGGAAACCGATTCGCAGTCGAAGTGCTCCCAATAGCGGCGCATGTTGGCCCTCAAGATGGACCGGGTTCTCCGCGAGCCCAATCCAGGGTGGTCGGAAAACCCCGAAAACACCCCTTGTGGAACCGCGATCCTAGCGGACCCAGAACGTCCTGTAGCCCTTTCTTCGAGTGGCAGAAAAGCCGTAGGTTTATTGCCACTTCGGCGGTATTGACTAAACGGCCGATCAGTCGTAGAAATTGCACTTTTGCGCAAATCCATGCACAGGACAGCGTGTTTCTCGCGATTTATATTGGGTCGTCAATCCGGCCGGGAGTACAATTAACCTGCTGCTTGTCTGGCCCTCTCCAGAACACGCTTCACATCCCAGGATGCGAGTCGCCTCGTATGAGCCTTCCGACAAGAGAACTACGTTCTATCTGCGAGGCTTCACAATCCCGGTTTTTTGAGTTACTTAATCTTCACAACCGACGCGAGACCGGAAAGGGTTTCAACATGCAGAAATACGGCTTACTAACCAAGGTATCCATCTTTTTTGTACTTTTTGCATTAACGGCAATCACCTCGCCCGCACAGACCTTCACCAATATATTCACCTTCAATTACACCGAGGGTGCCAACCCGAACGGGGCGCTCGTACAGGCTAATGACGGGAATCTCTACGGGACAACGTGGACCGGCGGTCACGGTTATGGCGTTTTTTTCGTAATCGACTCGGGAACAGTCACCCCAGTGCACAGCTTCGAATCCAGTGACGGCGCCTTTCCCAATGGAAGCCTGGTGCAGACTTCCAAAGGAAACTTCTATGGAACAACTTACAGCGGCGGCGCCAACGACTTTGGCACAGTTTTCGAAATCACCTCAACGGGCGTGGTTACCACGTTGCACAGCTTCAGTTCCACCGACGGGGCCTACCCGTGGGCAGGGCTGGTGCAGGGCATGGACGGGAACTTCTACGGGACAACTTACAAAGGCGGCGCTAATGACTACGGGACGGTTTTCAAGATCACGCCCGCAGGCAAGCTGACCACGCTGCACAGCTTCAGTTCCACCGACGGCAGCTTCCCGAATGGGAGCTTGTTGCAAGCCACGAACGGAATTTTCTACGGAACAACCAACGCTGGCGGAACCTACAGCTATGGCACGGTCTTCGAGATCACTCCGGCAGGCAAGCTGACCACGCTGCACAGCTTCGACTGGACTGACGGCGCCACCCCGAACGTGGCCTTGGTAGCCAGCAACGGGAACTTCTACGGAACAACTTGGGAAGGCGGAGCCGACGGCTATGGCACGGTTTTCCAAATTACTCCCGCAGGCAAGCTGACCACACTGCAGAGCTTCAACTGGAGTGACGGCGCCATGCCCTACTCAGAGGGACTGGCACAAGGCACCGATGGGAACTTTTACGGGACAAATCAGGCAGCCAGTAACTACGATTGTGGCACCATCTTTCAAGTCACCCCCGCGGGCGCGATGACCACGGTCCACAACTTCGACTACACCGACGGCTGCAATGCGGATGCGGGGCTCACGCAAGCCACCAACGGCGCTTTCTATGGGACAAGTTGGGCCGGTGGGACCGGGGGCTATGGCACAGCGTTCAGTCTGTCGATGGGCCTCGCTCCCTTTGTGCAGCCCCGTCCAACCATGGGGGTGGTAGGCTCCGCTGTGACGATCCTGGGAAACAATTTGACCGGCGCTACCCAGGTTAGCTTCAACGGCACAGCCGCCACCCGCAAGAAGGTCGTCTCGGCGACTGAGATTACGGCCACGGTTCCCTCCGGTGCGACCACCGGGCCCATCACAGTGACCTCGCCCAGCGGAACGATCAGCGGCGGGACATTTTTTGTGACGCCACGGCTTACGAGTTTCACACCGGGCCGAGGCTCAGTGGGAACGCAGGTGCAGATCACCGGCGTCAGCCTCACCCAGACCACTGCTGTGAGCTTTAACGGTGTGCCCGCGACTGCGTTCACCGTGGACTCCGACAAGAAGGTAACCGCGACTGTTCCCACCGACGCAACCACGGGAACAATCTCGATCACCACTGCCGGAGGTACCGCCACAAGTGTAGAGAGCTTTATCGTGAAAGACTGATCGCTGCGCGTACCATGGACGGACGCGTTTCTTTCAGCGAATCGAAATATTCTAATAAGGTGCAACTGCGGAAGGAGATGAAAGGACTTATATGAAAATTCATTTTGATTGCTTGAAGACCTACATCCGGCTGGCGATGGTGCTGCTGGTCGGTTTCACCACCCTATGGGCAAGCGCGCAGGTCCACGAGTTGCCAAGAACGACAATCCCCAAACCGGCAAAGCGGCTCATTGGCGATTACAGCTCTTCGAGTCGGACTCAGACACCTCCCTACACCTCGGAGCAGATCCCCTACGCCAAATTGACGCACATTATTCACTTCTGCCTCGGCTTTTATTCCGACGGCTCGCTCTACATTGCCAGTGGCCCCGATGGGCTTCTTGAGCCCAATCTTCTCACTCAGGCACATGCGAACGGCGTTAAAGTGCAGATAGGCGTCTGCGGACCGTTTAATGAATTTGACGGCAATCCCGATGGCATGGCCACGCTCATTGGCAACGTGGAGACGTTTGTCACTCAGTACGGATACGATGGCGTGGACATCGATTGGGAATATCCCACAATGGGGGAGACCGATAACTTCTACAGTCTCATGGTGGGTTTACGGGCGGCGCTTCCTTCCCCGACCTACTTGATTTCTGCGGATGTTCCACCCTGGGGAAACGGCGGCAGCGGGTATGCCATCCCACAGGTGGACCAGTTCGTCGATTACTTCAACATCATGATGTACGAGTGCGCTACCAACGGGGAGTCGGATGGCCAGCTGAATTCAGAAATCTTTTGGGACTGGAACAATCCCGACCCCTGGGAATGCCAGCCGGGAGGCGCCGCCAACGAGGCGGTCAACATTTTCCTCCAGGAAGGCGTCCCGCCCTCACAGCTCAACATGGGCTCCCCTTTCTACGGTTATGTCTATGGAGATGTGTCGGAATTGTTTGGAGAATGCCCGCCCGCAGGCCAGTATAAGGACGGAGCCTGTAAGGCCATTGCGGCTCAAAACTACGGAACCTATTTCAAACAGCGAATCAATAAAAGGGGTTGGCATACCTATTACGACCCGATCGCGCTGGTGCCCTATATGCTGCGCACGGATGGCAAGCCTGGCTTCATTACCTACGACGACGAGGTATCGACGTATACCCGCGTGTGGTACTCCGACTGGCAGTGGAATTTGGGCGGAGTGTTCATGTGGTCGATTGATGAGGACTATGACGGCCAAACGCAGGATCTCCTCGATCAGGCGTACGCGGCCAGTTTGACGCCGAGTAACTGATTGCTCGGCCCTGGGAGGCGAAGCGCGGCATCAGTCCGCCTTCGCCTCTCGAAACCCCGGCAATCACTCGCATGCACGGAAACTATTGTGCATCGAGTCTTGCGAGAATGTAACGCAAGAATTCTCTGCAATGCAGACTGCGTGGCGGAGCGCTTCGAGCCTGGGGAGCCCCCCCGGGCCGTGGGACGAGCTGTTTGGGCGTCTGTGGGCCTGTTGGCATGAGTGCGGAAGTCCCAATGAGCTGGGTAGAAACTTGTACTTCCTTCCTTGTCTTGCGTCGCGAGGGGACCTGACAGATGTGACATTGAGTAATGTTCTCGCATGCAATCACGGGCGAAGTACGTCCGTGCGGTGCTCCTTGTCACGCGAAGCGCACATAGCGCGGGCTGGCGTGATAGCGGTGTCCTGGCTCTTGCATCCCGGCCCTTACTAGTTTTGCCCCAAGCGTTCCACGCGCCGCCCGGCTAGAGGTTCTTCATCTTGTTATCAGGTGGTTTGATCAAGATCTCGCGGACTATTCGGACGCTCAATCTCGGTACAACTGAGCGAGAGAAGAGTCGTCGGTTTTTTTGATAAGCTTTCCCCCGATGCGCAGACATGCTTTCTTCCTGGCGATTTTTATTCTTGCCGCCGCCTCGGGCTTCTTCATCCTCTTTCATTCGCAAACCCATGTGCACAGTGATGAATCCATCATCGGCCTGATGGGGAAACACATTCTGGATGGCCGGCAGCATTTTGTCATTTATATGTATGGTCAGGACTACAACGCCGCGGCCGCGTGGGAAGCGTATCTCGCCGCCGCCAGCTTTGCTCTTTTCGGCGTAGGCGTGGTGCCGCTGAAAGCTTGCATTTTGCTGTTGTCCCTGGTCTGCCTCGCCTGTTTTTACTGGATGGCGTGCACGCTGTTTGCACCACGGACTGGGCCTCATACCGCCGCCTTAGCTGCGCTGGTCTTTGCCTTGTCGCCCTCGTTGCTCAAATGGCACTTTCAGGTGCGCGGCTATTCCTTCTATTTCCTGTCGCTGCCGATTCTTACCGCTCTTTTTCTTTCCATCGACTCCCGCCCAGCCCGCGCCAGAAGAGCATTCCTCTTCGGCCTCCTCTCGGGATTAAGCATGTTTTCTCTGGAACTCGTCTTACCGTTCATAGGCACTTTGTGGCTGCTGCTCGGCCTGCGCCGAAAACTATCCCTTCGTAGTGCCCTCGCCGGAGCAGCGGGGTTTCTCGCCGGTTACGCTCCCGCCATTCTTTTCAATTTCACGCACCACTTTAGCAATTGGCGGTCTGCCTTCCTTTCGAGGGCCGGCGGCCTTTCAATCACCAGCGCCAACCCGTCGGCTGGCCTGTTTCATTCAGGCACCCTCGTTGACATCTTTCTTCGCGAGATGCCCAAATTCTTCGGTCCCGATACCGTCCTCTGGTATTACCCGGAGACCCCGGTGCTAGGTTGGGTTCTCTATCTGATTGCACTGCTGAGCGTCGCCGTCGCGCTCTGGCCTTTTCTTAGGAGGCCGTCAAACATCGTCCTGGCCCTCCGCGGCCAACTCACCAATATCGGGGAGGATAAGGACTTTCTCATGCTCGCTCTAATCGCAGCGTGCTTTGTTCCTTATGTGGTTGCGCCGTCGCGCGTGCCTGGATATTTTCTCGGTGGCTATTTCTTTCTCGCTGTTTTGATGGCGCGGCTGGTCGAACGGTGCTTGGTCGATCCCAGCTTGCAGCGACGGCTTCTGGGTGTGGCGCTGATCACCGCGATTGTAGCCGCCGGCGTCGCGGCTCTCGTCGAAGTCGGCGCGGCCAATCAGATCGAAACATTGACCCTGGTCCGAGTTGGCAAGCGCTTGCGCTATGTCATGGTGCGCATACCGGGCCGCGACATCGACGCGGTCGAAAGCCATCTGCGGCAAAATCAAATCGCCACCGTCTGGACCAGTCCTTCTTTCGTCTATCCACTGATCTTTGAAAGCCGCGAAACTCTGGCCGTTTCAAGCGAGGTGTTTGGCGGAGACCGCGATGTTTATCCCGACGGTGTGCCTCGGCTCCGGCCCACTGCCGGTCGGCGTATGGCTGTCGTCATCGAAAGCGATTCGCCATACCGTCCCGCCGTCGAGGCCTCGCGCGCAAAAGCTACCGGGGCCGCACCTGTCGTCACCCCGTGCGGCGCGCTCGTCATAATCGAATGAGCATAGAGCGTGTTGCGTGTTTCAAAAATAGACTTTGAGTAGGGCACTGATTCACAGGCTGCGGAAAAAGGCCAAGCGCTCGGCGCTTTGATAGGGTGCGACTTGAGCCGCACAGCTAAGTTCGTTAATTTTGTCATTCCGAATTGTCCACAGCCGCGCTTGCGCGGCGAGGACGGTGAGGAACCTGCATTTTTCCGCAGCCGCTTCAGCCGCTGGGAGGAACAGGATTTTCCCGATGGTGTTTACCGCGTCGAAGCGATACTCGGCGGGTAACTCATCGAGATTGCGTCGCTTGAGAAAAATGAGATCACGATATTGGTTTCAGTCGCGATCGATTGTCCGTCTTTCAGGTAAGGCCGGTAGCGCCACTGTCGAACCGCCCGCACAGAAGCGTCAGCCAGTTCCCGGTTGCCACTGATTACTTTCACGGCGCGCACGCTGCCTGCGGAGTCGACCTGCGCTGTCATCGCAACCACACCTTTCGCGCTGTTGTCCGCGAGGATTGGGTACACGAAATGCAGCGGCGGACGCGTTGCTTGGATGCTGCTGTGGTTCTGGATTGTAAGAAGCTGCTTTGGCGCCGGAGTCGCTCCTTGCAGGCTGGTATTCGCCGGTTTCGAGATCCGAGGACTTGGGACGACAGTTGAGGTCGTAGCGGGTGCGGCCGAGGCGACTTCGGTCGCTGCTGGTTTGGCATTCGCACGAACTGCTGGTTCGACGGATGCAATCGGCTTGTCGGCCGTTGCCGGTTTCGCGAAGGCTGAGGCCGGTGTGACGGTTGCTGGCGGCGCGCTGGCGGGTGTTGGCACTGCGTCTGGCGCTGTTACTGGCGATGCCGCCGCTGACGACGCGCCCGACGAATCTGCAGCCGCTTCCGTCGTCGGCACTGTGCTCGTTGCCACATCGGGTGCGTTGGCCGCGTCAGTTTCGGACGGCGTTCCAGTGATCGGCTGTGCAACCAATTCCGGCGTAGTGACACTGGCTGGTTGTGAGGCCGCACCTGCGCTCGCGGCAACAGCCGTCGGCCCTGTCAGTTTCGACAAACTCGCCAGTGCACTGGCCTTGATCTGTTGGAATCTCGGTCCACTGTACGCCTCAAAGTCTGGGATCATCTGCATTTGCTCTAGCACAACCACGGAGCCGGCGCAGAAACACAGCACTGCGGCTGCGGTCGCAAACGTAGAAGCTCTAAGTCCAAATAATCTAAGTCCTGTCTTCGAAGCCTTGGGTGTTTCAAGTGTCGGAGTTACATGCTTGGACGCGCCAAGTTTAGCCGCTCTAAGTGCAAAGTCGCGATCGGCGTTGCTCAATTGCACCAGCTTCGCGCGCTCCTCCGTTCGTTCGTTTCGATGTTGTATCTTAATAGACGCCGTCGATTTTTTCGCTGTTTCAATCCTCTTAGCCGGGAGAGCCGCCGTGATCTTCTCCTGTGAAGCATTACTATCCCTCTTTGCCGGCACAAAATTCTCGACAACGCCGACCGCCAACTCCGGATCGTAACTCTGCAACTCAGCCCCCGCGCTGTTTCGTGCGAGCGTATGGATCAGTTCCAGCTGCCGTCGATTCAACAGTGGCAGCGAAAGCTGGCGGAAATGCCGGAAAGTCCACAGCAGATAAATACGCTGCCGGCGGGTGAGTTCCACGGGCACCATCCCGTGCGGTGTCTCAAGCAACAGAAAGCCACATTGAAGCCTGTCGAGGAACACGTGTAATCCTCCCCAACTCGGCAAATGCAGCTTGCGTACCAGGGATGCTTATCTGTAACCACTAGATAACATAGTTAATTGCCTGCGAAGATTAAAGACTTACGGTATACAAGTGAAAATAGTTTCACGCTTATGTCCATCACAGTCCATAGGTCAGACCTCAATCAATTCAAGTAATTAGATAAAAGTAATCACGGCGTGTTACCTAAGATCGCATTTGAGTTCCCGCATTTCCTCGTGTTTCTCTGCGGCCTCTGCGGCTTCCGTCTTTCGTCGGCGTTTATCGGACTCTCCGCGAGAAAGACCGAGCCGTAACCACCAGCGACGTCGTGTTAGCCTGAAGCGACATGGAGCAATCGTCACGATCGTTGCGCGGCGTTCTCAGCGTTCTCCTGCTCACTGTGATCGCGCGCGCTGCTGCCGCGCCCGCGAATGGCTGGGTTCTTCGTTACGAGCCCGTCCGCATTGTGAACGGATCGCCTGTGCTCTTTCGCCTCACCGCGCCAAAGGCGGTGAGGTCGCTGACCGGCAGCTGGTTAGGCCACGCTCTCGCCTTCAGCTTCGACCCTAGCCGTAAGGATTGGTTTGCACTGGCGGGCGCGAGCCTCGAAACCAAACCCGGCGTTTATCCGCTCGCGCTGTGCGCCGAAACGGCCGATGGACAAGCCATTTCATACGAGAAGAGAATTGTTATTCAGCGCCAACGCTATCCGCGCGTGATCCTGAAAGTCCCCGGCAAATACACCGCGCCAAGCCCTGAAGAACAGAAGGAAATTGACGAAGACAAGAAAATAAAAGAAGAAGCGTTCAAAACCGAAAGCCCGGATCGCGCATGGGACGGTTCATTCCGTCCACCCGTCGAGGCCCAGATTTCCGACTTGTTTGGAGTCGCGCGCGTTTTCAACGGCACCGTGCAAAGCACGCATCAGGGGCTCGATTTCCGCGTAGGGACGGGAACCGAGGTCGCCGCCGTCAACCGCGGCAAAGTCATTCTGGCGCGGCCTTTGTTCTTTGAAGGAAACTGCGTTGTCATCGACCACGGCCAAGGCTTGCTCACACTCTACCTGCACCTCTCGAAATTCTTGGTGAAGGAAGGAGACACCGTCGATAAGGGCCAGCCCATCGCGCTCAGTGGAGGCACCGGCCGCGCCACCGGCCCCCATCTCCATCTAGCCGTGCGCTGGCAAGGCGTGTATTTGAACCCGCGGACTTTGCTGAAACTTGCGTGATTATCCTTTTGACACAGAAGCGTGCTATTATGAGCAAAGGAAAAGGCCCGATTCACAGTCAGGCCTGTCCTAAAAATCTCTCGATTGTGTGTGGATTATCCAAGCCTACGCCGGAGGTCCGCCCACATGCAAGTGTACGAATACAGGAGAATCGTCGTGAAGC
>JBAVYO010000353.1:0-8536 GCA_049698855.1 Terriglobales bacterium
TGGCCGTTTTGAAATCCGCGATGGGGCGGCGTATGGCGTCGGCATCCCATCGTTTCGAGGCAATCTCAAACTGGCCGGCGACGATCTCGAACTCAACAATCTGGACGCTCGCGCTTACAACGCCGCGCTCACGGGCCGCGCCACCATCAACACCGCAACTCACGAGATTCAGGTAAATGCCGAGGGGCGAGATATCAACCTGGCTCGCTTTCCGCGGTTACCGTCGAGCCGCATTGCCGTGGATGGCGTCGCGGACTTCACGGCGCGACTCAGCGGTACTTTGCAGGAACCCGCGCTGGAAGCGCACGTGCGGGTCAAGGACATCGCCCTCGATAAAGAGCGCGCCGGGGATTTCCATCTGGATGCAACGACGCGTGGGCGAGTGCTCGATCTTGAAGGACACTCGGACTTCGACCAGTCGAACCTGAAAATTCAGGGAAGCGTGGACCTGCATGGAGATTTTCGGTGCGACCTGACTTTCGATTTCCAGCATCTGAACGTGGTCTCCCTGGTTGGCATTTACTTTCCTGGAAAGATCACGGACCATGCTCCGGTGGATGGAACCATTCATGTTCGGGGCTCTCTGCGCACACCGCGCGATCTTGTGGCGAGCGCCGAACTTCGGACGTTCAGCGCCGAAGTGGATCGTGTGCAAGTGGCTGCCGTTGAGCCGATCCGTTTCGAGGTAGCGGAACAAACGGTGCTTCTCGAACGCTTCCACCTGGCCGGCAGCGGAACCGATTTCACCGCTCACGGCCGCGCGCATTTGAGCGGAGCACAGGAGATAGACCTGCAACTGAACGGCTCCGTCAATATGGCGCTGATGCAGTCGCTGAATCCGAAACTTCAGGCTCGTGGCGCGCTCGATGTGAATGTGGCGGCCAGCGGCAGCCTTGCTTATCCCGTGCTGCAAGGCCGCATTGACGTGAAAAATACCTTTCTCAGTCACAACGATTTCCCCAGCGGGTTAAGCGATCTCAATGGGGTGATGCTGTTCGACCGCAATCGCATTCAAATTGAGAAACTGGCCGGCACCACCGGCGGAGGCACGATCGCGCTTAGCGGGTCGGCCAGTTATCAGGGGGAGGGTGCATTTCTGCTGGATCTCGGCGCGACCGCACAGGGAGTGCGCCTGCGCTATCCGCCGGGAGTCAGTTCCACCGCGAATGCCGATTTGCGGCTTACGGGGAGTTCGAATTCGGCGCTCCTCAGCGGCGATGTGGTGGTGACGAAGCTGGCGGTTACTCCTGGATTCGATTTCGGCGCCTACATTGAAAGGAGCCGACAGTCCGTAGTATTTGCGCAGACCGACAGTCTGGAAAGCCGTCTTAGGCTCGATGTCCACGTGACGACGACGCCGGAGTTGCAAATGCAAACGGCCGTCGCCAGGCTTTCCGGAGACGCCGACCTCAGAATACGCGGGACTGCCGATCGCCCAGTCATCCTGGGACGCGCCGAAGTCCTGGAAGGGGACATCTCGTTCAACGGCACGAAGTATCGCCTTGAGCGCGGCGACGTGACTTTTACGAATCCGGCCAAGACGCAGCCGATTGTCGACCTGCAAGCCGCGACCCGAGTGCGCGACTATGACATCACAATTCGCCTCCGCGGAGATGCGAGCGTCCCCAACGGCCTGAAGGTTACCTGGCAGTCCGAACCGAGTTTGCCGGAAGGAGACGTTATTGCCCTGGTGGCATTGGGCCGCACGCAGGAAGAATCCGCCGCTGCAGCGCAGGCGAACGGGACGTTTGGTTTTGGCGGAGAAGCTTCCGACCTGCTGATCAACGAGGCTCTCAACAGCACCGTCAACGGCCGCCTGCAAAAGCTTTTTGGAGCGAGCCGCATCAAGATTGACCCGCAGGGGCTGACGAGTGAAACCAATATCGTGCGTGGGCCACAGTTGACGATCGAACAGCAAGTTGCCAGCAACGTCACGCTCACTTACAGCACCAACGTGTCTGTATCGTCGCAGCAGATTATTCAAGGGGAATACAACATCACGCGCAGCATTTCGATCATCGCGCTGCGCGACCAGAACGGAGTGGTGAGTTTCGATTTGCGCATACGCAGCCATCTGAAATAGAAGAAGTGCGTCGAAAGGCCGCATTTGCCGCGAAAACGCCGGCCTTGGCCCGCGCCGATTGTGCGCAATCTTCGACTGAAAACACAGCTGAGGCCATATCTCAAAATTATCCGCCTTGACATATATCTCCAAACCAGCAACTCTATTTGTTTTTCACTTCAATGCCCGGAAAACGGGTCTAAGGAACTATTTTGCGAGTTCGGGTCTTTTATCACGACAAATGTTTTGACGGGGCGTCGTCCTCAGCCTTATTCTCGCGTTTTTATCGAGAGCGGATCCGGAACGACGTCGAGTTCGTTTACTCCGGCTTACTGCATCGTGCCGGCGCGCTGTTCGACGAAAAGCAATTCGACGGAGATGAAAACGCCATCGTCGATTTCAAATATTCCAGTTCGCCCAAAATCACCTGGTGGTTCGATCACCACGAGAGCGCCTTCTTGTCCCCGGCTGACGCGGCTCACTTCGAACAGGATGACAGCAACCGCAAGTTCTACGATCCGGCGTTCAAGTCCTGCACCAGTTTTATTGCGATGATCGCGGAACAGCGCTTCGGCTTCGATCCGCGATCGGTTGCCGAACTGGTGAAATGGACCGACATTGTCGATGGGGCAATGTATGAAAACGCGAAGTCGGCGGTTGAGATGAAAGAGCCGGCCATGAAGCTGACCATGGCCATCGAAGCATCGACCGACCGGGACTTCGTCAAGAGGCTCATTCCACTGCTGGCCTACCATCCGCTGGGAGAAATCCTGGAGCGGCCTTTTGTCGCAGCCGTTCTGCCTCCGCTTTTGGAACGGCACGAGCGCTCCATTGACATTCTTCGCCAGCGCGCCCAGGAACGCGACGGCACGATTTTCTTCGATATCACCGACCTGGATATGGAGGGGTACAACAAATTCGTGCCGTATTACCTGCACCCCGATTCCATCTACAGCGTAGGATTGAGTAAGAGTTCGTTCCGTGTGAAAGTGTCGGTCGGATCGAACCCTTGGTCCAGGCGCGAGCCATCCGTGAATCTGGCGAAAATCTGCGAACGCTACGGAGGTGGCGGTCATGCGCGAGTGGGGGCGATTTCCTTTGAAGTCACCCAGAACGCCGAAGCCCGCAAGGCTGCGCAAGAAATCGTTGAGGAACTGCGCGCCAGCGTTTCCGGTCGCATCTGATATTCGCCGTTAGACAGAAAACACTATGCACCCAGTCGTCCACGATTCCGAACACATCAAGGGTGTGCGAACCGTTGCCACGGTTGAGTTCGTAAAGGGGCTGATCGTGGTTGCGGCGGGCTTGGGCGTGTTTTCCATGCGCCACCACAAGGACCTCTGGGGAATTGCCGAGAGTTTCCTGGAATTTTTCCACGCCAACCCGTACCACCACTATGTCGGCGTGTTCATCGCTTTGGTTTCACGGTTCAACGACGTGCGGCTCTGGAAGATCGCCGTGGCGGCCAGTATTTATGCGGCCATGCGTTTTGTGGAAGCGTACGGGCTCTGGTACGCGCTGCCCTGGGCCGAGTGGATGGCATTCATCTCGGGAGCGGTCTACATTCCGTTTGAGATGATTGACCTGATTCGGCGGCCGACACCGATCCGGCTGGCGATTATCGTGATTAACGCCCTCGTCGTTTTGTACATGCTGCACCTACGCGTACAGGCTGCGGAAAGGCGCCGCCGCGCCGCGCACAAGCACGCGGAGTCAACCTGACTATTTTCTGGCAATCTGGACGAGGAACGAATTGTCCGGCGGTAATGGTGCTGAAGGGTACCTTCCAGTTTTGTTTTGCTCCGGGCTCTCGGAAGGAAGCTGCTGCAAGCGGCTCTTGAAAATGACTCCTGCTTCAGAAACGCATAATGTGGTGGAATGTCTGTGATAGCCATCCTTGATATTTGGTGGCTGAAAACCCGTGCGGATTTAGGGTTCTCGGGGTAAATAAGCGGGATCGCGCCTGTTAACGACAGTTAGGACCAAGCGAATGGTATGTGGAAATAGTGCTTATTTCCGGAGTAGGGTGCACCTCTGCTGAAAAACCTGAACGAATCGGCTTGCATGGCGCTCTTTATAATCAGGACCGTTTTCTGAAGGAGGAACCATGCGCTCGTTTGTCATTCCTTGCTGGCGGGCCGCTCTTTTTATCGCACTTGTTGCGACTGCGCACGCCCAAAACGCCCCGGTGGTTGCGTCCGGGGATCAGCGTTTTCACTTCACTGAGAAGCCCGGACCGGATGCCGTGGGACTCAAGGTTGTGGAGCAGTATGATTTCTCGCGCGCCTATCGTTCGCTCATCGATGAACTGGGCAAGCCCTATCAGGGAGAGCGCGCACGGCCGCTGCAGACGCTGATCTGGTATCCGGCGGATAAGAACAGCCGCAAACCGATGACGGTAGGAGATTACGGCGACCTGCTGGCCACAGAGACCACGTTTGGGAAACCACAACTTGCGCCGGATTGGAAGCAGTGGCTCGACAGCATGAAGCCTGCGCTAGAGGATTCGATGTGGGCCGTGCGTGATGCTCCGCTACTTGCCGGAAAATTTCCCGTCGTGATCTATGCACCGAGTATCTCCTCGATGTCCTGGGAGAACGCCGACTTGTGTGAGTACCTGGCGAGCCACGGCTACGTGGTGGTGGCGAGCCCCGATATGGGCGCGGCATCGCGGGAGGTGACCGTCGGCCTCGCCGACATCAACGCGCAGGCGCAGGACATCTCGTTTCTGATCGGGTACGCGCGGACGCTCCCGGATACGCAGATGTCTGAGATTGCGGTGGCCGGCTTTAGCTGGGGTGGGATCTCAAATCTGTTTGCCGCAGCGCGCGACAACCGCATTGACGCGCTCGTGGCGCTCGATGGCAGCATGCGGTATTTCCCGGGGCTGGTGAAGGCGGCGACCGATGTGCATCCTGAGCAGATGACGATACCGATGCTGTTCTTTACGCAGGGACCGGCCTCGCTGGAGAAGCTGGCGCGGCACACCCCAAGCAAAGACACCGAGGGCCCCAACGTGCTTAATGCGTGGACGCACGGCGATCTGATTACGGTTGAGGACATAGCACTGGTGCACACGCAGCACAGCTCGATGTACCAGCGAAATGAGAACATATGGAAGGGCTACCTTAGCAATCACAGAGCGGATTACTCGCGGACGGATGGGATTGTCGGCTATGCCTGGGTCGCGCGCTACACGCTGGAATTCCTGGATGCGTATCTCAAGCATGATGGGCAGGCGATGGCGTTTCTGAAGAAGACGTCTTCGGAGGTTGGCGTTCCGCCGCACATGATGACGGTGGACTTTCGCGCGGGCAAGGGGATTCCGGCCACTCTCGATGCGTTTCGCGCGGAGCTGGGACGGCAGGGCTTTGACCATGCTCCTGCAATCTATGCGGCGATGCAGAAGGACCAGCCAGATTTCAAGCTGGATGAGGACACCGTGAACTTTTGGGCGTCCACACTGATGGACGAGAATCACCTCCCTGAGGCGATCGACCTATTCAAGTTGGGCGTGCAGATGTTTCCGAGTTCGTGGAATGCCTATGACAGCCTGGGCGAGGCGTACATGAAAGCCGGGCAGAAACAGTTGGCGATCGACAACTACAAGAAGTCGCTGGAGCTGAACCCGGCGAATGACAATGCCAATGAGAAGTTGAAGATGCTGGAAACGGCACCTGCGGCGAAGTAGCCCCGCGTCACTTGCCAAGGTCTGACGAGTGCGATTGCTTGACTGAGACCTTCGGTTCACACGATGGGTTCTCTCGGGTCGAGGCTCCCACGCGACGTAGTTGGCGTTCCAATTACACTCATTGGTCTTACACTCATTCCACCCGGTTGAACAACTTCCTCAAAGGTATCGGTTGTTGGTGGTCTATTCGTTTAGCACGCAGCCGCAGTCGGCGGGCGGGACGTGGGCCTTCAGGAACTCCGCCACTCGTTTATAGGCGTCGATCTGGTTTTCGACTCGCGAGAAGCCGTGACCCTCATCTTCGTAGACCTTGCATTCCGCCACGCCGCCGCGCTTTTTGACGGCATCGACCACCTGCTGCGCTTCGCTCTTAGGGCAACGGGGATCGTTGCCTCCAGCCAGTAAATACAGCGGAGCCTTGATCCGATCGACAAAATTAATTGGCGAGCGATCTTCAAAAAGCGGCTTGTTCTTGACCGGATCGCCCATGGTCGCCAGATCCGATTGCTGTAACACCGGATCTTCGTTCTGGATTTCGGTGAACCAATTCACAAAAGGCACAATAGGCACGCCAGCGGCCCACATCTCGGGAGCCTTGGTCACTCCCATCATCGTCAGGTAGCCGCCGTAACTGCCGCCCATCAGAATCACTTTTTTCGGGTCGACGTAGCCAGTCTGCTTGATCCAGTCGGCAGCCGCGAGTACATCCTGTAAGTCGCCTCCACCCATATCGAACAGATTGGCCTGCTGAAACTCTTTTCCGTAGCCTGTCGAGCCTCGATAGTTGGGCGCGATCACCAGGTAGCCTTGATTGGCCATGTACTGAATGAATCGGCTGAACGTGTTCACGGTTTGGCTGGTGGGACCCCCGTGTACATACACGATCGCAGGATGCTCGTCATTGCGGGGAAGATTGTAGGGAACGTAAACGAAGGCGGAGATCGTCCACTTGCCATCCTTGCTTGGATAGCGCACCAGGTAAGGCTCGACCATGTCCTGGGCGCGCACGCCGCCCACCAGTGAGTGCGTGAGTTGATGCGATGTGCCGTCGGCGAGCGTATACACCCACAGGTCGCCGGGAGCGGTCGGCCCCGTATGCGAGTAGAGCATGCGCGTGCCATCGCTGGTGAACGGAGTGGAGTTGCCCGCGGGCGAATTCAGGCCTTTGGGAAGAGCCATGGCACGCGCGGTCCCTGTGGCAATGTCGTAGAGGTAGATATCGACATTGCCGTCGGCGTTGGCGGTGTAGGTAAGCGATTTACCGTCTGGCGTGAAGCTGGCGCCGGAAATCTCCCATTTGTCGTCGGTGAGCCAATGGATTTTCTTGCTCGTAATTTCCAGCAAGCCCACGTTGTCGTAGCCGTTGCCGGCATTGGAGGTGATGAGAAGATGCTTCCCGTCCGGTGAAACGTCATTGGCTGCGTAGATTTTTTCGCCTTCGTGCGGCGTGAGCAGCGCGCTACTGGCGCTTTCAACATCGGCCACGAAAATGTTGGAGTCTGTGCCCTTGGCCTGCGACTGCGAATAGAAAATAAATTTGCCGTCCTCGGACCAGAAAGGCTCGAAGTTGTAGAGGTCTTTGGCGGTGCCGGTGGTGATGTGCTTCACATCGCGAAGGACGGTGTCGTACACGTCAATCTCGTAAACCGATGACGTCTTCGGTTTGACCAGGTAGGCGAGATAGCGGCCATCGGGCGACCAGACGGGATTTTCCTCTGCAATCTCGCGCGTGTTGGTGACGTTGATAACCTGCCCGGTTTTCGGCGATACGAGGAAAATATCCCACTGCTCGTCGCCATCGTAGTCGGACATGTAAGCGATCCACTTTCCATCGGGCGACCAGGTCGGGCTGGTTTGGCGCTGATCGCTGACGGTGAGTTGCATCGGCCAGCCGCCGTCGGATGGTACGAGCCAAATATTGTTACGCCCACTTAGATTGCTGATGAAGGCGACCGTTTTGCCATCGGGCGCCCACGTGGATCCGCCCACCTGCCGGGTCATGTAGAGCTTTTCGATCGTCAGATTCTTTTCAACCCGTGCATCGGGCTTGGAAGAAATTTGCTTGGGATCTGTAATGGCTTGCGGAGCGGGCAAGTTCGCGGAGAGGGAAAATGAAGTCATCAAACCGACCATAACAAAAAGGTAAACAATGCGCATGGGAGTCCTCGGGGAAAGAGAAAGTCTAGCAAACGTGAAATGCGCCGGACAGTCAACATGCACACACCCATGGCTCATTCCACCACTACGGAGAAATCGCGGCCTTCCCATTGCCCGGTGTCTTTCCAGCGGAAGGTGAAGACGATTTGCTGCCCCGCGGCCAATCTATCCGTTGGCAGATCGCAATGTTCGAGATTCCAGCCGCTGCCTTTGGTGTAATCATCGCTACTGGTTTGCCAGTTGTCGAGGCTCCAGTGGACCATTGCCGCATCCATGAGCAGGATGCGCAACTTCTTCCCGCGTGGCATGGTGCGCGGCTTGTTATTAAAGCGCCAGTTGAAATATTCCGGCTGTTGTTTTCGAACCAAATAGCGTTCCACCGTCAGGGACGGCTGGTCGAAGATTCTCCCCTCAATCAGCGACCGCCTTAGCTTGATGTATTCCGAATGTGCCCAAAGCAGCGGGCAAGCTGACCCCGAACTCTTGCCTGCAAACAACTCGCGCTCCGTGATATCGTCGCGGTCCCAAACCTGTTCGGGAATGAGGCGGCTGGTTCCGGTGGAGCTTTCCATCACGCCGAGCAGGGCCTCAGCGGCATCGGCGCGTCCAGCGACGAGCTCGTAATG
>JBAVYO010000354.1:0-14156 GCA_049698855.1 Terriglobales bacterium
GCAGGCGACATCGAAGACCAAACGCTTGGCACAAGACAAATTGGTCGAAGCGATTTTGCCGACGGGTCTCTTGCCGAAGACAAACCTAATCCAATGAGCGCTGTCTGGAACCGTTCGGGGATGGGACCATTCTCGTTCGGCGCTTATCGTCCCCTAACATCCCCTGATTTGCCGGACGTTAGGGTCGCAAGTGCTTGAAAAGAATGGCGGGGACGACGGGACTCGAACCCGCGGCCTCTGCCGTGACAGGGCAGCGTTCTAACCAACTGAACTACGTCCCCACTCGCCAAATCAACTAAAAATTGCAAAACCACTAGGATGTCTGCGCCCTTGCGGAACCGTCTCCTGTGAACAAGGTCGCACTCGTTGCAAACAGCGGTGCTCTTAATCCAGGAAATATCCTAACAGCTTCTCCGAGAACGCGAAAGACCTACAGCCCAATTCTTTGCTCTTCTATCCTTTTCTTTTCTTATTCCTCTGTCCTCTTGCCTTTCGAGTTTCATTTCCTCAGCGGCTTAACTTCTGACGCTGACATGCGTCCACGAGTTTGGTGGGATCAATCGCTTCCCAATCCGCCTGTTCATCGAGATTCTTGCCGTCCTTACCGATCAGAAAGCTGACCCGCCTGGACGGCGACATCGACCGCTTTCAGGTTCACGCCTCCGGGCTCGGCTCGTCAAAGACCACCTATGGATAAAGTCCCGCCTACGTTACAGGCGATAAATTTGTACAATGATCCGTGACCTAGTGTAGTGTGTAGTGCGTCGGAAATAGTGACCATTAAATATTGTGCCTCGATCCGCGTGATCGGTGGTGTTCGGCGAGGAGTTCAAAGGCTTTGACCACAGAGGGCGCAGAGGATCACGGAAGAAACCGGCGCCTCATAAATGTCGACCTGTTTGACGCACCACATTAGTTGCATCGGATGAGCCTACGCACTCTTAACGACATTCTCTCGGCCATTTCGCAGCGCGAACGCGAACGCGTCATGCTACAGCGCGAAGTTCCTGGTTGGGTGCCAATCTCTTCAAAAGAGCTCTATCGCGATGTTGTGGGCGTAGCGCGCGCACTCCAGTCCTGGGGAATTGGCAAAGGCGACCGGGTCGCCATCCTGAGCGAAAACCGCCCCGAGTGGACGATTACGGACTTTGCTGCGCTGTCGCTGGGTGCGATCACCGTCCCGATTTACTCGACGCAGACGGCCGATCAGACCTCCTATATCCTCAACGATTCCGGGGCGCGGATTATCGCAGTGTCTACCAAGAATCAACTGGAGAAAGTGCTGACTATCCAACAGTACACACCCATTGAGCACATTTTGGTGATGGATGCGGTTGAGACTGCGCACGCCATACACATGCAGGGATTGATGCTCGACGGCCCCACAGACCGCGATGCGGAGTTCGACACGCGCGCGGCGGCGATTACTCCGGACGACCTCGCGACGATTATCTATACCTCTGGTACGACTGGAACTCCCAAAGGAGCCATGCTGACCCACGGCAACATGGCTTCGAATGTTGCATGTTCGCTGGCGGGATTTGACATCGGCGGGGAAGACGACGTCAGCGTTTCATTTCTCCCGCTGTCCCACGTTACCGCTCGACACGTGGATTTTGCGCTGCTGTATCGCGGCGTGACACTGGCCTACTGTCCGGATATCCCGCAGCTCCCGAAAGTGCTGCGCGAGGTGCAGCCGGGTATTTTTGTGGGCGTGCCGCGTGTGTATGAAAAGATCCGGCAGCAGGTGATCCTTCAGGCTACAGGTTTTCCAAAGGACGCAATCTATCGCTGGGCGCTCGGGATCGGGCGCGCTCATCGCGAGGAAACGCTGCGGGGAGTTCGGCCAAACACTTTGGCATGGAAAATCGCAGATCGCCTGGTCTTTTCGAAAGTGCGCGCGGGCATGGGCGGCAAGGCGGAGGAATTCGTTTCTGGAGGCGCTCCGCTGGGACGCGAACTGGCGGAATGGTATGCCGATATTGGCATACAGATTCACGAGGGCTACGGCCTGACCGAGACTTCTCCGGTGATTGCGGTCAACACACCGAGCGTTCACAAACTGGGCACTGTCGGAAAACCGCTCTCGAATGTTGAGGTGCGAATTGCGGAGGATGGCGAACTTCTGGTGCGCGGACCTTCGGTGTTCAAGGGCTATTGGAATCGTCCGGATGAAACCCGAGACGCCTTTGTCGACGGCTGGTTTAAGACTGGCGATATCGGACATGTGGACGCCGAGGGATTTCTTTCCATCACCGACCGCAAAAAGGATCTGATCAAAACATCGGGCGGCAAATTCGTTGCGCCTCAGCCGATCGAAAATTCGCTGAAACTCAACCCGCTGATCGGCACCGTGGTCGTACTGGGCGACAAGCGCAAGTTCCCCGCTGCCCTGATCTCGCCGCACTTCCCTGTTCTTGAGGATTGGGCGCGCGTCAACAAGATTAACTTTGGTTCCCGCGAGGAACTTGTCGCCAACCCCAAGGTGCAGGCGCTTTACGAAGGAATCGTCGAAGACGCGAACGCTAACCTGGCTCGATTCGAGAGACTGAAACGCGTGCTCGTCATCTCGGAGGAATTTTCCGCAGCCGATGGCACCATGACGCATACCTTCAAAATACGGCGGCGTGGCATTGAGGCACGATACAGCAAACTGATCGACGATATGTACGCCAAAGCGGAAGCGGAGCGGCGCTGAGTCTTCCCGCTCATTTTGCGGTCTGGCCATAGGCGGCGGGCTGCCAAGCATCCGACGCGCGCCGTACAATAAGGGCATGACGGACTCATTGATCATCGCAGGGAAGCCATTTCAGTCCCGTCTGCTGGTTGGGACTGGCAAGTACAGATCTTTTCAGGAAACCGCGCGCGCGCTCGAAGCCAGCGGCGCCGAGATTGTGACGGTCGCAGTGCGCCGCGTGAACCTGGACCGCGGCACGGAATCTCTTTTGGATTACATTGACCCGAAGAAATACTTTCTCCTGCCGAATACCGCGGGCTGTTACACGGCGGATGAGACCATACGCACGGCGCGACTGGCGCGCGAAGCAGGGCTTTCCGACTGGGTGAAGCTGGAAGTGATCGGCGACCAGGCAACGTTGTATCCGGATGTGCAGGCCACGCTGGAAGCGACGCGGACGCTGGCGAAGGAAGGCTTCACGGTGCTGGCATATACGTCCGATGACATCGTGGTCGCGAAGCGTCTCGTGGATGCTGGGGCTTCGGCCGTGATGCCTTTAGGCGCGCCGATCGGCAGCGGACTTGGTATTCAGAACACCGCCAATCTTAAAATCCTCCGCGAAATGATCACGGGCATTCCGCTGATTGTCGACGCGGGCGTAGGAACCGCGTCGGACGCGGCGATTGCGATGGAACTCGGCTACGATGCCGTGCTGATGAATACGGGCATTGCCGGAGCGCAGGAACCTGAACTGATGGCGCAAGCCATGAAGCACGCGGTGCTCGCGGGACGTCAGGCTTATTTGGCCGGACGCATGCCCCGCAAACTTTATGCCACTGCGAGTTCTCCGCTGGAAGGGGTGGTGCGGTAGAGCGCGCTTGCGGAATTAGCGGCCGGTCTTAATTTGACCAGTTCCGGTTTGACCAGTCGCGGCTCGGCCCGTGGCTGGTTTCTGAGGCGGCTGGGGCGCGACGAAGACGACTTCTCCCTTGCGTGAGTAACCAAGCTGCTCGCGGGCTTCCTTTTCAATCGCCGCAGGATTCGACTTGAGCTGCTTGATTCGATCCGCTTCGAGCGCGTTTTCCTTCTGAAGGCGATCGACATCGGCCTGTAATGCCTTCATGTCCGCACGCTTCTGCTCATATACAACCATTCCGTTCGAACCAAACACTGCGTGTGCCAGAACGCCAACAATCAGCAAAGCGGCGGCGATTGTGCCTACGACGCGCCATTCGCGCGCCAGCCATGACCAGGCTGGACGCGTGCGCTCAACCCATTGCTCAGCCAGCGCCTCGGCTCGCGGAGCTTGATTCATGACCGTGCGCAGACCTTCCTCTGGACGCACGAATATGCGCGCTCTCGACGCCGGTCCTAGTCGAAGATCCATGCTTTGGCTGCCGCGTTCAACTTCGTAAAATCTGCTTTAGTGCGCGCTTCAGTATGCGCACACCACAGGCTCCGTGCCCGAAAGCCGGTAGCACACCCACGATCCGCCGGTCAGGACGAGCTTCAGCCCGTCTGTCCGCACCACCTGGGCAACTTTGCTGCCACAAACTTCTGCCGGATCGAGGTGTAACTTTTCAGTAAACTTCTGTTTCGCTTCCCGCGTCAAGCGGAAGTTCTGCCGCAGCGGACAGAAGGAACCAACTTCGGCAAATATGGCTTTGAGTTGCTCGCCGTGCCTCGACTATTGCGTTGAATGAAGAAGTGAGCTTTAGCTTTCGGCTTTCGGCTTTGGGCTCTGCTTTCGTCTAACGGCATTGCGGAGCAGGGCGTGAAGGCAATACCATCGGCAGCGAAGGAGCCACCGCCCGATTCTATATGACTGATAAAACCGTTGTGTTGAGCACGTGTGGTTCGCTTGAAGAAGCACAGAGCATTGCGCGCACGCTGGTGGAGCGGCAACTGGCCGGTTGTGTCAACATTGTTCCGCAGGTGCAATCGGTTTACCGGTGGCAAGGCGAAGTGGAGTCGGCGACTGAATGCCTGCTTATCATCAAATCAACCTCGGGCGTATTTGAACGTTTGCGCGATGCCGTGCGCGAACTGCATTCCTATGAAGTGCCGGAGTGCATCGAACTCGCCATAGAGGATGGGGACGTGAGCTACCTCGACTGGATTGGCGCGTCGGTGCGCTGATCGCTTTTGCTCACAATTTTCTTCACTGTGAGTTTCTTCACTCGAGAGTTAGCGAGAATTGGGTGACCGACGCCGGTGGAATGGTGCAAGCGACGAGTTTCCCCCTGATCTCGACGTTTTGGTTTCGCGGGACGACAACGTTTCTCTCGGCATACGAGTTATGCGCGTGAATGTCGGAATGCGTCAGCGTAGTTGCTGTCGCGGACCGCACGCTTGCTCCACGAACTCCAATCTCAGTTTGACGCGACTCCTTGACGTGGGGATTGACCACGGTCAGCACCAGTTCTTTATCGTGCAGCGAAGCTGACCCTTTGAGTCCCCAGAACGTGGCCGGTTTGCCATCCCGGTCGTAGTTGACGGGGGGAGCGGAGAAGATGGTCCGCAATCCCTGCCCGCCCTGGTGTGCGGCATACATCCGATACACGTGGCCTACCGGCGTTACACAGAACTTGTCCTCATGCGCCAAGTAAAGACTATTCAAGCAATTCATCAACTGGGCGGAAGCGGCAATCGTGACTTTTTCCGGATGGCGATTGAAGGTATCGAGCGTCATGCCGCTGAACACAGCATCGCGCAATGTTGGTGTTTGCTCAACCTGATCCGCGGCATTGATTTCACTGCCCGGGCGATACCACGGCCCCCACTCGTCAACCACAAGTTTGACTTCATGCTCGGGGTCGAATTCCGACATGGCTTGCCAATGTCCGTTGATCAAGGATTCCATGCGATCGCCTTCGCGCAGGATTTCGTACCAGTCGACGTTGTCGAACTTGAGGGCATCGCCTCTTCCCTGATCCCAGTCTTGCGTTTTCCCGCGGCTAATATTCCAGGCATAGAAATGAAGAGCCCAGCCAAAAACGGAGTCCAGCTGGTCTTTCCCCTTGCGCGCGATTGCTTCGAAGAAGCCACGCGTCCAGCTCCAGTCGTCGGAATTGGGACCCGATGCGACAAACGACAGCTTCTGCTTGTTGTACTCAGGAAGCCAAGCTGTATATCTGCGAAATTCCATGGCGTATTCCTGCGGCGTGAAGTTCCCGCCGCATCCCCAAGCTTCGTTCCCGACTCCCCAGTAGCGAACGCCGAAGGGATCGGGAGAGCCATTGGCCGCACGCTGGTCAGCCAAGGTGGTGGCGCCTGCGGGAGAATTGCAGTATTCCACCCATCGATAAAACGCTTCGGCGGGAAGACTTCGCACATTGGCGGAGAGATAGGCCTGGCTGCCAATCAACTTACAAAATTGCATGAACTCATTCGTGCCGAACTGGTTCAAGTCATAGCGATGGCTGTCGGGAGCGGCGGCCGGCTCACCGTCTTCCCAGAAGTTAGTGCGCCGGGGACGCTTATCGACGGGCCCAACGCCGTCGCGCCAATCGTAACTATCGGCGAAGCAGCCGCCGGGATAGCGAACGACTGGCGGCTTGATTTTCTTCATTTCGTCGATCAGTTCTTTGCGAATGCCATTCACGTTCGGAATCTTGGAGTTCGTGCCGACCCAAACTCCGTCGTAGACGACGCCGCTCAGGTTCTCCACGAAATGCCCGTAAATATTGGGTGAGATGATGCCCAACGGCTCTCCCAGCAGAACTTCGACGCGGGAATCGGCCGTGCTGGAACTTTGTGCGAGTGCGAATGGTGAGTATCCGGTGAAGAGTGCTGCCGCGGTTGCGGCGGTGTTGCGGATGAAATCACGACGCTTGATCATAGGGTCCCTGTAACGTCACTCTGCTAGATCGCTTCCAGCGCTTGATCGAGGTCGGCCAGAATATCGTCCACGTCCTCAATGCCGACTGAGATTCGCACTAAGCCGTCGGTGATGCCGATTTTGCGGCGGCCTTCTTCGCCTACTGCGGCGTGCGTCATGGTCGCGGGATGGGAGATCAGTGTCTCGACTCCGCCTAGCGATTCACCGAGCGAACAGACTCGCACCTTGCGCAGCATCTTATTAGCGTTGGCGAGGGAGCCGGTTTCAAACGAGATCAGTGCTCCGAAACCGGACATTTGGCGCTTGGCGAGTTCGTGCTGCGGATGATCAGGCAATCCGGGATAAAAAACCTTCTGCACCTTTCTGTGCTTTGCCAGATAGTCGGCGACTTTGCGGCCGTTGCTATCGTGCTGCAACATGCGGACGGCGAGCGTTTTCACGCCGCGCAGAATCAGCCAGCATTCGAATGGAGACATGATCGCGCCCGCGCATTTTTGCAGGAAGGCAAGCTTCTCGGCTTGCTCGGGCTTGGTGCAGACAACGACTCCGCCGAGGCCGTCGCTGTGGCCATTGAGAAACTTGGTGGTCGAATGGACAACCATGTCCGCGCCGAGCTGGATCGGCCGCTGAAAGTACGGTGACATGAAGGTGTTGTCGACTACAAGTTCAGCGCCGTGCTTGTGGGTTAATTCGCTGATCGCGTGCAAATCGCAGATTTCCATTAACGGATTGGTTGGAGTCTCGGCAAACACGAGGCGAGTGTTTTTCTGGAAGGCGCGCTCGACCGCGGTCAGGTCCGTCGTATTCACGTAGGTGAATGTGAGGCCGAAATTCACCAATACCTGATTGAAGAGGCGCGGCGTTCCTCCGTAAAGATTGTGGCCGGCGACGACGTGATCTCCCGCTTTGAGGGTCGTGATCACGGCGTTGATTGCGGCCATTCCGCTGGCGAAAACCTTGGCGGCAACGCCACCTTCAAGCGCCGCGAGATTCGTTTCCAGGCGATCGCGCGTGGGATTAGAGACGCGCGAATACTCGTAGCCTTTGTGCTTTCCGATCTCTTCCTGAACGTAGGTGGAAGACGCGTAGATGGGAACGTTGACTGCGCCTGTTAGGGGATCGGGTTCTTGTCCTGCGTGAATGGCGCGAGTGGCGAAACCTTGCTTATGGGAGTCTGGCTTTTTGGCGGTCAAAGAATGAGTTCCTCGGAATTGCAGACTCTAGCGAGGAGAATTTTCCCAAAATGGGAGGATTGCTGCTCAATACCCCACCTCGGTCTAATGAACTCAAAGACTTGGAGATTCCTCGCGCTGAGTCTTTGAGGAATAAGGAGTTACGGGTAAAGTGTTCATAAGTCAAAGACTTAAAGCAATTCTCTCTCGATTTGTAACTTTCTCAACCTGGGCCACCGACGCGGCAGGTTGTCACACAGCAGTTTTTCGATTGCCGTAGATTTCATTCTAGCAGCCGGTGTCAAGACGTGCTCAGGAGTTCTCGGCTTCGAGCCGTTGGGCATACGGGGACTGGGCCGTGTTCTGTATGAGGATGGAGATGAGGAAGTCAGTCCTGAAACGACTTTGAAGGGCCTGCGGATGCCAGCCAGACGATGCTTATGCTCAGGGCGATGAAACCTACCAATCCATAGATCTCCGCCGGATCCTGGAGGCGAAAACTGTAAGCAGGAGGCAACAAGAAGTACCAAACGCCAAGTGCTCCCGTGATTGTGGTAGCGATCGCAGGGCCGATTCCCCAGTAGCGAGCCGACAACACCACCGCAAACCATGACATCAGAAAGTGATAATGGGTCCCAAGGTACGGGTCGAGCAGTTTGCGCAGCGACAGTGCGGCGAGTGCCACAACCGCTCCCAATGCGTATTGCTTCACGCGCAGATTGACGAGAGACGGCACCATGGTGTTGCCCGAAACTTCACCGATCCCTTCAACGTTGCGTCCGCCAACCACGGACATCCGGCTGGCGGGCAGTCCAAGTTCCTCATCAGTGGTTGTGACGGGGGCTACAAAGCGGTAGCCGACACGCTGAACAGTCGCAATATAGCGCGGAGCATCCGCTGTATCATGCAGCACTCGACGCAAGGTCATGATCGATGTGCTCAGGCAGCGTTGAAAATCGACGAAGGTGCCTTCGGGCCATAGCAGTTCCCGAAGTTCCTCGCGAGTCACAACTTCACCCGCACGCTCCAGCAAAATTTGCAGAATTTGGTAGGGTTGCCCGGTGAGCTTGACCCGCAGCCCGTTCCTGAACAACGCCTGAGCACGAGCGTCCAGCACAAACGGCTCGAATTGAAACAACCTCGGTGTTCCCATCGAAGATGACTTTCTGACCATCCATCTTAATACAACGATGGGGGGGCGCTTCAACCGACGAATGCTCGTAAATAGTTGCTTCTGATTAGTTTAGCATCGATAAAATTTTTACAAAACTTTACCTGCAATTGGCGGCGACAATTCACGTGAAAGTCCGGCCAAACTCCTGTCCCCGAGTGGTTTAACGACCCGTAAAAATCTGGCAGACATTTCACCTGCCATCCATTGTGCCAATTTCCTCAATCATGCAAAAAGCTCTGGGGGCGGGCGCAGTCCCCTGTCCGTTGACCCACCAATGCGTCGCCAGCCTGTTGTGGGAGAGACATTGAGTGAATCAGCCCCAGAATTCAAGACCTAAGGCTTTTTTTCGGGAATTGGTGTGTGTACTCGTCCTAGCTACGGAGGCGCTGGCAGGGACGGCTGCGCCTCCGAACATAATTCTGATCACGCTCGACACGACACGCGCAGACCGGATGGGGTTCCTAGGTTCGACGCGAGGGCTGACGCCGAACCTGGATGGACTGGCTCGCCAGTCCGTCGTCTTCACACATGCCTACGCGCAGGCCCCGTTGACGACAATCTCGCACGCCAGCATTCTGACCGGCACTTATCCCGAGTTCCATCAGGTGCTCGACTTTGCGTACTCGCTGGCAAAAGACCTGCCCTATGCCCCGGCGATCCTGCGGGCTCACGGATACGAGACCGCGGCATTTCTGGGCTCCGCAGCCCTGGACGCATCCGTGGGCGCTCCCGGTTTTGATCGCGGCTTCGACACCTACGATGCTCCTTTCCACTCGAAGGATATGTGGTATGACCGCAGACCGGACGCCAGGAGATCAGGTTCGCAGGTGGTGACGCAAGCTCTTGGCTGGTTGGACCAGCACCCCAAAGGACCATTCTTCCTGTGGGTCCATCTGTTCGATGCGCATGATCCCTACGACCCGCCCGAACCCTACAGGAGCCGGTACGCTTCGGAGCCTTATGACGGTGGAATCGCATATAGCGACTCAGTCGTGGGAACGCTGCTGGAGCACCTGAAAGCGCGCGGGCTGTATGACAAGACGATGATTGCGGTCATGGCCGATCACGGGGAGTCGCTTGGGGCGCATGGGGAAGACCGGCACGGGATCTTTCTCTACGATGAGACTATTCATGTGCCTCTGGTGATCAAACTGCCGGACCAGGCAGCCGCGGGAAAGCGCATCGAGAACCAAGTGGAACTTCTGGATGTGATGCCGACGTTCTTGCAGGCAGCAAAGATCGATGTTCCGGCCGAGGTGCAAGGGGAGTCTCTGCTGGAATGGATTCAGGTGGAAGACGGAATCGGGGTTCCGGGAACCTGGCGCGACCGGCCAGCGTATGCGCAGTCGGATTATCCGCACATTGGTTACGGATGGAGCGCACTGCAATCGCTCCGCACGGGAAAGTATCTGTACATACAGGCGCCGCGGCGGGAACTCTATGACGAGTCGGCCGACCCGAAGGCAGAACACAACCTGGCTACAGAAAAGAAAGCAGTAGCGGATACGCTTGGGAGCCGGCTCGAGGAGTTCCGCCGGAAGACGAGCAGCAAGCGGGAATCCCGCAAGGCAGTGGAAGACCCGGCTGCGGAGGAGAAACTATTGGCGCTGGGATATATTGCCGGGAACGACTTTTCAAGATCGGGAACCGCAGGCCACGGAGCCGATCCCAAGGACAACATCAAGGTCGTCCAGTATGTCACCCAGGCAGGCCATCTTATTAAAGCGAAGAGATTCGACGCCGCGCTTCCAATGTTGCAGGAAGCGATCGCAACGAACCCTGGTATACCCACCCTCTATTTCGAGCTCGGTGACTGCTACCGGGCGCTGGAGCAATACGACAAAGCGGTGCCAGCCCTGCGCCAAGCGATACGATTGGCTCCAAACTCCATGGTCGCCCGGATTGAGCTCGGCCTGTCATTAGCGAAAACGCAGGACTTCGAAGCGGCCGTTCCGGAGTTCGAGAAGGTGGTGGCCGCGATGCCGCAGTCTCAGGAATGGCGTCTCGACTTGGCAAACGCATACGGCCAAACGGGCCGCTTGCCGAAGGCCATCCAGCAATACCAGAAAGTTCTCCAAATCAACCCAGACAACTTCTTTGCCAGCCTGCTCCTTGGGCGCACTCTGTTGCTTTCGGGAAATGCCGCGGGCGCAATACCGAAATTGAAGAAAGCCGCAGCCCTCCGGCCCAAGGAGTCCTCGCCTCACAAGTTGCTGGCAGATGCCTACAGTCAGCTAGGACGAAAAACGGCAGCCGAACGAGAGCGGGCTAAAACTCAGCGCGTCGAAGCAGGTGCACAGTAGTGAATAAGCCATCCCCTTTGAACGGGCGAGCAAGCCGGCAAGCTGTTGCAGGTCATAGTGATTGCTTCCAGACTCTTTTGAAGCAGTGACGCAGGTCTTAGTGATTGACGGTCTCAATGGGAACAGCTCCCCCAGAGGAGGGCTCGGTTCCGCCGCAGGAAGAAATGGCAGTTGTACCGGTCTCGCGCACGACGCCATCCTGAATCGAGCAGAAGGAATGCACACCCGTTATGTTGGCCGTCATGGGATTGGCATAGGCTTCGTATGAGCCAGCGGGTAGAGTGCTCGCGCCGGTGGCGACGAAGGTGTATCCGCTCTTTGTGCCCTGCGCAAGCGACGAATCGATCAAGCAAGCGGCCGTGGAAGTAGGAATCGCAGTGGGGGTATCGCAAGTGCCTCCCAACGCCGCAAGATTGGGAGGAAAGCCAATGGTGGGGTAGTTGGAGTTATACGCGACCATGGCGGTGTTAATAGTCGCAATCGAACTCACAGCCGCGGCCTCGTTCGCTGCCATCCTCGCCCGCAAGACGTTCGGGATGGCAATCGCAGCGATGGTCAGGATGATCCCCACAACAACCAGCAGTTCGATCAGGGAGAATCCGTGTTGTTTGGTCATAGGAACCTTCTCGCTGCCCTGCGGGGAGGCTTAGCCGGATACCTTAGTGCTGCACCATCAACAATGCTGCACCCTCAGCGCGGGAAAGCTAAAGTTACCAAGGTCAGGAAATGTGCGGGGGCTGGGACAGATTGACCGAATCGGCGCTCTGCGATGGCGACATCTGCTCCGGGCACGACAGGGGCGGGCTACCGGGACGGCCGGTAAGAGGCCGACGCTACTGAGTCAGGCGGCGCTAGATCCCGCCTTCGAAGATCTTCTTGGATAGATAGCGCTCGGCGGAATCGGGAATCATCGTGACTACGCGCTTCCCTGCTCCGAGGCGCTTGGCGATTTCGACGGCTGCATAGACATTTGCGCCGGAACTTGATCCGCCGAGGACGCCTTCGCGAGCTGCCAGTTCCTTCACCATTCCGAACGCCTGCGGGTCGGTGACCATGAAAACCTCATCGCAGACGGCGCGATCGAAATTGCCGGGGATGAAGCTGTTTCCGATGCCTTCGACTTTATGCTGGCCGGCTTTCCCGCCGCCAAGGACAGACCCTTGAGTTTCGACGGCGACGGCATAAACCTTTGCGATCCGTTCTTTGAGGAAGCGAGCGATGCCGCTGAATGTTCCGGCGGTGCCGCAGCCGATCGTGATGGCGTCCACGCGACCGTCCATCTGCTCGAAAATCTCGCGGGCGGTGGTCTCGTAGTGGTAATCGGTGTTGGCGGGATTGTCGAATTGAGCGGCGAGGAAGGCGGAGGGATCGGATGTGGCGAGGTCTTTGGCCCGGCTGATTGCGCCCGGCATGCCCTCGGAATCCGGCGTGCGAGTAACCTCGGCGCCGAAGGCGCGCATGATGATGACCTTTTCTTCGGAGAATTTTTCAGGTACGAAGAGCCGCACTTTATAGCCGCGATTCACACCAATCAGCGCCAAGCCGATGCCCGTGTTGCCCGCCGTCGCTTCCACGATGGTGCCGCCGGGCTTGAGCTTGCCGTGGCGCTCGGCCTCCGCGATCAAGCCGATCGCGGCGCGATCCTTGACGCTGCCTCCTGGGTTCAGGTACTCGAGCTTGGCAAAGATTCCCGCCGAGCCCGAGGGAGCCAGCTTTTTCAGTTGCAACATTGGGGTTTCGCCGACGAGCTGGGTAATGTCGTCGCTTACGCGCAGGCGGGTATTCGAAGTCACGGTGGGCACATTACAGAGTATGGAAAAAATAGGGGAGGCGTCAATTCGGCGCGTGGTTACGGTGGTGCGCTCGGTCTCGTTTTCCCACCACGGAGGCACGGAGCGACGGAGAAAACCAATTCCTCCGACAAAGCTTCCCCGCCGGGTTCTCTCCGATCCTAAGGACACTCTGATTAAGCGTCGACAAAAAAACACTGACCACAGGGTACACAGAGGTACACAGAGGTACACAGAGGTTCACGGAGGAACCCGAAGAGCCCAATCAGCGTTTCTCGAGGCGTGCTCCGTGACTCCGCGGTGACCGAAGCTATTGGCCGCCTGCGGCAGGTTCCGGGCCGGCGTAGTAGCCGCTCTTGGTGCGTACGGTGAGTTTACTGCCGTGGTCGGGCGACTTGGCTTCCACTTTTACTTCGCGATATCCACCTTGGTTTTTTGACGTCGCGGGTTTGTATCCGATGGTGTATTGGCTACGGATGTCGTGCGCGATGGTGCGAGTGATGGCATCGACCTCGTCGAGCGTTTTGGGCAGGAAGGCGATGCCGCCGGTTTTGTCGCACATGACCTGGAGGGCACGCTTCGCGTGTTTGGAGTGATCCTCTAAAATGCCGATGGCATAGACGGTCGGCCCATTTTCGGCCTGTAAGCGCCGCACAGCCTGCTCCAGCGTCTCACTGCTTTCGTTGTCATCGCCATCGGTGACCACGAAAATCACTTTCTCTTCGAGCTTCGCGCCTTCTTTCAAGTGAGTGGCAGAAGCGACCACGGCATCGTAAAGAGCGGTGCCGCCGCGCGCTTCGATCTTCTCCAGCCCTTCTTTGAGCTTATCGATGTTGGAAGTGAAATCCTGGTCGAGATAGTATTCGTCGTTGAAGTTGACGACGCAGACCTCGTCATTCGGATTGGACGCGCGAACAAGATTCAGCGCGGCCGCATTCACCTTGTCGCGTTTCTCGCGCATAGACCCCGAGTTGTCGACAACGATGCACATGGCGACGGGAATATCTTCATGGCGGAACGAGGTGATCGTCTGGGGGTGACCGTCCTCGAAAACACTGAAGCTGCTTTTGTCGAGATTGGTGACGATGTGCTGCTTGTTGTCGATGACGGTGGCGTGCAGCACAACCTCTTCCACTTCTTTCTTGAAGACAAATACACCGCTGTTGTCGCTGGAATCAGGCGCCGGAGTGGCATTCTGG